>JAZRDT010000060.1:0-35054 GCA_045660385.1 Bacteroidaceae bacterium | reverse complement strand
TTATCGATAAACATCGCCTCATCGTCACCCTTCTCGCTCAGGCGCAACTGCTCCTGGAAACGACCCAGCTGGTCGATGGGGTCGTTGAGCTCGCTATAAGCGTTACACAACTCCTTACCATTGACCATAAGTTCGAAACGCTCGGTGAGCTCGGGATTCTCGCGGTGACGCTTGCAAAGGGGCGACATCTCGATGGGATAGTCGGTAATGAAGGTGGGCTGTATGTAGTTGCCTTCGCACTTCTCGCCGAAGATCTCGTCGATGAGCTTACCCTTACCCATGGTGTCGTCAATCTCGATGTTGAGCTGCTTGCATACATCGCGCAGCTGAGCCTCGTCCATGCCGGTGATGTCGATGCCGGTAAACTCCTTGATAGCCTCTGTCATGGTGCGGCGCGCGAAGGGAGCCTTGAAGCTGATCACGTTCTCACCCACCTGCACCTCGGTCGTACCATTCACGTCGAGACAGATCTTCTCGAGCATCTGCTCGGTGAAGTTCATCATCCAGTTGTAGTCCTTGTAGGAAACGTAGATCTCCATGCAGGTGAACTCGGGGTTGTGTGTGCGGTCCATACCCTCGTTGCGGAAGTTCTTAGAGAACTCGTATACGCCCTCGAAGCCACCTACGATAAGACGCTTCAGGTAGAGCTCGTTGGCAATACGCAGGTACAAGGGGATATCCAATGCGTTATGATGTGTGATGAAGGGGCGTGCTGCCGCTCCACCGGGGATTGACTGTAGTACGGGGGTTTCTACCTCCATGTAGCCGCGGGTGTTGAAGAACTCACGCATTGAGGTGTATACCTTGTTGCGCTTGATGAAGATCTCCTTGACACCGTCGTTTACCACGAGGTCGACGTAGCGCTGGCGGTAGCGGAGCTCGGGATCGTCAAACTTATCGTAAGCCACACCATCCTTGTACTTTACGATGGGGAGCGGACGGATGCTCTTTGACAATACGGTGAGTTTGTGGGCATGTACGCTGATCTCGCCCATCTGTGTGCGGAATACCACACCCTCGATGCCTACGAAGTCGCCGATGTCGAGCAGGCGTTTGAACACCACGTTGTACATATCCTTGTTCTCGTCGGGACAGATGTCGTCACGAGTGATATATACCTGGATACGACCTTTTGAGTCCTGCAACTCGATGAATGAGGCCTTACCCATCACGCGACGGCTCATCAGACGGCCGGCAATAGATACCTTGCGAGGCTCGGCATCGTCGCTGAACTCCTCTTTTATATCGGTAGAAAATGCATTGGTCACATACTCTGCGGCAGGATAGGGCTCGATGCCCATGGCACGCAATTCGTTCAGACTGTTACGTCTTACAATCTCTTGTTCTGAAAGTTCTAATACGTTCATTGCTTCAACGTTTTGTATTTGAGGGTACAAAATTAGTGCAAACCGAGAGAAAAAGCAAGTTTACTTGCATTTTTCCGAGGTGCAGCCTAATTTCAGCTTGAAAAGCAAGCTAAAGTTCGTGCAAATCGAGCGAAATGCTAAATTTCAATGATCAAAATCCTTCATAAAACCATCACTCCCCAACAACGTATGCTGGCTATGTTAGCCACGAGAGCCAATAATACCAGATAAATGTATCGTTTCATTAAATGCTCTTAAAAATTGTAGCGAAGTTACATGAAATAGAGAGGCAATACAAGAAGATGGGTTGAATATAATTCTGCCCAATTATTTTGCCCTAAATTTCATCATTCAGTGAATAATCATTACTTTTGTACTTCTAAAATGAACAGGAGTAATGTTACGAAATCTGCATATCCAAAACTACGCGCTCATAGAGTCGCTTGACCTTGACCTCTCGGAGGGGTTTGCTGTGATTACGGGTGAGACCGGTGCCGGTAAGTCTATTCTGCTCGGAGCGATTGGTCTGCTCACCGGACAGCGTGCCGAGACGGCTGCCATACGCACCGGGGCAGCGAAATGCATCGTCGAGGGTACGTTCGATGTGGCGGGCTATGACCTGCAGTCTCTCTTTGAGGAGAATGATATCGAGTATGACGACGAGTGTATCGTGCGCCGCGAAATTGCCGCTACGGGCAAGAGCCGCGCCTTCATCAATGACACGCCCGTATCGTTGGGCATACTGAAGCAATTGGGCGAATGCCTCATCGACATCCACTCGCAACATCAGAACCTGTTGCTCAATAGTGAGGGCTTCCAATTGGGCGTGCTCGACACGCTCAGTACCGACAAGCATGCCAAGGAGCAATATGGCGAGGCTTTCCGTCGCTACCGGGAGGTGTCGGTCCAGCTTGAGGCTTTGCGCGCGCAGCTCACGGGCGATCAGGGCGACGAGGACTATATCCGCTTTCAGCTGCAGCAGTTCGACGAATGGCGCCTGCAGGAGGGCGAACAGGAGGAACTGGAGCAGGAGCTTGAGATGCTCACGCATGCCGAGGATATCAAGGAGGGGCTATACCGCGTCAATGCTGCCTTGAACGGAGATGAGGGCGGACAGGTGTCGGCTCTGCGTGGCACTACTGCAGCCCTGCGCTCGCTTACCAATATATATCCTGCGGCAGAGGAGTGGCACGAGCGCATGGAGAGTCTCTATATCGAGTTGCGCGATATAGCTGATGAGGTGGCCGATGCTGAGGAGCGTATTACCTTTGATCCGGAACGTCAGGCATGGGTGGAGGCGCGTCTCGACACCATCTATACGGCGCAGCAGAAGCATCGGGTGAGCAGTGTGGCACAGTTGCTCGAGATTGAGCAGCGCTTTCGCGATACACTGGACCGTATTGATGAGTCGGCCGGGCGTATCGCCGATATGGAACGACAGAAGGAGGCTGCATATACGGCATTGTTGGAGGCTGGCGCCCGCCTCACGGCCGAGCGCATCGCCGTGGGCGGTACGTTCGAGAAGGCGATAGCCTCACGACTCGTCGAACTGGGTATTCCCAATACGCGCTTTGCAGTTGACATCACGCCACGCCGACAGCCCGATGCGACGGGAGTGGATAGCGTGGCTTTCCTCTTTTCGGCCAACAAGAATGGTGCGTTACAGAATATCGCCGAGGTGGCATCGGGTGGTGAAATCTCGCGTATCATGCTATCGCTCAAGAGTATCGTCGCAGCAGCCAAGGCGTTGCCTACACTCATTTTCGACGAGATAGACACGGGTGTATCGGGAGCCATTGCAGCCCGCATGGCCGATATCATGGAGGATATCGCCCGCCATGGCCGACAAGTGATCAGTATCACCCACCTGCCGCAGATTGCAGCCAAGGGTACCGCCCACTACAAGGTGTATAAGGAGGATACGGAAACTGCTACCGTGAGCCATATGCGCCGGCTCACCACCGAGGAGCGCATCAATGAACTGGCACAGATGATGAGTGCCGGTACGCTCAGCGAGGCGGCCATCAACAACGCTCGCGAGATGTTGGGCGTGTGAGCGGTTGAGGAACGGTGAAAAAAGGTTGGCCGAAAGTGGAGAATTATTGCCGATTTTCTCCACGTTCATTTGTGGAAACTTGGTTTTTCGCGCGGCTTGCACTAATTTTGCAATCTGTTAGGATTGCATCTCAATATTAAAAATATATATGATTGATAAGAACGAACTGATCTTCGGCACCCGTGCCGTTATCGAAGCCATCGAGGCTGGTAAGGATATTGACAAGATTCTCATCAAACGCGGTTTGCAGAACGAGCTCTCGCGCGAACTCTTTGAGGCGCTCAAGGGACAACTCATCCCTGTGCAACGTGTGCCTATCGAGAAACTCAATCGCCTCACGACAAAGAACCATCAAGGTGTGATTGCCTTTACCTCGGCGGTGACCTACCAGCGTGTCGAGGACCTCGTGCCCATGCTCTATGAGGAGGGTAAGAACCCGCTCTTCGTGTTGCTCGACGGTGTGACCGATGTGCGTAACTTTGGTGCCATTGCCCGCACGTGCGAATGTGCCGGTGTGCATGCCATCATCATCCCTACGCACGATAGTGTGAGTGTCAATGCCGATGCAATGAAGACTTCGGCAGGTGCACTGCATACGCTGCCTGTGTGTCGCGAACCGAACATTGGCAATACAATCAAGTTTCTCAAAAACTGCGGCTTCCGCGTGGTGGCAGCCACCGAGAAGGCGAAGTATACCTATACCAAGGCCAACCTCACTGACCCTACCTGCATTGTGATGGGGGCGGAGGATAAGGGTATCCCGGCCGAGCACTTGGCCCTGTGCGATGAGTGGATCTCGATTCCGCAGTTCGGACATATCCAATCGCTCAACGTATCGGTGGCGGCTGGTGTCTTGATTTATGAGGCGGTGCGACAGAGAAAGGATATCTGAAACCGGCTGATTTGAAGCTTCACTGAAATATCTGGAAAAACAATAAGCATGACACGACGAATTATACTCGCTTTTCTCCTATCGCTCCCCTTGATCGGCTATGCTCAGGTTCCCAAAGCTCTGAAGCAGGCAAGGAAGATGGTATACACCGTGCAGACCTACGATGCTGAAGGCAATGCTTTGCGCAAGGGAAACGCTTTCTTTGTTTCGCCCGACGGGAACCTCATCACTTCGTATGCCCTTTTCGAAGGGGCGTTGCGTGCCGAGGTGGTTGACGCGAAGGGCAAGGCGTATCCCATTGTGAAGGTGCTGGGGGCCAATGATACTTACGATGTAATCAAGTTGCAGACCGCTCCGGTAAAGAAACTTGTGGTTGCTCCGGTCGATACTGTGGCACAGCCAGACCGTCTCTTCCTTCCGGCAATAGGCAACGAGAAGGGTGTTTATGACGAGTGGCTCTCCATCACCCATACGGAGCAGGCTGCAGGGGACTATCGCTACTATACGCTGCACCGTGCTGGCGGTGAGGCTTTGAGTCATCGTCCCCTCTTTGACGATGCGGGTCGTGTGGTGGCAATCGTTCAGCCTTCGGTTGAGGGCGATACGCTGCTCTATGCCCTTGACGTGCGCTACGCCATGGACCTCGCTGTAAAGGCGCTCTCCATCAATGACCCTACATACCGTGCCCTGCGCTTGCGCAAGGCCTTGCCTGCCGATACGGCACAGGCTCTGGTGAGCCTTTATCTCGCTACAGATCATAGCGACGCAGCTTTGCGTGCCGAGGTCATAGATGAGTTTATCGGCTGTTATCCCCAGCATCGCGAGGGGTATCTGAGTCGTGCTGCCCACCATATCGCTTTGGGAACCGACAGTGCCTTATCCTTGGCCGAGGAGGATCATGCGCGGGCGCTCGCCTATGCCGAAGACAAGGCCGATGAGGTGCACTTCCAGATTGCCAAGCAGATACTCTCTGTTGCTGTCGATACGCTGAGGCAGTATAAGGACTGGAACTATGCCCGTTCTCTTGCAGAAATTGACAAGGCGCGTGCTGTCAATCCGTTGCCCATCTATGCACAGCAGCAAGGCGACATCTATATAATGCTCAAAAACTACACCGCCGCTTATGAGAAGTTTATGGAGGTGAACCGCAGCGATATAGGCAGTCCCGACACCTGGTTGCGCACGGCTTACGCCATAGAGCAACGGGCTGGCGAGGGGGATGTGGAGTTGGTTATAGCACTCCTCGACAGTGCGGTAAACAAAGCTGCGCTCAGTCCGCAAACCTCGGCTCTCAACCAGACGGCTCCTTACGTGCTCGAACGTGCATTGTTCAAGGCGCGTAACGGTCTGCACCGCCCTGCGGTGGTCGACTATAACCTCTACGAGGAGATGGTGGGCACCATCAACACCGACCGCTTCTACTACCTGCGCGAGCAATCCGAAGCGGCCAGCCGAATGTACCAGCAGGCGCTCGACGACATTAGACGTGCCATCACCCTTGCCCCTCAACAGCCTCTGTATCTGCTCGAGTTGGCTACCCTCAACGTACGCATTGCACGCTATGCCGATGCGGTGCCCATCCTTGAGGTGCTTGTGGCCAACTTTCCTGACGACCTCGACTGCAATCGCCTCTTGGGATTTTGCTACATACAGCTTGGCGACAGGGGGCGCGGTATGCCCTACCTTCAGAAAGCAGCAGCGATGGGTGATGTTAATGCCCAAATGCTGTTAGAACGAATGTAGCCGCTGAAAAAAACTCCTAAATTTTGGCAGTTCATACTCCTTTTTGTACCTTTGCTTCTTAATAAAAGAAAAACACCTAGCACTATGAGCGAAGAAGATATCAACAAGAGCGACATTAACGATGATATCAACGTTAACGATGACGTTGACGTTAACGATGATGATAACGATACAGAGGCTCCCAGTGAGGCGCACGGCGATTTTCATCCAAAGAAAGACGAGGGTGACGACGACTCCGTAAAGTACCAGCTCTCGGGTATGTACCAGAATTGGTTCCTGGACTATGCTTCGTATGTAATCCTCGAACGTGCCGTACCTCACATCAACGACGGTCTGAAGCCGGTGCAACGCCGTATCTTGCACTCGATGAAGGAGAAGCACGACGGCCGCTACAACAAGGTGGCCAACCTCGTGGGACACACCATGCAGTATCACCCTCACGGCGATGCTTCAATTGGCGATGCCTTGGTGCAGTTGGGACAGAAGGAACTGCTCATCGACTGTCAGGGAAACTGGGGTAACATCCTTACGGGCGATGGTGCCGCCGCACCGCGTTACATCGAGGCGCGCCTTACGAAGTTTGCCCTCGAAGTGGTGTTCAACCCCAAGACCACCGAGTGGAAACTCTCCTACGACGGACGAAACAAGGAGCCTATCACACTACCCGTGAAGTTCCCCTTGCTTCTGGCGCAGGGTGTTGAGGGTATTGCCGTGGGTTTGTCTTCCAAGATTCTGCCCCACAACTTTAACGAGTTGTGCGATGCTGCCATCAGCTACCTCAAGGGCGAAGAGTTTGTGCTCTACCCCGACTTCCAGACGGGCGGTTTCATCGATGTGGCCCGCTACAACGATGGCGAGCGTGGTGGTGCCGTGCGTGTGCGTGCCCGTATCAACAAGGTGGACAACAAGACCTTGGCCATCACCGAGATCCCTTACGGTAAGACCACCACTACACTCATCGAATCTATCCTGAAGGCTGCCGAGAAGGGCAAGATAAAGATACGTAAGGTGGATGACAATACGGCTGCCGAGGTCGAAATCCTCGTGCACCTCGCTCCGGGCGTATCGTCCGACAAGACCCTCGACGCGCTCTATGCCTTCACGGATTGCGAGATAAGCATCTCGCCCAACTGCTGTGTCATTGACGACAACAAACCCCACTTCCTCGGTGTCAGTCACGTGTTGCGCAAGTCGGTGGACAACACCATGGCACTCATCCGCCAGGAACTGGAGATCCGCAAGCACGAACTCCTCGAACAACTCCACTTCGCTTCGTTGGAGAAGATCTTCATCGAGGAGCGTATCTATAAGGACAAGAAGTTTGAGCAAGCTCCCACGATGGATGCCGCATGCGAACACATCGATGAGCGCCTCACTCCCTACTATCCCACCTTCATTCGCGAGGTTACCAAGGATGATATCCTCCGCCTGATGGAGATTAAGATGGCCCGCATCCTCAAGTTCAACAAGGAAAAGGCGGATGAGCTCATGGCCCGCATCCGTGCCGAGGTGGAGGAGATTGACGCCCAGCTGGCCGATATGGTGAGTGTGACCATCGACTGGTTTACCATGCTCAAGACCAAGTATGGTGCTGCCTTCCCCCGTCGCACTGAATTGCGCAACTTCGAGAATATCGAAGCCGCCAAGGTAATCGAGGCTAATGAGAAACTCTACATCAACCGTGAGGAGGGCTTCATCGGCACCTCATTGAAGAAGGATGAGTTTGTGTCAAACTGCTCGTCTATCGACGATGTCATCCTCTTCTACAAGGATGGTCGCTACAAGATCGTGCGCGTAGCCGAGAAGATGTTTGTCGGTCCCGGTGTGATGCACGTGGGCATCTATAAGAAGAACGACAAGCGCACTATCTATAACGTGGTCTACCGCGACGGCCGTGGCGGTCCGCACTACATCAAGCGCTTTGCTGTTACTGGTACCAACCGCGACCGCGAGTATAACCTCACCCAAGGTAAGCCCGGCTCTCGTGTGGCTTACTTTACAGTCAACCCGAATGGTGAGGCCGAAATCATCAAGGTGCAGCTCAAGCCTGTACCCAACCTGCGCAAGACCGTCATCGAGAAGGACTTCAGCGAGATTGGTATCAAGGGACGCTCATCCATGGGTAACCTGCTCACTCGCCTCGAGGTGCAGCGCATCGGACTCAAGGCACATGGAGCCTCTACACTCGGTGGCCGCAAGGTGTGGTTCGACCGCGATATCCTGCGTCTCGACTTCGACGGACATGGCGAGTATCTCGGTGAGTTCCACAGCGACGACCGCATCCTTGTGGTACTCAAGAATGGCGAGTTCTACATCACCGACTTCGATGCCAACAACCACTACGAACCCGATATCCTGTATATTGAGAAATATGCCCCCGACAAGGTGTGGACAGCCATTGTGAAGAACGTCACGCAGAAGGGCTTCTACTACATCAAGCGCTTCCTCATGGAGGCTACGCCCAAGAAGAATACCTTCGTGGATGAGCATAAGGACAGCGCCATGGCCCTGCTCACTTGTGAGACCTACCCCCGCATACAGGTCAACTTCGGTGGAGCCGACAGTTTCCGCGAACCTCTCATCATCGATGCCGAGGAGTTTGCCCTCATCAAAGGCTTCAAGGCCATCGGTAAGCGCGTCACCACCTTTGAGGTAGCCGACTTTGAAGAGCTTGAGCCTACCCGTCGCCCTGAACCCGAGGAACCAGAGATTCCTGAGGCTGAGGTATCCGATGAGGCTGAAGCACCGGAAGAACCCACCACCGAGCAGCTGAATCTGTTCGAGGGGGAGTGATTGGAGCAACATAAAAGAATAATCCCTGCTACAGATAGCAGGGATTATTCTTTTTATTATAGTCCTTCTCTTGCGGTCAGAATGCAAACAACAAGGGGAGTGCAAAAATCATGACGATGCCCATGAGCACCTGTAGGGGCAGACCCACTTTGATGAAGTCCATGAAGGTGTACTGGCCCGCGGGCAATACCAAGGCATTGGGCGGGGTAGAGAAGGGGGAGGCAAAGCACATGGAGGCGGCTACGGTGACAGCAAACAGGAAGGGGAGGGGGCTGACGCCGATGCCTATGGCGCACTGCAGGGCAATGGGGGCCATGAGTACGGCGGTAACCGTGTTGCTGATGAAGATGGTCATGATGGAGGTGGCAAAGTACACGGCAGCCAATGCAACGTGGGGACTGCTTCCTCCGAAGGTGTTGACGATGAAGTCGGCAATGGCGCTCGACACACCTGTCTTCTCCAGTGCGGTAGACATGGGGAGCATGGCGGCAAAGAGTACGATGGTTTGCCAATTGATGGTTTTATATGCGGCCTCCACACTGCGCACGCAGCCTGTAATAACCATCAGCACGGCTGCCAGGAGTACGGCGGTGACGGGGGCCACAGGTATCGACTCGATGCACATGAGCACGATCATGCCAATCATGATGAATGCCGCCATGGGGGCCTTGTAGTCGAGCGTTACCTTGGCTGCCTCCTGTAGGGGTTCGCCCAGTACAACCCAGTTGCTGGACTCGGTGCGTAGGCGGGCGATGTCGGACCATGCGCCTTGTACGAGAAGTACGTCGGACTCGTGTATCTTCTCTTCACCCAGGTTCTGAAGCAGGTATTGACCGTCGCGACGGATGCCGAGGACATTGATGTTGAACTTGCTGCGCAATCCGATCTCCTTGATTTTGCGTCCGGTCATCGAGGAGGAGGGCATGATGAGAATCTCGGCAATACCGATGTCGTAGAAGTCGAGCGAGGCGTTGGATGAACTTCCTTCGATTTCATCGGTATGGTTGTCGATGAGGCGGAGGGTGAAGTCGTGGGCAAACTGCTGCACCTTATCGATAGCGCCCGAGAGATAGAGTACGTCGCCTTGCTGGAGCACGAGTGACGAAGAGGCCAGCTGCTGGTTTACCGTGCGCACAAACTTGTTGTGTCCGGCGCTCCGGCGCAATTCGATGACGTTGATGCTATAGAGGCGTTGGATGTCGAGGTCGGTGATGGTGTTGCCTATCACCTTGGAATCTTCGGTGATGTGGACGCGGAAGAGGTTATCGGCTAAGCCGTACTCCTTGACCAATTCGTTGAGCGACTTGCCGCCTTGCTTGCTGCCCTGCTCGCTCGTCTTCGGGGTAAGGAAGAGTTTGGTCAAGGGCATGAGCACCAAGATTCCTACCACCAGGGTGATGATGCCTACGGGGAGGAAGGTGAAGAAGGATATATCGGGCAACGATGCGGGAACCAGACCATTGGTCTTGGCATTGGCCAATGTCTCCTGGATGATGAGGTTGGGCGGCGTACCGATGAGTGTCATCATGCCACCCATGCTGCTGGCAAAGGCTAGTGGCATGAGCAGACGGCGCGCAGAGGTGCCGGCATAGGCGGCCATACTTACCACGATGGGAAGCATCAGCGCCACTGTACCCGTGTTGCTCACGAAACCGCCGATGGCTGCCGTCACCAGCATTACGAGGAGGAACAGACGGGTTTCGCTTGTGCCGGCAAGCTTGATGACTTGTCCGCCAATCATCTTGGCCAAACCGGTTTGGAAGATACCTCCACCTACGATGAAGAGTCCCACCATCATAATCACGGTGGTGTTGGAGAAGCCTGCCAATGCTTCGGCAGGTCCTAAGATCTGAAACAGGAGCAGGGCCAGGAGGGCACAAAGTGCAACGAGGTCGGAACGTACCTTGCCGCTGACAAACAGCGCTGCCGAGATCAGTAGAATAATAACGGTTGTTATCATGTGTGCAATGTTTTTTGGAATTGAAATGAAACGCGAAGGTACGAAAAAATCCCCAACATTCGTTTGCATAGTTCGGAAAACTTAGTTTACTTTGCCAAAAGTATAGAACTGCAGGAATGAAAATATATCTATTGTTACTCGTTATTGCCATGGGTGGATTGTTGCCCGTGAAGGCGCAGCCACTGGCGAGCCAGCGTTTTGAAGAACGGGCTATCTCGTTTGGTGGTGGATATACAAACTTGATTGATACCTATCTGTCGCCCTTGCGGTATCGCGGTGCACATGCGATGCTGATGGGGGAGTGCTTCTCGCAAGCAAAGGCCTCCAGTGGGCGGTGGTATGGGCAGTCGCTCTTTGTTCTGCACGGTGACTACACGACACCACGTTCGCGAAATGGTCTCACTGTAGGTGGCATGGCGGACTACAGCTATTGCCGGTACTGTGCCTTCCCCCTTTGGGGTGACAAGCGTGTGGCTTGTCTGTATGTAGGTCCGCAAGCGCAGCTTCGTATGGGAGGTATCTATAATGTGCGCAACTCGAACAATCCTGCACAGCTCAAGCTGGGGGTGAATATGGCGGCATCGGCCATGGCCAGGTATGCCTTTTCGCTATGCGGCTTGCCTATGAAGGTGCGTCTGCAGACTGATATTCCTCTGCTTGGTGTTGCCTTTGGACCCGACTATGGACAGTCGTACTACGAGATCTTCTATCACGGACAGAACGAGGGGTGTGTGCACCTGACCTCCTTGCACAACAACCTGTCACTGCGTGCCAAGTTCAGCTGCGACATGCAGTTGCGTCCTTGCACATTGCGCCTCACGCTGGCCAATGACCTCTATCAGTGGACGCTGGGGAAGCAGCACTACCGCATGTTTACCCATTCCATAATGTTGGGCTATGTGAAGGACCTCTATCGTGTGGAACATGAGGAGGAGGCACATAAATATATACCTTATTGATAATAGCAAGCAATGAAAAATAGGATTCAATTTGTTGTAGCGCTTTGTGCCTTGCTGCTTAGTTCTTGTACCAAGGTGGAGGAGTATGAAAATACGCCTGCTGGTAACTTCGAAGCCTTATGGGACATCATTGACAGGCAGTATTGCTTCTTCGACTACAAGGCTGAAGAGTATGGACTCGACTGGGATGTCGTGTATCGCAAGTATAAGTGTAAGGTGGCTGATGGGATGAGCAGTGCGGGACTGTTTGAGGTATTGGGCGATATGCTTGACGAACTGCGTGATGGACATGTGAACCTCTATGCTGCGCACGATGTGGCCCGCTACTGGGATTTCCGGGAAGGCTATGCAGCCAATTTTAGCGACGAGATACAAGTTGGTTACCTCGGTACAGACTATAAAATAGCGTCGGGACTGCGTTATACCATATTGCCCGATAATATAGGCTATATTTATATTCCCTCGTTCTCGAATGGGATAGGTGAGGGTAACCTCGATGAGTGCCTGCATGCATTGGCTCTCTGCCGTGGACTTATTGTTGATGTGCGTAACAATGGTGGCGGCAACCTCTCCAATGCCGAGGCTGTGGCGGCGCGGTTCACCAATGAACGGGTGCTCACAGGGTATATCTGTCATAAGACGGGTACGGGACACGACGAATTCTCTTCACCCGAGCCTATCTATCTTGACAGCTCTGATGGCATACGCTGGCAAAAGTCTGTGTGTGTGCTCACGAACCGCAGTTCGTACAGTGCTACCAATGACTTTGTGAAGATGATGCGCGCGCTGCCTCTCGTGACGGTTGTGGGAGACCAAACGGGTGGTGGTTCGGGCCTGCCCTTCTCTGCGGAACTGCCCAATGGCTGGGGTGTGCGTTTCTCGGCCTGTCCCTCCTTTGATGCAGACATGCGGCATACGGAGTTTGGTATTGAACCCGATGTGCGTGTCGACATGAGTGACGGGGATCGTGCCCGCGGGGTGGACACGATCATTGAGACTGCCCGCCGGTTGCTGGCAAAAAACTGATATGCCCAGTTGTTGCCTATCGGGTTTCGTTAAGTTTCTCGCGCAGGTACTGTCCGGTATAGGAGGCATCGCATTGGGCAACCTCTTCGGGTGTTCCACACGCTACGAGCTGACCGCCACGGTCGCCGCCTTCGGGACCTATGTCGATAAGGTGGTCGGCACATTTGATAACCTCCATATTATGCTCGATGATAAGGATGGTGTGTCCGCGCGAGATGAGTGCGTCGAACGACTGCATCAGCCGCTTGATATCGTGGAAGTGGAGACCCGTGGTGGGCTCATCGAAGATGAAGAGGGTGGGTTCGGCCTTCTCGAGGCTGAGGTAGTAGGCGAGCTTCACGCGCTGGTTTTCACCGCCCGAAAGGGTGGATGAACTTTGACCCAACTTGACGTAGCCGAGACCAACATCCTGCAGGGGCTTGAGGCGGCGGACTACCTTCTTGGCTCCGTGCTCGGTAAAGAACTCTACGGCTTGGTTGACGGTCATCTCGAGTACGTCGTGTATATTCTTTTCGTGGTAGGTTACAAGCAATGTGTCAGCCTTGAAACGCTTGCCGTGACAGACCTCACACTCGAGTACGAGATCGGCCATGAACTGCATCTCTACGGTGATGGTGCCCTCGCCCTTACACTCTTCGCAGCGTCCGCCCTCGCTGTTGAATGAGAAGTAGCCTGCGGTGTAACCCAATTGTTTGGCCAAGGGTTGCTCGGCAAAGAGTTTGCGTATCTCGTCGTAGGCCTTGAGATAGGTGACGGGGTTGGAACGCGACGACTTACCGATGGGATTCTGGTCGACAAATTCGACAGCTTTTATCATGCGGATGTCGCCCCTCAGTTCCAAATGCTCGCCCGGGCGTTCGCTGTTCTCGTCATATTCGCGTTTGAGTGCATTGTAGAAGACGTCGCGGACGAGCGAACTCTTACCCGAGCCGCTGACGCCCGTTACGACTGTCATTACATTGAGGGGGAACTTGACGTCGATACCCTTGAGGTTGTGGTGGCGGGCACCGCGCACCTCGATGTAATTGTTCCACGGACGACGTGTGGCGGGAACGGCTATCGTTTCTTCATCCAAAAGGTAGCGTACAGTGTGGCTCTCGGTCCCGAGTTGCAGGTCGTGCATATCGCCCTGGTATACTATCTGCCCACCGAGACGACCTGCGTGGGGGCCTACATCGATAATGTAATCGGCTGCACGGATGATATCTTCGTCGTGCTCTACCACTACGACCGTGTTGCCGGCCTCCTGCAACTGGCGGAGTACACGGATGAGCTTGTCGGTATCGCGGCTATGTAGACCTATGGAGGGCTCGTCGAGGATGTAGAGTGAGCCTACGAGCGGACTTCCCAAGGAGGTGACAAGGTTGATGCGCTGGCTCTCTCCTCCCGAAAGGGTGTTGCTCAGACGGTTGAGGGTGAGATAGCCGAGGCCTACGTCGAGCAAAAACTGCAGGCGACTGTTGATCTCTATAAGCAGGCGCTTGGCAATGGCGGCATCGTGCTCGTTGAGCATGAGCTGTGCAAAGAAACTGTGCAGTTCGGTTACGGGCATATCGACCAACTCGCAGATGTTGCGTCCGCCAATCTTGACGTACTCAGCCTCCTTCTTCAGGCGTGAGCCGCGGCAGGTGGGGCACATGGTCTTTCCGCGGTAGCGGGCCAGCATTACGCGGTACTGTATCTTGTATTGGTTCTCCTCGAGCATCTTGAAGAACGAGTCAATACATGGCTTCGTACGCGGTCCGTGCCATAGGAAGTCCTTCTGTGCCTGTGTGAGTTCGTAATAGGGGGTAAAGATGGGAAAGTTGTTCTTTGCTGCAATATGGATGAATTCGTCGCGCCAAGCGCTCATCTTTTCTCCACGCCAGCATACTACGCAGCCATCGTATACGCTTAGGGCGGTGTTGGGGATTACCAACTGCTCGTCGATGCCGATGACACGGCCGAAGCCTCCGCAGGTGGGGCAGGCTCCCATGGGTGAGTTGAAGGAGAAGAGCTGTTCGGTGGGCTCTTCAAAGGTGATGCCGTCGGCCTCAAACTGCTTGCTGAAGGTGTGCAGGATGCCTGCAGGATAGAAACGCAGCATGCAGGTGCCGCCACCTTCATAGAAGGCTGTCTCGGTGCTGTCGATCAGACGGCTGAGGGTTTCCTTGCTGTCATCGACAGAGAGGCGATCGATGACGATGTTCAACTGGCAATGTCTGCTTGGAGATGGGGAAATATCATCATCGGATTTCGTTGCGTTGTCATTTGTCAAATTCTCTAGCACCTCTTCGATGCGCATGATTTCGCCATTCATTTCTACTCTCGCGAAGCCTTGCTGCATGGCTACGGTTAGCTGCTCCTGAACGGAGCGCCCCTCGCGTACGACGAGTGGAGCCAATACGGTGAAGCGTGTGCCTGGACTATAGGTCTGCATGCAGGCTACGATATCCTCGGTGTCGTGCTTCTTGACCAATTGTCCTGTTACGGGTGAGTAGGTTTTGCCCACACGGGCATAGAGTAGGCGCAGGTATTCGTATATCTCAGTAGAGGTGCCTACGGTAGATCGAGGGTTGCGGCTGCTCACCTTTTGCTCTATGGCAATGGCCGGTGGAAGCCCCTTGATGAAGTCGCACTCGGGCTTCTTCATGCGTCCCAAGAACTGGCGGGCATAAGAGGACAGGCTCTCGACATAACGGCGTTGTCCCTCGGCATAAAGGGTGTCGAAGGCTAATGAGGACTTTCCGGAACCGGATAATCCTGTTACCACCACCAACTTGTTGCGGGGAATGCTGACCTCTACGTTCTTCAGATTGTTGACGCGTGCACCTTTTACCAGAATATATTTATCTTCGCTCATGACGTTCCGATTGATTTGAATTGCCAAAGTTACGTTTTTTTCTTGTAAGGTGTATCGGAATTTAAGAATCTTTGTGCTGAAAAGCGATTGATTATGCATGGGAATTTGAAAACTTTTTGAATTGTTTTCTTCTTCTCGGATAATTTATTACTTTTGCATCGGAAATCATCGCTCCCGAAGCGGAAAATTTTTAACATGATGAATAAGGTCTCGGAAAACCCTTCAAAAAACCGAAATGTCAGCGCCCAAACGTTGCTGCTGATAGTGACAGCGTTGTTCGTAACGCTGTATTTGGTATCAAACATTATGGCTGTCAAGGTCATAGGTATCTTTAATTTCTTCTATTTCGATGCGGGCACCATTACCTTCCCCTTTGCGTATATGTTGGGTGATGTGCTTACGGAACTATGGGGATATCGTACGGCCAAGCGTGTGATTTGGCTTACCTTTGTATGTAACATCATCTTGGTGGTGTGTACGCAGATTGGTGTGTGGCTTCCTTCGCCCGATTATTTGGATGGTACGGCTACTGCCTATGATGCGGTGTTCTCCTATGTGCCTCGCATTGTACTGGGCTCGCTGGCAGGATTCCTCTGTGGAGAACTCTCGAATGCGTGGTTTATGGAGCGCATAAAGGTGAAGACAGGTGGACGACACTTGTGGGTGCGTACGATCGGTAGTTCCATTATCGGCTATTTGGCTGATACGCTGCCTTTTGTTCTTATCGCTTTTGCTGGTGTGGTAAGTACACATGATCTGGTGATGATGTTGTTGACGCAATATTTTATGAAATTAGGCATTGAGGCATTCTTTGGTACGCCTATGGCTTATGCGGCGGTACGCTGGGCGCGTAAGAGTGTTACGTTTTGATGTTTAGATGCGTTATGCAGCGTTATTCACTTATACATACCAAGTTGCCTCGTGAATTTGTATTGTTGCAAGGCACAGGATGCCGCTGGCGAAAGTGTACCTTCTGTGACTATCACGATGATGTAAGTGAAGATCCTTATACGGTAAACCGTGCTATCTTGGAGCAGGTGACGGGGGTGTATGGGGTGCTTGATGTGATTAATTCAGGCTCGGCGCTCGAATTGGATGCTCAGACAATAGATTTGATACGCCACGTGGTGCATGAGCGAGGTATCCATACATTGTGGTTTGAGGCTCACTATATGTATCGTCATCGTCTGGCGCAGTTTGCAACATTGTTTGATGGGGTGAAGGTGAAGTTCCGTTGTGGTATAGAGACATTTGATCCTGTTTTACGGGCACAATGGAACAAGGGTGTAGGCATTGATGTGACGCCGGAGGATGTGGCACGCTACTTTGATGGGGTGTGTTTGCTCTGTTGTACCGAGGGGGAGACGCGCGAACGTATTCTGGCCGACATTGATGCAGCGCGTAAGTATTTTGAATATTTCAGCATCAACCTCTTCTGTAATAATAGCACACCCTTGCGTCGTGATGAGGAATTGGTGGCGTGGTTTATTGAAGAGGTATATCCCGCATTGTGTGATGCTGAGGGAGTCGAGATTCTCGTTGGTAATACGGATTTAGGCGTAGGCTCAACAGACGAAGTGGAGTAGAGGAAATGTTACTGACAAAATAGGGGGATATGCATGTGCATATCCCCCTATTTTGTATGAGTGGTGTGTTATTTTACTCGGAACCAATCCATAGTGCGGCCAAGGAGTCCGCGCTTATCAAGCGAACCGCGCACTTTGAGTACATCACCTTCAACCTTCATTGAACAGTTGTAGGTCTTACCATTACCCGGATCGTAGATGCTTCCACCGCTATATTCTTCGCCAGATTTCTTGAGTCCGCTGAGCATATTGAGACCGATAAGTTTGCGCGAACGCAACTTGCTGTCGGGGTTTTTGTCATCAACAGCGGGAGAACCATCGGCTTCGGTGGGGTTTTGGAGCCATACAATCTTTCCGTTGAATACATCGCCTGCACGATATACCTCTACGATAGCAGAACCATCCTCAAGTTTCCACTTTCCAACTACGTCTTGTGCCATTGCTGTGCAGATGGTTGCCAGCATGAACATTACACAAATGCTTAATTTCTTCATTTTTTGTATAGGTTTAAGTTAATTCGCGACAAAGGTAGGCAAAACAAGGGAATAAACCAAATACTAATTGTCTTTTATCTTTTCCCAATCGCTTGTAAGGGATGGGTTGACCAAGCTGAGAATGCGGATGACTTCTTCTTTCTCTTTGGTTGTCCCTTTACTGTAGATATTGAGCAATTCGTCTTTTTTGATTTCAGTAAAGAGCTGTGGAAGTACAGACATAGGCTTGTCCTGCTTTGTCTTCTCAAGTAAGGTGAGCGATGTGGTTATGTTGCTGCGGCCACGTTCCGCATTTTGTGCCATTTCATCAAGACCTTTGCGGTGATAATCATAAATTAGTTGTCTGTATGGCTCCATGGCACCATTCATGTAATCGTTGACTAGTGCATGGCGGTTCTTGCTGTCACCAAATGCTTTCCATCCGTCTTCACCTAGCATCTGTGCGTTATTGACAACATTTTCGGCTTTTTGTAATAGGTCCGTTCCTCCTTTCGGAGCAAAGGTGTCCATGTCGAGTCCGATGATGAGGTAGACGTAATAGGCCAGTACAGCCGTGAGGTTGTTGTCGATAATGTCGTCAGAAAACTCCAATTTGTCATGTTCGATGTAGTTGAAGTCTACAGCGTTGTCGTTGAAGTTGAATACTGTGGTATTGTAAGAGGAGTTGTAGACAGGCCGATTGGCTTGCACCATAAGACTGCAGCCAAAACGCCCGTCATCATTATATTCGTTGACGACAAGATTAAAGCTACAAGCAATCCGCTCTCGGGTGGTGTATTGGGCATTACTCCACTTTCGCGAATTGATAAATTCTGTCATAGCCTCCTGTAGGGTAGTGAAAACGGAGGTGTTGGTGCCCTGTATCTTTGAGTGGTTGACAACAACCTTGGCATCCAACTCCTGAGCTTGAATGCCCAGACCATGAGACAGTAGGGCTATAATAACTGCTATGTGACTGATAATCCTTTTCATATTATGTGCACAAAGTTAGTGCAAGTCGAGAGAAAAACCAAACTTGTTTGGATTTTTCCGAGACGCCGCCTAACTAAAACCTGTGAATCAGATTAAAGTTAGTGCAAGGCGAGCGAAAAACCAAACTTGTTTGGATTTATTCCTTTTTCATGAGAAACTCAAGTAGTGAGGACATGACGATGTCTCGGTCTATACTGCTACGTATGGCTTCGAAAGGGAAACCTAAAAGCACGGAGCGGTAGTCCCCTGTATAGGCAACGGCAGCGCTACGTCGGCTGTTTTCGTAAACAAAAGGTGTGAAAGCTTTGGCATCCATGGGGATGAGAGTTTCAGGGTGGACTACAGGATATTGCTCGGGATTAATCCAACGGGGGATGTCAAGTGTGAGACCGAGCCCATTGATGCCCTGTTCGCCCCAATCATTGATGAAACCATCGTAGCTGGCGTGCATGACATTGTGTAGCAGTGCTTGTGCCGCAGGAACGACAAGGCTTTCTTCTCCGATATACGAACCGCTAATCATCAAGGAACCGCCTCTGGTTGTATATGTGGAGAGTATCGAATATATTGCTGGAGAGACATTATAATAGGAGGGGCGCGCGATGGGGGAGTCACCACGTTCGCGTTGTGCGCCCAAGTAGATGTCAACAACATCAAATGCGTGAGGTTTTACAGTGCCATCTTCGAAAGCTTGGCGGCTGCACGATACGAAGCTGTATCCGGCATTCTTGATGGATGTTCCATGTACGGAGGCGTAGTCCATCGTGTTGCCGGCCATGTAGCTGGCGTCTAATTCCTCACCACTGGCTCCTAATTGTTCCGCTTCATCGTAGTATCCGATTTGTGAACGGCTGAATTCATGTTGTATGCCGCTAAATGCTGTGCTTCCGATATAGGGTATGCCTGGGTCGGAAAGCAAATCAAATCCCGCTTGCTCGGAGGTGCTTATGGCAATGGGACCATCGATGCGCTGGAATCCATTCACGACAAGTACGCTCCCTTTGGCGTTGGGAGCAATATGGGCCGCTAAGGTTTCTGATGGAAAACTTTCACCACCTCGGTTGACGGCTGTGATGCGGAAACTATAGAGGACACCCTCGTTGAGGGTAACTTCGCAAGCGGTATTGCTGATATACTGTCCATTGTCCCAGTCGTTATCTCCGATGCGGGTGTAGAGGATGTATCCGTTCGGCTGGGCGGTGGGCTCTGTTGTGTCTTTTGTTGCGCGCCATGAAAGGCGGACTTTATTCCCGTCTGCAATGTTTATTGCAAAAGCATGTACGGGCAGAGGTTGTATAGTATGCTTTTCGCTACCATGCATTTCTGAACTATAGCGGAGTATACCTTTATAGATTGCACGCGATGCGATAAACTTGAAGTGCGGATCGTGGGCAAAACGCATATCAGCAAAATTCTGGTGCGATAACAATTCGATGATGGTGGAAGGGACATCCGGGAGTCGGGATTCGCTATAGTTTCTGTCCCACATGCCGCGGCGAGTGAAATACCCAGGGGAGAGTGTGGGCGAGAGCGTGCGGTTGATGTCCTCAGTGATTTGGGTTTGTACGATGTCGGTAAGGTCACGTGACGTGTAGCGTGAAATATCGGCATTCCCCAAACGCTTGTTGTTGTAGTCGGTGGTATAAATGCCCAAGCAACCGATGGTGGTGTCATCATCTCGGAATCCGGCATCGGTGTGAAGGCCAAGAGTGAGTTCGACGGGAACACGCATTCCGACACTGTCAGGACAGTAACTTGACCCGCCCAACAAGTAGTTGGTTATGAGTGAACGGCTGTTGATATCTTCGGCATAGTCTTTTTCTCCTTGATAATTGGCATATCGTTCGCAGGGGAATCCCGACCATTGTCCTTGGTAGCGCGATCCTTCGTAGAAGCGGGGTAGCTGACTCGTGTGGATGGTGTCGTTATAGCCGCGGCTGACGATGGAACTTCCTCCGCCAAAACGTACGGCGTCGGCGCTGATGATGCCTATATGGTCGCTGTGGTTGGTGAGCATCACCATTTGGTCGTCATGCTGTCCGGCTCTAAATTTATAGGTGCCGAGGTAGACCCATGTGCCGCCACCCATTTGTTGGTTTACCTTCATCCGCGTTGTGACCCCTGTATGCATAATCAAATATTCTGCATCGGGAATGCTCGAAGGGTAGGATTGGTAGCTGACATATACTGCATAATATCCGTCTTCGGGAATGTCAGGTATCCACAATATGGCTCCTTTGCTGTCTTTCTCATGAGTGGCGGAGTGCATTATACGGCTGGTTCCCAACGTGAATGGGTTTTCGCCCATGCGTAACACGTCTTGTGGAATGGCAAACCCCAATGCACCATTGCCCCATTGTGTCTTTCGGTGTCCTTCTTCAATGTAGAGTCCGCAGTCTTGGTCATCGTTGTCGTTGTCAATAATGATGTCATGGAGGTTATTGTCGCGTTCGCGTGCGCTATAGACGATGGCACCTGCATTCTCGAGCATTGGGGTGAGATAGGGTACTACGATGGATTGGGAAAGAAGGTCTTCGCGAGTGCAAAAGAGTGATGGACGTTGCCATTTCCAACGGTCCTCTTCGTTCTTGTAGTATCTTCCATGACTGGGGGTAATGGCTAAATGTCGGTTTTGTAGCCCCTCGGTGATGCGGAAAGGACGTGATATGTTGCTAGTCCATGGTGCTCCGTTGTGTGTATGCTTTCCCCAAAGGCGGGTGTCGTCTTTTACCTTGCGATATATATTGGGGATGAGGTCGTCGATACTCTTGTCGCCAACAAAGAGGGTGATGTCGTAGTAGTTGACAGGACCAGGGAGCTGTTCTCTCAGTTCTGTATATATTTGTGCAGTCGTTTCGGGGCGGAAAGGCTGGTATCCGAAATTAGCGTTGGCATAGATGGCAAGTGTACGCTTCTGAGGATCAAGTCGGAAACGTACGAGTTTGCATGTACCAATCTGAACGTCTTTAGCCTCGTAGGTGCGAAAATACTCCTTCAAGCGCTTTTCGACTGTCTTGTTTTGCGATTGCGCTGTTATGCTCAAACTGGAGCATGCTAAAAGGATAATTATAAGAATCTGTAGTTTTCTGCTTATCATGCTACAAAGATACAATAATCGGTTGTAATATTGTGTCTTTGCATTGATTTAAAATAAGAAAGCATATCCTATGAGAGAATATGCTTTAATTCGTGGAGCTGGAGGGAATCGAACCCTCGTCCAAACGAGGAAATCATGTGCTTTCTACATGCTTATCTTTGCCTTCGGTTTTCGTGTGCAAGCAAGACCAAAGCCACCAACTTGCACCTTATCCTCTAAAGTTTCGCCTATGGCGCGAGGCCGCCAACAGCTATCTCCGATTTTGCTGCACCACCATATCGACGAGCTTCGGAAAAACAGCGTTCGGGTGATGTCTCGTTTCAGCACCTTGTGCCGAAATAAAGCTAATCTACTATACTTCGATTAAGCAGCGAGAGCGTAAGTGTTTTCGCCAATTAATTCTTTGCATGATTGATATTTAAGTGCTAACCAAGCAACGCACTGCATGCTTACACACCATCTCGGCCCGCTGTCAAATCCAGTCAACCCCAATGATATGTGCTGCAAAGGTAATAATAAATCAGCAAACGTTTATCATGAAATTACGATTTTTAAACGTTTTAAAGGTCTTTTGCTGATGAAACGACAAGGGCAATGCTTCTACGCATTGCCCTTGCCGTGATTTTTTTCTTCTTAAGAAAAGGTTATCGAGCGTAACTTACAGCACGTGTCTCGCGAATCACAGTAATCTTTACTTGGCCAGGATAGGTCATCTCATCCTGAATCTTTTTAGCGATGTCGGCCGAGAGGGTTTCTGTGGTCTTGTCGTCAATCTTGTCGGCTCCAACGATAACGCGGAGTTCGCGACCGGCTTGAATAGCATATGTCTTAGTTACACCCGGGTATGACATTGCCAATTGCTCAAGGTCGTTGAGGCGTTTCATGTATGCTTCCACGATTTCGCGTCGTGCACCGGGGCGTGCGCCTGAAATGGCGTCGCACACTTGTACGATGGGGGCCAACAGACTCTCCATTTCCACTTCATCGTGGTGTGCGCCGATGGCGTTGCAGATGTCGGGCTTTTCTTTGTATTTTTCAGCCAACTTCATACCATAGAGAGCATGTGGCAACTCGTTCTCCTCATCGGGTACCTTACCTATATCATGTAGCAAACCTGCACGTTTGGCCTTCTTGGGGTTGAGGCCGAGTTCGGCTGCCATAACAGCGCAAAGGTTGGCCGTTTCGCGGGCATGCTGCAAAAGGTTCTGTCCGTATGAAGAGCGATATTTCATCTTACCGATGATGCGGATAAGCTCAGGGTGCAAACCGTGTACACCGAGGTCTATTGTGGTGCGCTTACCTGTCTCGATAACTTCCTCCTCAACTTGCTTCTTTACCTTGGCTACGACCTCTTCGATACGTGCGGGGTGAATGCGTCCGTCGGTCACCAATTGGTGGAGAGCCAGGCGGGCGATCTCACGGCGTACAGGGTCGAAGGCTGAGATTACAATCGCTTCGGGGGTGTCGTCAACAACGATTTCGACACCGGTGGCAGCTTCGAGAGCGCGGATGTTACGTCCTTCGCGGCCAATGATACGGCCCTTCATCTCGTCAGAGTCTATGTGGAATACGGTTACAGAGTTCTCAATAGCAGTTTCTGTGGCGACGCGCTGGATTGATTGGATAACGATGCGCTTAGCCTCTTTGTTGGCAGTCATCTTGGCATCGTCCATGATTTCGTTGATGTAAGAGGCTGCTTGTGTCTTTGCCTCTTCCTTCATAGAGTCGATGAGCTGGTCGCGTGCTGCCTCTGCCGAGAGTCCTCCAATGGCTTCGAGGCGTTCGCGCTCCTGCTTTTGGAGGGTGTCAAGCTCCTCTTGCTTTTGGCCTACAATCTGTAGCTGCTCGTCGAGATTGGCCTTTATGGCATCAATCTCATTTTTGCGACGTTGGTTTTCGCTTTGTTGTTGGTTGAGTTGAATCTCGCGTTGCTTGATGCGGCTCTCTGCTTGTTGGAGCTTTTGGCTGCGTGCCGCAACCTCTTTCTCCAATTCGGCTTTTTTGTTAAGAAACTTTTCCTTTACTTCGAGGAGTTTGTTTTTCTTCATCACTTCGCCTTGTGCTTCTGCCTCGTCGAGTATACGCTTGGCTTTTGATCTGGCACCGGAGAAAGCGATGACGTAAGTGAGCACAGAACCAAGAATGAGGCCTGCTGCTCCGACAATTACCGGTATTAACGTTGTCATAGTCTGTTACTTATAATTTAAATAAAAAATCGCACCACCTGGCGCTTTAGGGATTTTTGCCCCTTTGCGTCAATGTAGTGCGTGATTATACTACCTTGTTATGATAATAGGTCAAGCGTGGAGACCGTTTTCTGCCAAGTATTCGTCAAGCTTCTTGTTAAGTTCTTCGAACTTCTCTTGGTAGGGTCGTGTGTCGGTACGCATTTTCTCTTGTTGGTACAACACTCCAATATGGAGGGCTATTATCGCGAGGTATTTCTCGGTCGTTTGGCCAGGGAAATGTTCTCGATACACGTTCAACTTATCATCAATGTGCTTTACTGCTTTACGGATAGCTTCTTCTTCTTGTGGGTCAATGGTCAAAAAGAATGCGAATCCGGCAATATTCACCTTTATTCTTAGTTGGTTGGTCGGTGTCATAGCTTACCTTCTTATTGCTATATTGCATTGAGTAGTGCTATGCACTGTTCCACTTCACGCACTAACTTCGCCAATCGTTTTTGTGCACTTTGGATGTCGAGGTCCTCTATGCTGATTGCTTTAGCTAGTTTGAGGTCGGTATAGGATTGGGCCAATAATGTGTGTTGCTTCTGTAGGTTGTCTAACTCTACGGACTGTTGGACTATTGTCGTACGCAACTGCTGATTTTCTTTAATCAATTGTGTGTACGCTTCCATGAGTCTGTCTAGTTTTGACTCTAGTTTTTCGATTGCAAATTCATCTACTGTCGTCATCTTAACCAAACTTCGTTACAAATGTAGCTTTTTTTTTATAAATATGAAATTCTTTTGCCGAAAAATAAGGGAATAATACCGAAAAATGGTTTTTTTGCTATGCTCTCGGTTGGGTTCGTGCATTGAGTGGACTAAATTATGCCCAAGTCTGCGAACATCTCATGGTAGTATACCGCTTTCTTGTCGAGGGCGAGTGGGTATGCTCGCGAGGTGGAAGGCATTCGGTAAAGACGCAACTCCTGATTAGCGATATGAATGGATGTGTGTTCTCCGATTTTTGGTTTTTCGACCTTGTAACGTGAAACGATTTCGTTGGTGGCCTTCTCGCCTGTTGTGGCTATCGTCTTGCATTGTGGCATGTTTTCGATTAACTTCTCGATATCGGTGGGTTGGATGATCTCGAGGAAGTTGTCGGAAGCGTTGTCGCGTAACCTATGCACGACTTCTGCGGTGTCGTATAAGGCGATGCCAGTTTCTTCCAGGAATCGGATGATGTTTTCTTTATGGAAACGCTTATTTGGGCTGTCGACAAAAATGTTCTTGTCTGCAAAGAATAATAGTCCCATAATGCGCCACATGTCGTTTTGGAAGTTGGGGTAAAAGAAATCCATGCTCCAACGTTTCTGTTGGGGAGGAAAACTGCCGAGCATCAGCACTTTGGCGTTGCTCGGCAGGAATGGTTGTAACGGATGTCTCTCCAAAAGAGGCATGATGTGGCTTATTCGCTTTTCTTCTTAGGCTCTTTTTTGGCCAAGCGGATTATGTTGAACACGAAGTCGGTCATCCATTGTCCTGAGTAGCCAAGTGATGTTTGCAGTTGGCGCACTGCAGCAACTGTCTTGAACATCGATTCATCTTTCCAATTATTTTTGGTGAGGATGTTGTTTATTGCAACTTCGGTCTGCGTATACAGGAGTTTTTTGAAAGGAATGCGCATGGTAACTTTCATTTCGTTGCTCACGGCCATCATCAGACTTTCGTTGAATCGTTGGAACTGGAAGAAATATCCATTGACCATGTTGACGTTACGACAGTTCTTCTTGATGGATGCATCGATCTCCTTGAAGAAGTCCTCGTTGAGGCCAAACATCTGCATCAACATCTTTTTGCAACGTGATTTTTCCGCAATGCCCAACTTGTTGTTTTGTGTGGCAACCTTCAAAGAACGCTTGAACATAGCCAAATCGGGCAACATGTTGATGTTGCTGATACCTAAGTTTCCTGCCATTACGGCTTGGTAGTATACGCGGATGAGGGTCATGAAGTCCTCAATGCCGCCCACCTTATTTTCTTCTGCTTCCGCCTTTTTGCGGAATAAATTAGCTAAAAATCCCATATCAAATCAATTTTGTCGCAAAAGTATACAAAAGTTTAGAGCTGGGCAAACTTTGATGAATGATTTTCAGAAATACATTCTTGGCGAATAGGACAATGTGCTATTTTGAACGTGCGTGAAAGTTTTTTTGTTAATGAGGTGCTATATAACGAAAAAATGTGCTAACTTTGCATGTTCAATATTTAAATATGTTGCAAATTAAATATATTACAAAAATAAGATTCGTATGAAAAATCGTAATTTGTTACTTTTCGTTGTTGGATTGATGGCTTTGGCTTCATGTACTCCTTATGAGAAAGTGCTTTATTTTCAGAATGAAGAAGCCTTAGATACTTCGCGCGTAGTTGAACTATACGATTCGCGCATCCAGCCGAAGGATATGCTCTCCATCGTTGTGAGCAGCGAGGTCCCTGAGGTTGTTGAGTTATTTAACATGCCCGAGTCTTATTTAGTGGATAATGCTGGTTGCATAAATTTTCCAACATTGGGCCGAATTAAAATTAGCGGACTTACCAGCAGTGAGGCTGAGCTTTTCATAATGGAGAAGTTGGAAAAGCATTTCAAGAATGCTCCTATAGTGAATGTACGAATGGACAATTTTGAAATTACGGTGCTCGGCGAGGTTTCACGTCCCAATACTTACGTTGTAACTAACGGCAAAGTCAATATCTTTGAGGCTATTGCAATGGCAGGTGACCTGACTGTATATGGTAAACGAGATGCGGTGAAGTTGGTACGTGAGAATGCCGACGGAACAAAGCAAATCATACCCATTGATTTGAATGAGGCAAATCTCATATATTCTCCTTATTATTATTTGCAGCAGAACGATCTGTTGTATGTTGAACCCAATAGAGTTAAGGCGAGAGGTGCAGACTTTGGCTCTCAAACATCATTACTTTTCTCTGTGACGTCAACAGCGATTTCATTGCTTCACTTGTTTATAAACCTTCTAAGATAATAGATTATGATAAACGAAAATCTTAATTTCAATAATATTGAAGATGAAGAGCCTGGTTTTGATTTCAAAACCATTTTAATGAAGCTGTTTATCTATTGGAAGTGGATACTTTTGTCTATAGTTGTCTGCTTGGGATGTGCCTATGTGTATTTGCAGATGCAGACTCCTGTATATCGTGTCAGTGGAAGAATAATGATTCATGACAAGCAGAAAGGTGGCTATCAAGATCAGATGACTGCATTGCAGCAGGATTTCGGTATCATGTCTTCTTCTGGTGGATTGGATAATGAGATTGAAATCATGCACTCAAAGTCAATGCTCAAGAGAGTGGTGTTGGATTTGGGTATGTATACTACCTATAAGGTTGAAGAGGGTTTCTTTAAGCCAGCTCGTATACTTTACAAGTCATATCCTGTGAATGCCGAGATAAGCAAGGAGGATGCGGAGAAAATGCCTTTTGGTCTTTCTATTAAGGTTACTCAGCCCAATCCGTCTACATATATTGTAGAGTATCCTTCGTATAATAAGGAAACAAAGACAACCGAGCAGGTGGAAAAGGAACTGCATGAGCTTCCCTACCAACTGGAAACCCGTATTGGTGTTATTACTTTGACAAAGGGTACAGCGGCTCCTTTGACAAAGGGTCAGGAGATGACGATATCTTTTACTCCGCCCTTGAGCCGAGCTGCAGCTAGTCTGGGTGCCTTGTCTATTCAGCCTACCTCAAAGAGTACGGCTATCGCGACAGTATCATATTTGGATGTAAATACACGTCGTGGTGTGGACTTTATTAATCAACTCTTGGTGGTTTACAATCGTGAGAATAACAATGATAAGAATCAAGTAGCATTGAAGACTGAGGAGTTTGTCAGAAAAAGACTTGAAATCGTAGCACGGGAATTGGACGATGCTGAAGAGCAGATTGCGCAGTTCAAGCGCTCTTTGGGCGTTGTTGATGTTAGTGGTGATGCCCAAAAATCTATTCAGGGAACTTCGACTTATGAAACCCGCAGTTTGGAAATTAACACACAACTCCAGCTTCTTTCTTATTTGCAAGAGTATATCAATGAACCTGAAAACCAATTGCAGGCTATGCCTACAAATGTAGGTCTTGCAGATGCCTCCTTGTCTGGCCTTATTGGTCGTTATAACGAGGTTGCTATGGAGCGTGATCGTCTGTTGCGTACAGCAAGTGAGAGCAACCCTGCTGTTGTGGATTTGACTCTGACTTTGAGTACGATGATTGCATCCATTGAAACATCTATTGAGTCGTTGCGTAAATCACTCCTGATACAAAAGAGAGTGGCCGATTCTCAAACCAACATGTATACTTCAAAATTGGGAGATGTGCCTAATCAAGAGAAAATCTTGGCTGCATACCAGCGTCAGTTGGAGGTTAAGTCAGGTTTGTATATGATGCTTTTGCAGAAAAGTGAAGAAAATGCAATAGCATTGGCTGCAACATCAGATAATGCCAAAATGATTGATGCTCCCTCGCCCAATTATTCGCCGGTGTCTCCCAAGCGTAGCTCAATTTTGCTTATAGCTTTGGTTGCGGGATGTGCTATACCTATTGTAATTATCTATTTGCTTGAATTGCTGCGTTATAAATTGGAAGGACGCAATGACCTTGAGCGTTTGACTAAAGTGCCTATTTTGGGCGATGTTATAATGTCGCATGAGTTGAAGGGACGTCGTTGTCTTGTGGTTCGTGAGAATGATAATGACGTGATGGCCGAGACTTTCAGATCAATACGAACGAATCTGCATTTCTTGTTGGAAGGACCAGATAAAAAGGTTATCCAATTTACCTCTTCTACATCGGGTGAGGGTAAGACGTTCGTGTCTTCTAACCTGGCGATGAGTATGGCCCTGCTTGGAAAGAAAGTGCTGCTTGTGGGACTGGATATTCGTAAGCCAAGGTTGGCCGAAATCTTTGATATTAAAGATCGCAAGAAGGGTATTACGACTTTCTTGGTAGGTGATAAGGAGGACAAAGAACTGCTCTTTAGCCAGATTATGCCTTCGGGTGTTAATGAGAATCTGGATGTTCTCCCCGCAGGTGTAGTGCCTCCTAACCCTGCAGAGTTGCTTTCAAGGGAGAACTTGGACTATGCAATCAAGTACTTGTCTGAAGTGTATGATTATATTATACTTGATACCGCACCTGTAGCATTGGTTGCTGATACGCTTATTATTGCAAGAGTGGCTGATGCAAGCGTTTACATTTGTCGCTCTGATTATACTGCCAAGAGTGCGCTGAAGCTCGTGAATTCTCTGTATGCGGAGAACAAGCTGCGCAATATGAGTATTGTTCTGAATGGTGTGGATATGCGTAAGCCTAAGTACGAGTATTATTATGGTGCTAAGGGTTATGGCCGTTATGGTTATGGTCGTTATGGTTATGGTCGCTATGGCTATGGTCGCTATGGCTATGGCCGATATACTCAGTATGGCTATTCGGAAAATTTGACCAAGAAGAGTTAAGGCTCGTTTTATTTGAGTTTCGTGTTTATGATGAGGTTCACTGACGTGGACCTCATCTTCTTTTGTGTATTTAATGGCAGTCGTTTGATTAAGGTTATAAATGGATGTAAAAAAAGAGTCAGATACGTATCCGACTCTTTTGTTCTTCTAAGCAAGTTTATTTACCATAGTTTCCATCTTCGTTTTGGCTTTTCGGCTTGTTCCTCTTTGCCTATCTCTTCCAATAGAATATCGCGGTAGCTTTTCTTCTCGGTAATCATCCTGTAGATTATTCCCCAATCGGGCAGTCCTCCAACGTTGCGGTCATCGATAAACATGCCGACCTTGAGTTTTCTGGAAAAGTTGCTGTCAGCGTTGCTCTCCTCAGGATAGTCTTTGTTTACGGCATAGAATTCAAGTCCGCGTTCGCGGCACCATTGCACGGCTTCGTTAAGTAGGTCGCCTTCGCGCACAGACCAAAGGATAAGCCGATGCCCTTCTTTGGATAGCATCTTTAGTGTCTCGATTGCAAAAGGAATCTCGCGCCCTATATCTGGATATCGGTGCTCGACGATGGTTCCGTCAAAATCTACAGCTATTGTCATGTTTTGTTACTTTGTTTGCTACCTTGCAATCCGATAGTGTTAGCGATTGCAAGGTGGATGAAAATGTCAACAATCAACAGTCGGTAGCCCTTTGGATATAACCAACTCTATAGGTTGTTGGCTGCCGACCGTTGATGTTAGATGATTACTCCCATTCGATTGTTGCACTGGGCTTCGGTGACATGTCGTAGCAGACGCGATTGACTGTCTTGACCTCTGCAAGAATACGGTCGGTAATCTTCATGAGGATAGCCCAATCTACTTGTTCGATGGTTGCTGTCATGGCGTCAATTGTGTTGACTGCACGGATGATTACAGGCCAATCGTAAGAGCGGGCATTGTCGCGTACACCTACAGACTTGAAGTCAGGAACTACGGTGAAGTACTGCCATACGGTCTTGTCGAGACCTGCTTTGGCGAATTCTTCGCGCAAAATGGCGTCTGATTCGCGCACAGCCTCCAAGCGGTCACGTGTAATGGCTCCGAGGCAGCGTACGCCGAGGCCGGGGCCGGGGAATGGTTGGCGGTATACCATCTCATAGGGTAAGCCGAGCTCAAGACCACATGCACGAACCTCATCCTTGAAGAGCTGCTTCAAGGGCTCAACGAGCTCGAACTGAAGGTCCTCGGGCAGACCACCTACGTTGTGGTGGCTCTTTACGCATTTTGCGGTCTTGGTGCCACTCTCTACGATGTCGGGGTAGATAGTGCCCTGGCCGAGATAGCTGATGCCTTCAAGCTTGCGGGCCTCTTCCTCGAACACGCGGATGAACTCGCCACCGATGATCTTACGCTTTTCTTCAGGGTCAGCAACGTTCTCAAGTTTGCCGAGGAAGCGGTCGGGTGCGTCAATATAGATAAGGTTGGCATTGAGCTGGTTCTTAAACATTTCAACTACAGCCTCTGATTCGCCTTTGCGCATGAGGCCATGGTTTACATGCACGCATACGAGGTTGTCGCCAATAGCTTTGAGGAGCAATGCCGCTACTACAGAACTGTCTACACCTCCTGAGAGGGCGAGCAGAACCTTCTTGTCGCCTACCTGACGGCGTACAAGCTCAATCTGATCGGCTACAAAGTTTTTCATATTCCAGTTGGCCTCGGCCTTGCAGGTGTCGAAGACGAATCCCTTAACTGCCTCTTTGATAGCCTCTTCGTCGTCGGTGAACTGTGCCAACTTGATGTCACACAATGCCTTGTCATGGCCAGCGGCCATCACGGGGAATTCGGCTTCGTAGATTTCGGGCAATACGTCGATTTCTACGCCGTCAATCACGTGGTTGGGGCCGCCATTGATGATGATACCCTTAACGTTAGGCAATGCCTTCAACTCTGCAGCGGTGATGTCGTGCGGGTAAATCTCGCTATACACACCTAATGCACGGATGGCTCTGGCAAGCACGGTGTTCTCGTGGCTGCCGAGGTCCAAAATTACGATCATGTCTTGTTTCATAAAACAATATAAATAGTTTAGGATGTTTTAGTCTGTCTTCTATTGGAAAATATATTATATTTTCGATGCAAAGTTATGAAAAATCACCGAATTACACAAAAACAAGTTTTTATTTCTATCGTTTGCATCTCTCTTTGTTCTGTGATTACCTCAGGTATGTGGCTTTTAAGTAAAATATCAAGGCAAACCTTGCGGGTTTTTGCTCATTTGTTTGTATCTTTGTCAACTTATTGTGATAGTTGTTAAGGTATGGACGGTAAGGAAATTCAGAAAATAAAGTTGCGTTTCGGTATCATCGGTAACTCCGATGAGTTGAATCGCGCGATAGATATAGCTATGCAAGTGGCTCATACTGACGTGTCTGTATTGGTTACAGGTGAGAGTGGTGTCGGAAAAGAGCATTTCCCGCAGATCATTCATCAGAACAGTGCCCGCAAGCATAATAAGTATATTGCGGTCAATTGTGGAGCTATCCCTGAGGGCACTATCGATTCGGAACTTTTCGGTCATGTGAAAGGCGCCTTTACTGGAGCAATAGATGAACGCAATGGATACTTTGCAGAAGCTAATAATGGTACTATCTTCTTGGATGAGATAGGTGAATTGCCTTTGTCCACTCAGGCTCGTTTGTTGCGTGTACTTGAGTCGGGAGAATATATCAAAGTCGGTTCGTCAAGGGTTGAGAAGACCAATGTACGTATCGTGGCGGCTACTAATGTGAACTTGGTTGATGCCATAGCGAAAGGTGATTTTCGTGAGGATTTGTATTATCGTCTCAATACGATTCAAATTAAGGTTTCTCCTTTACGTGAGCGTCCTGCCGATGTTCCCCTGTTGTTCCGTAAGTTTGCCTCGGATGTGGCCGAGCGCTATACGATGCCCCCTTTGCAGTTGACCGCTTCGGCAAAGCAATTGCTCATGGCTTATCCGTGGCCGGGTAATATTCGTCAATTGAAGAATGTTGCCGAGCAGATTACTTTGCTCTCCGAACAGCGAGATGTAACAGAAGATATCCTACGCGAGTATCTTCCCGAAATGAAACCGAGTTTGCCCATGTTGGCAAGGAATAAGGTAGCTCAAAGTAAGAGCTTTGAAAGTGAACGTGAAATTCTGTATCAGGTACTTTTTGAATTGCGCCAGGATGTAGCGGAACTCAAGCGTCAGGTCAATTCGCTGATGAACGGTGAAGTCCCTGTTTCGCATCACTCAGCGGTAGATAGTGTCTCGCTTGTTGACTCCTCTATTACCCAGCAGCCAACGACAATCTCTATAGCTTCGCCAAAGGGACGCATGCGTGATGATTATGACAATTCGGATGTGGAAGATGTGGAAGAGGTAATGTCGTTGGAAAATGCGGAGAAGGACCTTATTCGTAAGGCCCTGATACGTAGTCGCGGCCGTCGGAAATTGGCAGCGCAGGAACTGAAGATTTCAGAGCGCACGCTTTATCGTAAGATTAAGGAGTATAACCTCGAGGAATATTAAAATGAAAATGAAGGAGCGACTTATGTGTAGAATAATGTCGGTGCTGTTGACCGTACTTCTGGTAGGTTGTACAGTATCGTATAAGTTTAACGGTGCATCAATCAACTACGACATTATCAAGACCATATCAATAGACAACTTTCCCAACCGTGCACTTTATCAGTGGGGACCGATGGAGTCGATGTTCAATAATGCATTGAGTGATATCTATGTAAATCAGACGAAGCTGCAACAGGTGAATCGGAACGGTGACCTTCATCTGTCTGGTGAGATTACAGCCTACGATCAAGTGAATAAGTCGATTTCGTCGGATGGCTACTCTTCGATGATGCAGCTTAGGATGACGGTGAAGGTGGCTTTTGAAAATGCGAAGGTGCCGGCGGAGAACTTTGAACGCCAGTTCTCGGCAAGTCGTGAGTTTGATGCTTCGCAACAGCTCAATGATGTGCAGGATGAGTTGGTGAATCAGATGATAAAAGAGATTGTGGAGCAGATTTTTAATGCAACTGTTGCAAACTGGTAACTTATGGTGTTAGGTTCGCTTATCAATCATCCCGAGCGGCTCAATCGCGATACATTGTACGAACTGCGTAGCATTGTGGCTCGTTATCCCTATTTTCAGACGGCACGTTTGCTGCTTCTGAACAACCTGTATCTACTCCACGAGCCTGATTTCGGAAATGAATTGCGCCGTTCGGTTCTCTATATATCTGATCGCGCGGCGTTGTGCCGGTTGATTGAGGGGTATATGGATAGGGTAGAGCCCGAGGAGGTTGTTGAGCCGGAGACTGTGGGGCTTGATCGTACATTGAGTCTGATTGATTCTTTCTTGGGTACGCTTCCTGATGAAGGTGATATGCGACACTTGCAGGTAGAGGCCTCAGGTGATTATGTGAGTCGATATCTTTTGGGTGATGAGGGGGGGACCTCTTCTTCCGCTGCGGAGGGTATGGACTTGATAGACCGCTTTATTGGTCAGCAGTCAACATTTCAGCAAGCGGCCGAGTCGGCCTTGCCTCTTTCGTTGTCAGAGGCTGCTGTAGCTCCTGTTCGGGGTGATGCGGTTGAGCATGTTGAACCGGAAGTGAAAGAAACACTTAATGGTGAGGAATCGCTTGATGAAAGCTATTTTACAGAGACTTTAGCTAAAATTTACATCAAACAACGCAAATATTCGCGCGCGCTTGAAATTATTCGCAGTTTATATTTGAAATATCCAGAAAAAAATATTTACTTTGCAGACCAAATTAGATTTTTGGAAAAATTGGTAATTAATAACAACTCAAAATAGACTATGTATTTACTTTGTATCGTACTTATCGTTATCGTTTCGGTATTGATGTGTGGCATTGTTCTTATCCAGAACTCAAAAGGTGGTGGCTTGGCTTCATCATTCGCTTCATCAAACCAAATTATGGGTGTTCGTAAGACAACCGACTTCCTTGAGAAGACAACATGGGTGTTGGCTGGTTGTATATTTGTGCTCAGCGTATTTGCTGCTCACTTGTTGCCTTCTCGTGTAGAGGTAGGTCATGAGAGCGAGCTCCTTGAGAATGCAGTAAACAATGCTGCTAATGCTGCTCAAACTGCAGGATATGATATTCCTGCTGTAGAGGAAAGCGGTGAGGCTGCAAACTAATACGACACCGATTTAATATAGTATAGTCGCTCTGTAAGCAGAGCGACTTTTTTTTGTCTGCTTACGGGAGAGTTTCAAGCAAAAAGGGATGGAATAGTTGCAACGCCATTCGTTGTGCATTATAACGATGTAGAGTTATGGAACACGTATGTAGTCCGTCGCTTTTGCCTGTCAGGCATGTGCGCTCTGTGTCTCTGCGATATCCTTGCGACGGGTTCCTACCTTAAGAGGTTCGGTTTAAGGGTGGGGTGTTGATATGGATATAAAAACAAAATGAGGAGCGATTTCTCACTCCTCATTTTGTGGGCAAAGATGGATTCGAACCACCGAAGTCGAAAGACAGCAGATTTACAGTCTGCCCCATTTGGCCACTCTGGAATTTGCCCAAACGGCCTCTCTTTC
>JAZRDT010000059.1:0-14418 GCA_045660385.1 Bacteroidaceae bacterium | reverse complement strand
AAGAGGAGAAGAGCAAGCTCTATTACCTCAAATACTATGTAGTAGGTCTCGAGAACGTAGAGGCCGAGAAGGGTATGGTTATCCACAAGGACGACAAGGGCTACTACGCCGTAGTGGCTACCACACGTCCCGAGACCATCATGGGTGACACCGCGATGTGTATCAACCCCAAGGACCCCAAGAACACTTGGCTCAAGGGGCAGAAGGTAATCGTGCCTCTCGTAGGTCGCGAAATTCCCGTCATCGAGGACCGCTACGTAGACATCGAGTTCGGTTCTGGTTGCTTGAAGGTGACCGCCGCTCACGACACCAACGACTACATGCTCGGTAAGAAGCACAACCTCGAGACTATCGACATCTTCAACCCCGACGGCACACTGAGCCCCGAGGCAGGTATGTACGTAGGTATGGACCGCGTAGAGGTGCGCCGTCTCATCGCCAAGGACCTTGAAGCAGCTGGCCTGCTCGAGAAGGTGGAGGACTATGACAACAAGGTGGGCTACTCGGAGCGTAATGCCGACACAGCCGTGGAGCCTCGCCTCTGCATGCAGTGGTTCCTCCGTATGCAGCACTTTGCTGACATCGCGCTGCCCCCGGTAATGAACGACGAACTCAAGTTCTATCCCGCAAAGTATAAGACTACCTACAACAACTGGTTGGAGAACATTCAAGACTGGTGCATCAGCCGTCAGCTCTGGTGGGGTCATCGTATCCCCGCCTACTTCCTCCCCACAGCCGAGGACGCCGAGGAGAAGTTCGTGGTGGCCAATAGCATCGAGGAGGCTGTAGCCCTTGCACAGCAGATTGAGGGCTACGAGAATATCACTGCTGCCGAGCTCCGTCAGGACGAGGATGCGCTCGACACCTGGTTCTCATCATGGTTGTGGCCCATCTCATTGTTCGACGGCATCAACAACCCTGACAATGCCGAGCTCAACTACTACTATCCCACAGCCGATCTCGTGACCGGTCCCGATATCATCTTCTTCTGGGTGGCACGCATGATCATGGCTGGATATGAGTACAAGGGCGACATGCCTTTCAAGAACGTGTACTTCACCGGTATCGTGCGCGACAAGTTGGGCCGCAAGATGTCAAAGAGCCTCGGCAACTCGCCCGACCCGCTCGACCTCATCGCTCAGTATGGTGCCGACGGTGTGCGTATGGGTATGATGCTCTGCGCTCCTGCAGGTAACGACATCCTCTTCGATGACTCACTCTGCGAGCAGGGCCGTAACTTCAACAATAAGATTTGGAATGCCTTCCGCCTCGTTAAGGGTTGGAACGTTGATGCCTCTATCGCTCAGCCCGAAGCGGCACGCCTTGGTTGCCAGTGGTTCGAGGCTATGCTCACCAAGACCGCTCTCGAGGTGGACGACCTCATGAGCAAGTATCGCTTGAGCGAGGCCTTGATGGCTGTATATCGTCTCTTCTGGGATGAGTTCTCAAGCTGGTACCTCGAGATTGTGAAGCCCGCCTATGGTTGCGCTATCGACAAGCAGACCTACGACGCCACACTCCACTATTTCGATGCATTGCTTCGTTTGCTCCACCCCTTCATGCCCTTCATCACCGAAGAGCTGTGGCAGGCTATCGAGGAGCGCCAGGCTGGCGAGAGCATCATGACACAGAGCGTGAAAATCTTTGCCGACAAGTACGACGAGCAGCTCATCGCCGACGTGGAGACCGCCAAGAGCATCATCAGCGGCGTGCGCACCATCCGCTTGCAGAAGAACATTGCACAGAAGGAGGCCCTCGCACTCGAAGTCGTTGGCACACACAGCGTAGCTGCCTACAACGCCATCATCGAGAAGATGGGCAACCTCGAGGCTATCAACGTGGTTGAGGCTAAGGGTGATGGCACCTCATCGTTCATGGTAGGCACTACCGAGTATGCCGTACCTCTGGGTAGCCTCATCGACGTAGAGGCCGAGGTGGCCAAGCTCCAAGCCGAGCTCACCTATCTCGAAGGCTTCCTCAACTCCGTGATGAAGAAGCTCTCTAACGAGCGCTTCGTAAGCAATGCTCCCGAGGCCGTAGTAGCTGCCGAGCGCAAGAAACAAGCCGACGCCGAGAGCAAGATTGCTGCGATTAAGGAGACTTTGGCTAAATTGCAATAACAAGGATGAACAAGAAAATATTAGCAATAATCATTACCGGTACCGTGCTCCTCATCGGAGCACTGGCATTCCTCGGCATCCGTCTCGCCCAAGCCAACAAGGCCAATGAAGAGATGGTGCAGCTCTTCGAGTTGGAGAAGGAGGAGATGGAAAATGAATACAGCACCTTCGCTACACAGTACGACGAGATGCAGATACTCCTCACCAACGACTCGCTCGTAGCCCAGCTCGAACGTGAGAAGTTGCGCACCCAGCAGTTGCTTGAGGAGTTGCGTGCCACCAAGGCCAGCAATGCTGCCGAGATTACTCGTCTGAAGAAAGAGTTGAAAACCGTGCGTGCCGTAATGCGTAGCTATGTAGTGCAGATTGACTCGCTCAACCAGGTGAACGAGAAGCTCACCAAGGAGAACAAGCGCGTGCGCACCCAGTATGCCGAGGCAACCAAGAAGGTAGAGACTCTGCAAGAGGAGGCCAAGAACCTCAGCGACAAGGTAACCCTCGCAGCACAGCTCGACGCGTCGAACATCCGCATCGAGCCACGCAACAAGAAGGGCAAGGCCACTACAAGCGTGAAGAGCGCCATCAAGTTTGTCATCGACTTCACCATTGTCAAGAACATCACTGCCGCTACGGGCGAACGCACCATCTATGTACGTATTGCCAAGCCCGATGGCTCGGTGCTCACCAAAGATGCCTCACGTACCTTCAAGTACGAGAATACCAAACTCGAGTATAGCATCAAGAAGCTGATAGAGTACACTGGCGAGGAGCAGAACGTTACCGTATATTGGGACATCGAAGAGTTCCTCCACCCCGGTGAGTACACCGTATACCTCTTCGCCGACGGCGTGATGATAGGCGAGAAGAACTTCACGATGGAGTAAGTTTTCAGCCGTAAACTGTGAGCTTTAGGTTAGAAGCATAAAAGAGGACGTCATTGACGCCCTCTTTTATTTTGGTAAGAATATAGTTGCCTACTCGAGTCTCTGTATTGCGCCCTTAAATTAGGGACCAACGCGGCATGAAAGCGCTGGTTGCGACGAATGAACCTTCAGGCTCATAAAGGAGTCTCTTAGCGGTGGGGGGGGGGGGAGGTGTTGTTCGCAAAAATCGTACTACATCCCCTTTTCCAGGGTATTCCTCCTACCCTAGAAGGAGAATTAAACAACGGGTAAAGACTACATTTAAACTTTTATTCGCGTGCTATAAGCATAAAAGAAGCGATGACTTTTGTGTCGTCACCGCCTCTTTTGTTTTTATGTCTTATCCTTTAGAACTGAATCATGTAGTTGTCTGCGCCGAAACTCAATGTTCCTGCAGAAACCTGCCAGTCTGCTGTTACTGTATATTTCAAGAGATTGGTTTCAGTATCCAATGCACCATTAAAGGCCTTGAATATCAGTTTACCATTACCATATACCTCTGAGTAACCTTCTATATAATAATCAGGATGCACTGTTTGATTAGGAGCTGACACAGAATAATCTTTTTTATTAAGATAGATGCAATAGTCAACATTCTGTTCCATACCATACCAATCAAATGTAAGTTTCAACCCGAGGTAATCGTCTTTGGTAAATCCTGCCATCACCACCTCTTCTGGAATTTCAGGCAACACTATCATTGAAGCAGAGTAGGTATATTCACCTGGGCTACCAACAGATTCTGTAAATGTAACAGTTCCATCAACATACTTGGTCAAATCCAACGGAGCGTATGCTGCATAAGTGGCGCAATAGTTGTACTTTGAGCCATCCTCCATCTGCAAATAGGTTACGTTGCGATTGTTAAAGCCCATAACTTCAGTCCAACCAGGAACTACTGTACCATCCTTGTGCACGATATTGGTTGTAAACTCCATCTTATCACCCAATTGAGGAGCCTCAATGCCCAGTTCTTTGCAAACTTCAACCAAACTGAGGGTTACTGTAGCAGGGAATGACGTCACTCCTTCTGCAACTACAGCAGAAGTGGGAGCCTCACCTTTGGCTGTGAACACACATAGGATTTGAGCCTCTTTGAAAAAACCCTTGTAATCTCCTTGGTTTGCAGGAACTTCTAACACCAGTTTATAGTCACCTTCAGTACTTCCAGCACTCAGCAATAAGTCAGATCCTACAGCCTTATTTATTGATACAGCAAAACTTTGTGTCACTCCGTCCAAGTCGTAAGGAAGTTCCTGCTCACAACTTGCAATAAAGAGCGGAAGCGCTGCTGCTATGAATAATTTTGACAATTTCATATTACTTTATATTTGATATTAAGTGATACATGTTATTTAACTACATCCCAGAATACAGTGGGCTTGGTTACATCGCGTCCGGTATTCTTGATGTTCGGATTGGTATCAACCTCGCTGTTGGGATACCACATGATACGCGGATAATCCAAAATCTTGGAAACCTCATATTCAGTAATCTTTGCTTCAGGTACAGCAGTTTGTGTATAGGGAGAATAAGCCTTGCCACCTTCACCAGTGAAGAGCTTGGGATAACCTGTGCGACGGATATCATTGTATGCCTCTACGGGGTTGTAGAAATTAGCCACCCACTTTTGGGTCATTACAATTTCCATCTTTCTTTCATCAGAAGCGGCATCATAAGCGGCGCATACATCATTAATGAATTCGGCTTGTGCCTCTGCTGAGATTTCAGGAACAGTAGCACTTCCCTTGGCAGCCTGTGCGACAATGTTTACGTGATAGAAAGAAGCCTTGATACCATCGGTAAGATACAGCTTTGCATCACCACTGATTTCGTTGGCCAATACTAGCTCAGCCATCATGAAAGGTACCGAGTAGGCCTGAAGCATCTTGTCTGGTGCAATTCCGGTTCCAGAGTTAGGACCAATCTTACAACCATTACCATCATCATACTTACCACCTACGGGATAAATACCGATACAAGTCATTGAAGCATCCTGAGTCGCGCTTGACTTTCCTGAGAGGCTACCCATCATGATAGATACGAATGCCCCATCACGATAGTCTGTATCATTAACGGCCTCTGCTTCAGTTGTCAACTGATTAACATAATAGTAAGGCACACGAGGATCTTTGATACCTGTCATCGGATTATTCTTTACATTGTAGGTCAACCCATTGAGGATTTCGTAGAACCAGGGGCTAATCCATACACCCTTCTGGGAGCCTTCGTATTCATCAACAAATCCGAACTTACGCTCATCCATCGGAGTCTTGGCTGTACTGTGAGGGAACTGCAAATCTTCATCATCACCGATAAAGTTGTTTTCTGCGATAACTGCATCCAACTCTTTCTTCCAATCGGAAATCTTATCCTTTGCATTGCGTGACTGTACAAGCAGCTTTAACTTTAGCGTATTAGCAGCCTTGAGCCATTTATCCTTATCTCCTTTATAGAAAAGGTCGTTTGCTGATGGCTTCAGTGTATTGGTCGCTTGAGTGTCTTTGAAGTTTTCAATGGCGGCATTAATCATCTTCAACAATTCGTTGTAGATTGCTTCACTCTTGTCAGCTTTAGGTGTCTCAATACCTGCAACATTAAACTCACTATAAGGGATGTCGCCCCAAAGGTCTACCATAGCCATTGCAGTATGCACTTTCAGCACACGCCCGATACCTGCATATATTAGATTATCATTGGCATCGCCTAAAGAAATCAATTCATCGCAATTCTTCAACGCATAGCGATATGCCTGTGCCCAAGTGTTGCCAAGTGTCGAGTATGAAGAGGTCAATGCGTAGTTGTCAATTTCTCTACTTACCGTATGGTGTACGTAAGCCGAGAAGTTTGCATTCAAATAATACCCCTCGCTAAAAGTAGCTGCTACCTCATACTCAGCAGCGGTGAGCAATTGTGCATAATCCAATTGGGTTACTGCATAAGGGTCTTGATTGATATCCAAGTCACAGCTGTTGAATGTCAGTGCCAACAGACCTACCCCTAATATTTTACATATATTCTTTTTCATATTCGCTAATTCGATTAAAAGGTTATTCTAACATTGGCAGCAATTCTTCGTGTTGCAGGAGCCGAGGTGTAGTCGATACCCTGAACGTTGGTCTCACCATATGAGTTACTGGTGGGGTCATAGCCTGAGTGTTTGGGGACATTCGGAGCAAAGAACCACAAGTTGCGTCCTACCAAAGAGAGATCCATAGCTGTGAGTTTAATCTTCTGCATCCATTTCTTGGGGAAAGAGTAGTTGAGGGTTACCTCACGCAAGCGAAGTACTGTGGCATCATAGCACGCCATCTCATCCACTGAATTGATGGCAAATGTTGAGTATGTTCCACTTGAGAACCAGAGGTCGGCTTCCTGCAGTGCTGTTGTGTTAGGAATTTTGTTTCCTTCCGTATCAAGCAAAGGTGTGCCAGTATTGGGGTCACCATATACACCGGGAAGAATACGGGTACCCAGACGATTCTCTGTATCCTTGGTTACACCGCGACCGAGAAGGTCGGTCAAGTAGGTACTATATACACAACCGCCTTTCTGGAAATCAAACATAAAGTTCAATGACCAGTTTTTGTATGCGAGTGTATTCATCAAGCTAGCCTTGAAATCAGGATTGGGATCACCGATAATTCCAGTTTCCGTAGAGTTGATATACATACCGCTTGCAGGGTCTACGAGCGGGGTTCCGTTTTCATCGCGAGCAATCATCGCACCTTCAAGCACACCATAGGGCTGACCTACCATCAACACTGGTTTTGGTGTAGCAAAGTCACCACCGATGTAAATCTTGTCTACGCCATCGGCCAAAGACAACACTTCTGATTGGTTTTTGGTAAATGTTGCATACATATTCCATTTGAAATGGCGTGTCATCACTGGTACGAGATCCAAGCCTACTTCAAAACCTCTGTTACGAATAGAACCGAAGTTAGTAACGTATGCACTATAACCCGAAGATGCAGGTAATGACTTTGTTCCAATCTGATTATCTGAGATACGGTTGTAGTAGGTAGCGTCGAGACCAATGCGACCGCCAAAGAACTTCAGTTCCAGACCTGTTTCAACCTCCTTAGTAAACTCAGGTTCCAAAAGAGGATCATAAAGCAATGTGGGTAACTCCATCAATCCCTGTCCCATATAAGGGCTTCCGATTGAATATGTGCCATTATTGTAGTAAGGGCCTGCATCGTTACCAACCTTAGCCCAGCTTGCACGCAACTTACCAAAATTCAAAAAACTATCCTGAATGCCAAGAGCTTCGGTAAACACTACAGAGCCCGATACTGCAGGATAGAAGAAACTGTTGTTCTCAATAGGTAATGTTGAAGAGATATCGTTACGTCCTGAGAGATTCAAGAAAGCCCAAGACTTATAGTCCAACAACACATCTGCAAACAAGCCCCATTTACGTTTTTTTGAGAAGGTCTCTGCTGCTACTTGTGATTTTGTATTGTCAATTGCATAGATATCCGAGTTTACAATTTCCAAACCACTGGCGCTAAAGCCATTTGATGTATATTGGTTGTAGTTGTGACCCAGAGTCGCTTTCAAACCAAAGTCTCCAAAACGTTTGTTGGCCGACAGCAGAAGGGTAGATTCCCATTCCTCAATGTTACTTACACCTCTGCTAATGTATCCTTTACCTGCATAACCACGTGAGCCGAGGTCGATTATTTTCTTACGGTCAAGAGTATAGTCATTCAAACCGAGATTGTAGTCCAAAGACAACCATTTGGTAAAGTCATATCCTGCATTTACATTAGCGACGAAACGCTTCTGAGCAGACTGGATATAGTCGTTCTCCCAAGCCCAGTAAGGGTTGTTGGCTTGTGAAGAAAGCTGGAATAACAGGTTGTCACCATCAGGAGTTTGGTAAGGGAAGTTCTGGATATCCCAGCTACGGGGCATGATGAATGCACGAGCCAATGAAGACAAACCACCCAATTCAGAACTTGACTGGTTGCTACCATACATGGAGCCGACTTGGTCTGTAAAGGCATACGACATATTACCTCCTACGCGAATACCATTACTCAGTCTGCTGTTACCACCCACACTGAATGAATAGCGGTCAAATTCAGAACCAGGGATATAGCTATCTTGAGCGGTACGTGATACGGTCACGTTGAAATTTCCTCTGTCATTACTGCTCTGAATATTTACCGAACCATCCCAGATGCTACCAGTGTCGAACAAATCTCTTACATTGTTAGGATAAGCCTGGTAAGGGATCTCGCCATTCAGGTCAGGATAGAGTTGAAGAGCCAAATCAGGATAATACTTGGCAATCTCTGAATACATGGGCATGGTGGCACCGGGTGTGAAAGCAGGTCCCCAAGATCCATTACTTCCACTGAACTGGAAGTCGTAACCTTGACCATATGTGTTCTGGTAGTCGGGAAGCGAAGCCACAGTTTCTGTTGCATATGAGCCATTGAATGTTACCTCTACGCCTCTCTTGTCTTTCCTCTGCTTTGAACCAGACTTGGTAGTAATCAAGATAACACCATTGGCTGCACGTGAGCCATAAAGAACAGCAGCTGCAGCACCTTTCAATACGCTCATGCTCTCGATATCATTCGGGTCGAGCGTAGAGATACCACTACCGTACGAGCCACTACCATCAGCACCACGTCCCGAAGCACTTGTTCCACTATTACTATAGGGGACTCCATCTACCACATACAGAGGCTGATTGTTACCAGTGAACGACGAGTTACCACGAATCGTGATACGAGTAGCACTACCTGCATCACCAGAAGGAGCAGACACCTGCACACCCGCAATCTTACCATCCAATGCACGGAGCATGTCAGGTTCAGCCTTTTGCAAGGCTTCGTCAGCATCAATCTTGGTTAACGAATAACCCAACGAACGTTCAGTACGCTGAATACCGGCAGCCGTAACCACAACTTCTGCCAACACTTCTTCGTCAGATTGCATGGTTACTTTCACATAAGAACGGATAGTTACTTCTTGTGTGGTCATACCCACATAAGACACTACCAAAGTCTTCGCACTACTTTGCCCTCTTTATAATAGGTCTTCCGCAATAGGCTGCCCGGCTGTTCTTGTTTGGCATAATCAACACATTATGAATCGAATAACAAGGACAGCCCAGGTCGTCCTTGCTGTCCTCAAGTGTCACCTTGAATTCGGTTAGCGTATATGCAAATGCAAAGAATGGTATAGTCTTCTTATTATCTTCGTGTTTAAATGGATTTTGATGGCGTACACCTGCACACATGGTCGCGACAGGGCAGACGCATCAGAAATTCCACTCTTCGTCCAGCATCTGCGCCAGGACTTTATTGTCCCATCCTGCCGCCTTTCTTTTAGCCTTGAGACTTCCCTTTTTTGAGGAATTCTTCACCACCATCAAGGCTATCTTGTTCAGCAAAGAGAAGTTGGTCGCAGCATTCTTCGTCTTGCGAGTGCTGTCTTCATTGAACGTCACGTCCAAATGCCAGTGGAGATTGTTCTCTATCCCCCAATGCGCACGTATGCTGCGAAGTATCCTTTCAGGATCAAGGCCGATTGATGATATATAGTAGCGCACCTCCTCGCTCTTGGTTCCCGTCTTGATGTCTCTGCGCAAGGATGTAAGTTTCACAATGCTCTGCAGCCCCTCCCATCCTTTGAAGTATGGACCCAACAAACCGTTGCAGAACACCTCACAATGCCTTCGCTCGTAGCGCCCGTGCCCCTCATCCGTGGTCGTGAATGTCTGATATCGTATAGGCGGGACATGCTTGCGCTGGAAATCATCAAACCAGTGGCTGACCGTTTCATGAAACCTGCGCTGGTTCTTCTTCAGACAGATGACATAATCCGCCCCCTTTTCGATTATTGCAGAGGTGATTTCCTTCTGGCACCCCATTGCATCTATGGTGATAGTGCATTCCGACAGGTCCAGAGCCTTTATCAGTGCCGGAATGGCGGTGATTTCATTGGACTTCTCCTTCACTCTCTCCTGACCCAAAGATATGCCGTTAGCTGTTGCCCAGGCGCTGACAATGTGCAGTTTGTCGAAACTTCCGTCCGGATTCTCTGTCCTGGCGCCACAGATGGTCTTGCCATCTATAGCCACCACACCCTTGTAGCTATTGCATATCTCCTTAATCCATACCCGGAAGCAGCGTTCCAGCTGCATGGGGTCAAGAAGGCTGAATACACGGTTGAACGTGTCGTGGGAGGGGATACCCGAGAATCCCTTTATCCGAGAAGAGAAGAAATCCTCCTTCAGATGACCGAACTCCTCCACCTCGTTCCAACTCTCGGCGCCACCGATGACTGCGGCAATCGATATATACATGATACTCTCCAGAGAATGGATACGCCCCTGCTCACGACGAGGGTCATCCAAGTATTTAATTATGCTAATTAGGTCCATTTTTATGTCAAAATTTGTAAAACTTTATAGGTGTAAAATTACTAAAAACTACGACATAATCAAATATAACAACGTGTATATCAAATAGATAAACAGGATTTTCAAGAACAAGATTTTATGGAAATTCTGATGCGTTTGCCCTGACTTCTTTTTGTGTTGTTATTACCCTCGCGAGGAGAAACTATTATCTTCACGAGGATAAAGTATTCTCTTCGCAAGGATAATCTATTCTCCTCGCGAGGAGAGTATGTGTTATTTGGGCTCAAAGGGGAGGAATTATTGGCGGTTTCTTGTGTAGTGGTGGATAGAAATAGTATTTCTTATTTACGTTTGTGTCTTGTAATTCTATTCGTAGAGAATAAAAGCAATATTCTAAAGAGTTTCCGATAGTCATCTATAAGTAATGTGTAAACTACTGGACTTGCTAGCAATATGCTACATTTTTTGTATGAGATTTGCTCGCGTTTCGTTTTGTAAGGTCTATTTTCTTCTCAAAACACCTTATGTCTTCTTCACTTCTCCTTGTTGGTGATGTGTGTCACCTGCTATGGGGATAGGCTTGTGGCTTTTCGATATTTTTTGTATCTTGCGCCCGAAATTCTGATAATATATGAAGCTATGAAGAACATATGGTTTAGAAGGATGGCGGTTGGCATCTTGGGGGTGTTGGCTGCATGTGGAGTTATGGCGCAGGAGCAAAGTCCCTATGTGCCTGCTCTCGAGAACATAAAGGCGAGACAGGAATTTGCCGATAGCAAGTTGGGTATCTTTATTCACTGGGGTGTCTACAGCCTGTTTGGACAGGGTGAGTGGTTTATGACTACGGCCAATATTGATAATAGGGAGTATGCCAAGGCGGCATCGGCATTCTATCCGATAGACTTCGATGCAAAGGAGTGGGTAAGTGCTATCAAGGGAGCTGGAGCTAAGTATATCTGCTTCACATCTCGTCATCATGATGGTTTTTCGATGTGGGATACCGAGCAGTCGGACTACAATATCGTGGATGCTACGCCTTTCGGTAGGGATGTGGTAAAGGAACTGGCTGATGAATGTCACCGCCAAGGCATAAAGTTGCACTTCTACTATTCGCATATCGACTGGACCCGTGACGACTACCCTGCCGGTATTACGGGGCGTGGTACAGGCAAGAATCCGGCAAAGGCGGACTGGGCATCGTACTATGCTTTTATGAATAGCCAATTGACCGAGCTGCTGAGCAATTATGGTGAGGTCGGGGCTATATGGTTTGACGGGTGGTGGGATCATCAGCAAGACTCTGTGCCTTTTGATTGGCAGCTCAAGGAGCAATATGAACTGATTCATCGTCTGCAGCCGGCATGTCTTGTGGGCAACAATCATCATCAATCCCCCATCGAGGGTGAGGATATACAGCTTTTCGAGCGTGACCTGCCTGGAGAGAATAAGGCGGGATTCTCGGGACAGGAGGTGAGCCGACTGCCTTTGGAGACTTGTCAAACAATGAATGGTATGTGGGGATATCGTGTGGCAGACCAAAACTACAAAAGTGCCGAGACGCTGATACGCTACCTCGTGAGCACTTCGGGTAAAGGGGCTAACTTATTGCTTAATATCGGTCCACAACCCAATGGAGAACTGCCTGCTGCTGCGCTTGATCGTCTGAAGGCGATGGGCGAGTGGACAAGCCGTTATGGTGAGACTATCTATGGTACGGTGGCGGGGGATATCCCAGTTCAGGAGTGGGGCGTGACAACTCGTAAGGGCAACCGGCTCTTCGTGCATATCTTTAATCATGGGACGAAGGAACTGCGTCTTCCGCTTCGGGGTGACAAGGTGAAGCGAGCATCGTTGTACGACACCAAACAAGCGTTGAAGATAAAGCGCACAAAGGAGGAGGTGGCCCTGTTCTTCGATGAGGTGCCCTCAGGAGTGGATTATATCGTGGTGGTCGAGATGCGCGACTGATAGCTTATCCTTTATTGATAATATAGATTCCGCCCATGGCGAGGAGACAGGCGGCGAGGTACTTCATGTAGAAGGGCTCGCCTAGGCAGAGGCATGAGGTGAGAGCACCCACTACGGGGATAAGGGAATTGAAGATGGCTATCTTGCCTACGGGGTTGCAACTGATGAGTTTGTTGTAGAGGGCGAAGCCGAGGGCTGAGATGGCGATGAGCAGACCTAGGATGATGAGACCATTGGTGGTGATGTGGGGTAGGGTGCCGTGCATGAATAGGCTGGGGATGATGAGCAAGAGCCCGCCAAAGAATAGACTATAGCCCGTACCTACAAACACATCGACACGGCGTGAGAGCCCGCGCGTCAGGAGGCTGGCAAAGGCCGAGCAGAGGGCATTAAGTACAATCATGCCATCGCCCATGAGGGTGAACTGTCCACCACCGCCCTTGCCGACGTTGAGGATGAGGATGCCAGTGATACCTATGGCGCAGCCGAGAATCTTCCTTGGGGTAAGGCGGTCGCTCTTGAAGAATAGGCAGGCGAGCAGCACGACGAGGAATACGCTCAGCGAGTTGAGGATGGCGGCGCGAGCTCCATCACTGTGAGACAAGCCTATGTAGAAGCAGCTATAGTGAAACGTGGTATTGAGCATGGCAAAGAGCAGTATGTAGCTCCAGTCGGCAGGCTTCGACACTCGGAAGTTGCGCTTGGTAGCAGCTGCGATGATGAGTAGGATGAATCCTGACATGGCAAAGCGTATGCCGGCAAAGAGTATCTTGCTGCCTGTCATCGTTTCGGTGATGCCAAACTCGGTGAAGCCGAACTTTATCAGTGGATAGGCCCAACCCCAGGCGATGGCTGCGGTGAGGGCAAAGAGGGTAACCCATAGGGGACGCTGGAATATGCTAGTTTTCTCTGTCATGTTTTTTGTTATCTATTGTTTGTTGTCTGTTGACCACCTATATCAGCTGCTGTAATATCTCTAATGATTGTAATGCGGGGAACTTGGGGATGTGGATGGTGTAGTAGGTGGCTAGGTACTGTATCATCCGCGCCCTGTCTTGGCGGCTCATGGCGATGCTTTCCATTGTTTCGTAGGTGGCTCTGCTAAGTGCAAAAAGTAGTTGGGTGTCGTGTCCCGACATGATGTTGTCCGACGCTGTGCCGTAGGGGATGAACTGTCCACTCGTGAGGTCGAAGAGTTCGCCATCGCTATAGGTCTCCATATTGGGGGCGATACCCAAGAAGCGGGCGAGCTTGAGGAGGAAGACCAAGTGGAAGTTGGCATATCCCGTCTCGGCCATGTCGAGCCATCGCATCGAGTGTTCTATATATAGGTATAGGTCGGGATTCGAGGCCTCGTCGCGCAGGGTGTAGGCCATGAACTCAGATAGCAGCATGGTTACGCTACGCTTGATGGGGTGCAGAGGAATGTCTTGCTGGATGAAGAGCAGGCGCGCCTCCTTCATGCGCTGCAGTGAGGCATTGGGTTTCATGTCCCATAAGAACGATAGGAAGGCCATCGGTTGGAATAGTCGTGCACTCGTGCCCGAGCGTTTGCCATGCGAGCCATTGACCATAAAAGAGACGTGTCCGCGCGAGGCTGTGAACACATGAGCGATGAACGACTTGTCGTCGTACTTCACACACCTCAATACTATGCCTTTGTCGTCGATATACATGCTTTTTGCCTCTTTCTGTTCTCTTAAAACGATGCAAAACTACAAAAAAACACCTTTTCTACAAAAAAAAAGTAGAAAGTGTTTGCTGTTTCAAAAAAAGTGCCTACCTTTGCATCCGCTTTCGAGCAGTAAGCCTCGGTAATACAAGGCAAGCTCACCAAAGGATGGCGCTATCGTCTATCGGTTAGGACGTGAGATTTTCATTCTCAAAAGCGGGGTTCGATTCCCCGTAGCGCTACAAAGTTAAATAAAAAAATAGGAAGATTAGAAATGGCAAACCACAAATCATCGCTGAAGAGAATCAGACAGACTGAAACCAGAAGATTGCGCAACAGATACTATGC
>JAZRDT010000058.1:0-3681 GCA_045660385.1 Bacteroidaceae bacterium | reverse complement strand
ACAAATACTCATAACATCGAAACAATGAAACAAAAAAGAATGATGATTGCATTGTGTGCAATGCTGCTGTCGGCGGGGCTGATGGCACAAAACACCCAACTGGATATTGTGGAAATTGAAGGCCGCGCCATCGATGCCGTTACACGTCAAGGATTGCCTGTGTATGTAGATGTAATGTATGCCGACAGCTCGAAATTCTGTACTGTTGCGGGAAAGATGGAGAACAGCGGTATCTTCTCGTTCAAGATACTGCGCGATTCGGCCATGATAGCCAAAATACACATGATGGGCTATAAGACGCAATACATCGACCTTGATTTCCGAAACGAGAAGACCAAGTACAAGCAGCTGGGAAACATTGTCATGAGTGAGTTGCCCATCGCATTGGGCGAGGTGACGGTGAAGGCGACGAAGGTGAAGATGGTGTATCGGGGCGATACCATTGTATATAATGCTGATGCCTTCCGCCTGGCCGAAGGCTCGATGCTCGACGCCCTCATCGAGCAGTTGCCAGGCGTGGAGCTGAAAGGCAACCAGATACTTGTGAACGGACGATATGTGGAGAGTCTGCTGGTCAATGGCAAGGACTTCTTCCGAGGCGATGCCAGCGTAGCTCTGAGCAACCTGCCAGCCTATATGGTGGACAAGGTAAAGGTATATGAAAAGGCACTCGAAGACGCACATGTCATCGGTGACTTTCATCAGAAACCTCTGGTTGTGGATGTAAATCTGAAAAAGGAGTTCTCTGCGGGATGGATATCCAATGCCGAGGTGGCATACGGTACTGGCGAGCATTATCTTGGCCGCGTGTTCGGGCTGATGTTCACCAACAATATGCGCATCGGTGCTTATGGAAACATCAACAACACCAACGATACCCGACAGCCGGGCAGCAATGGCGACTGGAGTCCGGGATGGCAAGCTACGGGTGTTACCGATATCAAGACGGGAGGCATTGACTTCACGTGGGACAAGGATAACAATTGGGGCGTACAGAGCGCACTCAAGGTGTATCACGAGGACAAGCGGGATGAAACCTACACCTCTGCCACCGACTTCTACCAAGATGGCAACATCTACAAGCGCAGCAACAATACGAGCCGTGACAGGCAGTTCCATCTTATATCTGACTCACGCCTGTTCCTGAGAGGCAACTACTGGTATCTCAGAGTTACGCCCAATGTGGAGTATTTCCACAACGACATTACGAGCATGAACCGTTCGGCCACATTCTCGCAGCAGCCATCAGAGAATTATCGTGGCGCTTCGCTCGACAGCATTTTCCGCCCTGCTTACGATGGCGTGTTGACTGATATGCTTGTCAACAAGTTGTATACGCAGAACCTTGCCGACCGCGACAGACTGTTGCTGAAAGGCAACCTGTATTATTCATACACACCGTCCAACACGTCCGACTATATCCGTCTGACCATGAACGGTAACTATAACCGCACCCGCTCCAAACAGTTTTCGCATTATCGCCTCTATTATGGAGAGGGTAGCGGCAAGGACAACGACTTGCGCAACCAATATCGGGAGATGCCTTCACTCAACAGTAACATACAGACACAATTGGAGTACAACCATGCTATCAAAGGTGACCGCAGCTTCATACTCCGTCCTAAATATACCTATTATTACAGTTATCGCGATACGGACAATGCCCTTTACCGTCTCGACACATATGCCGACTGGAGTCCCGAAGATAAGGCACTGGGTATGCTCCCCTCCACACGTGATTCACTGAGCTATGCGCTTGACATCAACAACAGTAACTTCAGTACGGCACATACACATCGCCATACACCCGCCCTCGAACTTGAACGATGGATAAAGGACGACAGCGGTCAGCAGCACCTTGCCTTCCGTCTGCCGCTGAACATTGTGACTGAGGAACTGGACTATCAACGTGGGCGTATGGATACCACGCTTTACCGCACCGATGCACTGCTGCAAGGTCAGGTTGAATATCAGATTATAGAGAACCTTACCGACACGACACCGCGCCGTGAATACAGGTGGACATACAACTTTACCAATACAGCACCGGCCTTGACCTATAATGTGCCTTATGTAAACGATGCCAATCCCCTATACATAACGATACGCACAGGAGAAAGCTTGAAGAACACCCACCGACACAATGCAAAGTTCTATTTCCAACAACGCAAGAAACAGCGTCAGCAACTGTTTGAAACCGGTGTAGATGGTTCGCTCGTGCGCAACAGCATTGCCAACTACCGCATCTACGACAAGTCTACAGGTGTCACCACCTCGTCGCCCACCAACATCAACGGCAACTGGCAGGCCAATGCCTATTACAAGATGAGCAGTGCATTGGACGAAGCAGCCACCATGACGCTCTCGCACGGAACCACGGCAGGGTATGTCAACAGCGTGGACTATATCAGTGTGGTCGGCTCCGCGGCCTCGCCCAAGAGTGTGGTGCGCAATGTGAACCTCCGCGAAAGTTTGGGATTTGAAAACAAGTGGGAGCAGTCTACCGTCTACCTCAAGGCCAACGCCACCTACCGCTATGCCACGGGCAACCGCGAGGACTTCACCACCATCCATGCCATCGACTACGACTACGGCCTGACGTTGAAGAGCGAGCTGCCGTGGGGAGTGAACCTCAGCACCGACCTCACCATGTATAGCCGCCGTGGCTATGCCGATGCCTCGATGAACACCAATGACCTGGTATGGAACGCCCGCCTGACGAAGAGCATCCTGAAGGGCAACCTCACCTTCATTGCCGACGGCTTCGACCTGCTGGGCCAGCTCTCCAACATCCGCTACTCGGTGAACGCGCAGGGCATACAGGAGACATGGCACAACGTGGTGCCGCGCTATGCCATGATGCATGTGATATACCGCTTCAACAAACAGCCGAAGAAGCAAACAAACAAATAACCCAATACAATGAAATCAAAACTATTCCTTGCCCTTGCCGTGGCGGTGCTGCTGGGGGCGTGTGCAAACCAAACGAAGTACACTATCACGGGACATGCCGCAGACTTTGAAGATGGAAGGAGAGCCTATTTGGCTACCTATATTGATGGCGAACCAGGTATCTTGGACTCGGCGATAGTGAAGAACCATTCATTCACAATGAAAGGCAAGGTGGCGAAACCCTGTCAGGCCAAGATTGGCATCTTGGAGTCCTTGGAGAGCGGAGAGGGAATAATGATAGAAATGATCTTAGAACCAGGGCGCATCATGCTCGGCGATTTTGACGAAGCGATGAGTAGTGAACGTACCGCGACAGGTACACCCTTCAATGACAAACTGACCCAGTTTTTCAAAGAGAAAAAGTCTATAACTGATAACACCTCACTCACACGAAGGGAGTCAATGGAGTCGGTCTTTGCACTCGTCCGCTCCTATGTGTTGGCAAATGCAGACAACCAGGTAGGCATTTACCTGCTTGAACGTTTCCACTTCTCCATGCCCAAGGAGATGAAGTTGGAACTGATAGATGCCATGTCAGAAACAAATCCTACACTATACGAAGACCTCCAAAAAGAGACTTTGGAAGAAATGGAAGCACAGAAACGTGCCGAAGAGATGGCACAATGTGTCGCACCTGGAAACCCCTACAAGAACGTTGAGGGGAAGGACTTGGCTGGTAACGCACTTGCCTTGAAGGAGGTGGTGGAAAACAAGAAGAACCGTTATGTC
>JAZRDT010000057.1:0-15615 GCA_045660385.1 Bacteroidaceae bacterium | reverse complement strand
GGCAATCTGGTGGTGACGACCACGGAGAGCGACCTCGAGACGGGTGCTTACGGCCGCATAGGACAGATGCAGGAGAGCGGACGCGACGTAGGAAGTCGGATCGTAGCCATGTCGTTCTGTGAGCCAAGAAGTTGTGTGTGAATGTTGTCTTCCTAAGACCGCTTGGCCTCCGACTTGGCAATCTGGTGGTGACGACCACGGAGAGCGACCTCGAGACGGGTGCTTACGGCCGCATAGGACAGATGCAGGAGAGCGGACGCGACGTGGGGCACTCGGCTATGGCATTGGGACTCGCCATTGACATTGCCAAGGTGGGATGGAACCAAGGAGATGACCTCTTTGCCTATATGGATCATCGGTTGGCGGCAGGTATTGAATATGTGGCGGCGCAAACGCAGAGCGTAAAGAATCTGCCGTGGACAGATTACCATTATGGTTCAAGCGGCTACTACTACTCTGACAGCCGAGCCTGGCTCATGACCGAACCTGCCCTGGGTGCACAGATGCGCCCCTATTGGGGTACAGTAATTGGCATCTACGAGGGTGTCAAAGGCGTGGAGATGCCCTATTCAAAAATTGCCTACAACGAGATGGGTATTGACGCAGGCGGACAGGGATCAACCAGTGGCGGATATGACCACTTGGGATACTCGGTTCTGATGAATACGTACGACGGACTGGCTGCAGCAGATGAGGTACCCACTGAACTGACTCCGAAGATGGAATATAGCGGCTCTTTCACGGGACTTGTCCCCAGCATGGCGGTAGAGAAGGCATTGGGTAATGTGGATGGAAATATCATTCGCCATAATGAGCTGGGCGGACTCATCAATGCGTACACCATAAACAACAAAACAACATTGCCCAAGGGGCAAACCGTATGCTTGATGCCTCAGCTTCCCGAAGGAGAGGAGGACAGTGGACAATGGCTGTGGAATACAGGTGAAACAACACGCAACATCACCGTCACCACTGACCGAAGCTATGTGTATCGCGTCACCTACACCAATAGCAAGGGGGTAGAGAGCCACTTGTGCTTTGCACTGGCTGTAGCTGGCGACTGCGAGAAAACAACACTCACGCCATCGGTCAAGGTAGATGGTGTCACTACCACAGGCACTACGGAAGCAACCGTATTCTACAATGGTAGCGTAACCCTCTCGGTGAGTGATGCAGGAGGGTGGGGAACCTATAAATGGAGCAATGGAAAGAGTGGGTCGGCTATCACCATGACAAACATCAAGGAAGATACCTCTGTAACCGTGACCTTTACCAACCAAGGGGGATGTGAGAGTAGCGTGACCTTCACCATCAAGGTGCGCCATCTGCGCCCCGATGTGATAGTCAACGGAAACACGCTCACCGACACGCATACCTTAGTAGTGGAAGAGGGCGACAACATCGTACTGGCTCCCTACGTGCCTGTACTGCTGCGTGGCGAGTGGCTATGGAGCGATGGCTCTACGGAGAAAACCTTAGCCATAGACTCTATCAGTTCGTCGGGGGAATATATCGGCACCTACACGATGAAGGATTCTACGCTCACCTGCGTCTATCGCATCTATATCGATGAGGGTAGCAAGACATACCGCACCTACACCAGTGGAAACTATCTCGTTCGGCATCGATACACCGATACCTATCTCACCTCACCGGGTGAGAAGGATGCGTATGCATACCTTGCTCCGTTGGTGGCGAATGCCGATACGACGGAGGTGGGAGGCGGACAGCTATGGTTTCTTGAGGAGAAAAACGCCCGATATAATTTAATGAGTATACCGGATAGTCTCTACCTGAACAAGGAGGGACTGATGAAGACCCTTGCCGTGCGCCCCTTTCGTATAAAGGGTGCTAAAAATACAGATTGGCTCAGCATTCAAAACAATGGAACTTCGGGCAATATTTGCTGGACGGTGTCGGATGAAGGTATCATCAATTATGCTGGAGCTGAAAGCCCTACTGACTACCCGTTTGAACTGATACCCTACCGGAATGCCGGTCAGGGTGTGTGTGCGCCCCATGATGCTCCTGTGATGGCGATACGATACTATACACTCAGCGGACAACCGATCTCGGAGCCGCAGGGTGGAATACTTATTCGTCGCACCATATATGCCGATGGTAAGGTTCACATAGAGAAGGTGTGGATGTAAAAAAGTTGAGGGTGTATCGCGATACACCCTCAACACATATTATAACCCTGTATTGTTTTGTGCCGTATCAGTTTCAGTCTGCAAGAACTTTGTGACCATCAACGATATAGATACGACCAGGAACCATCATGCTGCTATTGGGCAAGCGACGACCAAAGAGGTCGTATATACCCTTACGCTTGACGATTGCCGACGGAGTGTCTGCTTCGGGGATTTCAATAGAGGTGTCGGTACCTGTGCCGATATAATAAAGCTTAAAATCATCGGCCTTGTACCACGACTCACCCTCCTCGACACCTATCGTCAATGTGCCGTTCTCAACCCATATGCTGTCAACAACAGCTTCTGTGAGGTAGAAGCGGCCCCACTCGTGGGCATTGACAGTGGTTATGCTATCGTTGGCAAAGAGGGTGACCGTGTTATTGTCGCTTGTACCCAACATGGCTGTGAGGCGATAGTAGCCTTGGGGGAGTCCCTCGATGGTCTGACTGATGGCAGTAGAGCCTGTAGAGCTCTCGTTATACAACAAGTATTCACCATCCATGCCCGATGCAAAGGTAGCCAGGTTGGTCTTAGGACGGATAGAGACATTGGCACCTGCACTCCAACCCTCCTTCTTGCCACTCTCGAACGAGGGATTCACGATGTAGCCCGTATAATTGATTGGTTCGCTCTTGTCGATAAGTTGGAGCTTGTAGATTTCCGTAAAGGCCAACAGGTCGTTTGCAACCTCCTTGATGGTGGTGGTATAGGTAAGCGACATGGTTTCATAGATGGCTCTTACCGACGCTATAGAATCGAGCAGCATCACGTTCCATTCGGGCTCGATGGCTTGGTTCCATTCATCGTAGGTAAGGTATGCCGTTTCGATAGCTCGCGCCAACACCTTGTATGCCTGGTCGCTCGAACTATTCACCGTGGCACGTATGCGCTTCTTGCCTTTAAGTGCACCGGTAAATGCCTTGAGCACCGTGCCTGAATCTACCGGTTCGAAATATTGCAACTCTTCCGCCAAGTCGAGGTTAAGGACAAGGGTTGAATCGCCAGCCACCTCTTCGGATAGAATGGCTCTGTATTCGGGAATTCCTATTCCAACAGCATGCATGTCGATCACTACATTCTCGGCCACGATGGGGTCTACCTCCTTGCTATCGGCCATCATCAAGTAGGGCGTACCTGCATAGAGTGTATCTACGAGGTCGGCAGAACGCATGATTGAGGTGTTGAACTGAGTAGGACGACGGCAGATGTATCCATCGGGAACCAAAGCTGTGAAGGGCAACGCAATGGTGTTCCATTGTGCTGCATTCCACAAAGGATAGAACTCCACTTTCTCTGCTGTCAATTGACCAAGCGGACGGAAATTGTACCCTTGCGACAAACGCAATATGGCAACCTTATCTGAAGAGACGATATTATACCCTTCGATGGGAGTTCCCATGTAGAACAGTGCGTTGGGATTGGCTGCGATGGGCTGACTGTTGACACCTTTCACTTGCGTGAGATCGTAGCCAACAATAGAGGCATCGGTAGCCAACTGGGCAAAACGGGCGGGGTCCCAATCGCCTGCAAGAGTCATAAATCCATCTTGTACAGCAATACTTTCCAGGGTGGGGGAGCACACCTTGAAGCGGAACATTGTATCGGCGGTAGCAAATTTCAAGGTTGCCCCTTCGTCCACATAGTTGAGTTCGCTATTCACTGAAAGGGCATAGAGTGTACCTGGATTGATGCGATTGATAGTAGCCTCCATATCTACCGTTTCTTCGGCAGACAATTGATATTCGTCAACTGTCACCATGCGCACCTGCTCAAAACTTTCAGTCTCTTCATTGTAGCTCATCAAACGCAAGCGGACACCGGGCTGCACGCTGGTACCCTTCTTTGAATTGGTAAGCGTCATCTTTGCCGTCAGTTCGTTATTGTAGAGCAAACGGTAGGTACCGCTCTTATGCTCCTCAACTTGGCTGCTTGCACTGATATCAAATGATTCCAGTGTCAGATCGCCCTTGGTGGGAAGAATCTCTACCTCCATCATGTCAAGGATGTTATAGCGCTTGTCGGTGAGGTAGATGTAATAGTTTTTCTCGAGCAAGGGCTTGAATGTTACGGTAAATTCACCCGATTCGCCTGTGGCAAGCTTCAGTTCCTTGTCCGATGCCGACACGGTGGTGCTGCTCGAGGGTTTGCGGTCGTTTGTGGCCCAATATACGTTGAAGCCCGAGTAGTCCAATGTACCGTTGTTGGTTGCAACTACGCGAATGGTATTTTCTGTGCGCTTCATCATCTGCTTGTCGGCATAGAGCTTGGCTGTCAAGTTGGGCTTCTTGGGTGCAATGTTATATACCATACCCTGCTGGCCGGCAAATCCGTTGATGCCGGTTTCAGCATCCAGAGTATAGTATCCATCGCCTTGTCCGCCCCAACCGAAGTTGAAGTGAAAGAGGTTACCCTTCGGGTTATAACCATCAAGAATAATGGCATGTCCGCCCTGACTTGCATGCACACCAGCATATACCATCGGCTGCTTGTTGGAAAGGTTGTTATAGATGGTATTCTCCCATGAGGTTTGGCTTGTACCATTCTGATACTGGCAGGTACTGCTCATGTTGAAATAGCTGTTGTAACCATCCACGATGTTGGCAATCTGACCCGAGGTAGAGCTGCCATAGGTCTGCCATATGCCTGCACCAAAAGCCGCATTCAGCACTGCCACAGCATTACCCATCTCAGTGGGGTAGCTTGAGTTATAGCTATTGAGCATCAGATCCCACTCGATAGGGGTGCCCTTAGGATAGCTTACAGTGACAGGAGCATCACCATAGCTGTAGGTTGGAGTGGATGCCAACAACTGGTTGGGAAGGTCGCGACGGAAATAGTGCAACACCATCACAGCCGCCGTACAGGTACATCCTGTAACTGCGCGGTTGGTTGTACCCGTAAGGAAGGGAGCCAAGTTGTTGTATGGTGCGGTCTGATGCCAATGTGCCTCGATAAGAGGCTTTATAGCAACACGTTCGGCTGCAGCTCTCTGCACAGTGCGGGCAGGCAAGCCCGTTTTTTGAGCCTCCTCGACAATGTTGGCATATCCCTGCAACATATCAAGCAAAGCGGGAGGCATCTCGCTCTCCACAAAATCGCCGCTATCGGTGTAACCGATGATTTCCGGCAAACTATTGTCACCGCTGACAATGACGAAACCCGCATTTTCACCTCTACTGATGATATAGAGTGGTGCTACGGAGTCGGCTTCCGAGATGGAGCGAGTGGTACCTCTGCGGAGGGGGGTGACACGTGCCATGGGCACCTCCTCCTGCAAATAAGACGATGCTATCTTCAATGCTTTGGCCGGACCGATGGGATCAGCCGAAACAAAACAGACAACACAACAAAGGATTAGTGATGATAAAATTCTCTTCTTCATAGTATTCCAAAATATTATATGATGCAAAAGTACATCTTTTTTTAATTATAACGGATATACTCAGCGATTTTTGTTACTTTTGTCACATCGAAAAAGAAGCTATGATAAACAAACGGATTAGACGCTTACGCAACTCGCTGGGGTTTGGTGTGCAAAGCCCCAATGACTTCTACTTCGTGCAGCATGTATTAAGAGAGAAGTGGCCATATTATGGATACAATGCCCTGCACCTGCTAATGGATACTACCATCAGTTTGCCGCATTATCCGGAAAGAATAAGCCGCTTGCTACTCCGATTGGCTAATCACATACAGCCACGAATCATCATCGAGATAGGTACAGGTGCCGGCATCTCAGCTTGTGCCATGACTATGGGCTGCACTGCAAGCGAATGTACCACGATAGATCGGAAGTTGAGCCACGAACTCCTGGAAAAACGCAATATCCTACTAGCCAAATATCCACAAATAAAAGCCATAAACGGCGATGAATTGGAACTTTTTAAGCAGACCTTGCAGTCAAAGGGAAGGGTAGACCTACTACATGTTGCGCATACGCCCTACTATAAGGAAGCTGTCGAAACCGCATTACCCTATATTTGCGACAAATCCCTATTTATTATCGAAGGCATCGACCAAGATGAAGCGAAACAACGCTGGTGGAGAGGTTTGCAAGAGCATATACAAACATGCATATGCTACGACTTAAAAAATGTAGGGCTACTTTTCTTCGACAAAGCCCGCTACAACAACAACTATTGGATCAACCTAAGGAAATAATGAATAAAACTTATGACCAAGAAGAGTAAAATATATACACGAGGAGGCGATAGCGGACACACATCGCTCATCGGGGGTGAAAGAGTGAAAAAATGCAGTCTGCGCTTAGAGGCCTATGGCACCATAGACGAACTAAGTTCACATCTGGGTTTGCTACGAAGCATAATCAAAGCTGACGAGGAACTGAACGACGAGATGTTTGATGACAAACTTTTTGAATGGACACAATCGCGGCTCTTCGATGTTGGTACACACCTTGCCATGCCATGCAAGCAGTCGGCAACACCTCCATCGTGCACTATTACCGAGCAACATATAACCCACTTGGAATCTCTAATCGACCAGATTGACGGAAATCTCCCTTCGTTGCACTCGTTCATACTCCCCGGAGGATGCATGGCTGCATCGCAGTGTCATGTGTGCCGCACCGTATGCCGCAGAGCCGAACGACTCATCATTTCATTGGCCGAAACAGCCCCTATAGACCCCTTGGTGGTGTCTTTCACCAATAGGCTTTCTGATTTCTTATTTGTTTTTGCCCGATTTATTAATAAATTGAAATCGGTAGACGAAATTTCTTGGAAGAATGATTGCATTTGATGAAAAAAGTTATACTTTTGCAACCTTATTAATAAAAACGACTTAAAGAAAGACTAATATGTATTGGACACTTGAATTGGCTACAAAATTGGAGGATGCACCTTGGCCTGCAACAAAAGAAGAACTGATAGACTATGCTATCCGTTCGGGTGCGCCATCTGAAGTTATCGAGAACTTGCAAGAGATAGAAGACGAAGGAGAAATCTACGAAAGCATCGAAGATATCTGGCCCGACTATCCCAGCAATGAAGACTTCTTCTTTGACGAGGAGGAGTATTAATAAAAGAAAACTCGAAAAGAAAATAACGGCAGCGTGATTACGCTGCCGTATCTTTTAGCTATAACACCTTCCCTGTTGAGAGAACCGAAGATGTTTATTTTTCCCCTCTGTTATATATTGAGTCAGTTTCCTTATCTACCATATCACGATTGAGCCACACAGTAGCAACAACAAATACGACTATAGCCAATATAGTCCATTGCCACATCGCGTTCGTGCTCGACAGTTGCTCCTCAATGGTAGCATTACCATATTGTATCATGTTGTAGGCTGCCACACTATTGTTGAGTATATGCCCTACAATACCGGGGAGCAGACTTCCCGTGCGGTAGTATAGCCATCCGAACATCATGCCTATAAGAAAGGCAAAAGGAATTTGTGCCGGATTCAAATGCACCACACCAAAAATAAGCGATGATAGCAATATGGCTATCCAAGGCTTATATCCTTGACGAAGCAATTCTCCTTCGATTGCACCACGAAAAAGCAGTTCTTCTAATACAGGAGCCAATAGAGCGATAGAAAGAAGGCCGAACACATTATTGGCCATTGCAATGAAAGTATCTTCCATCGTGTTGGGGATGCTCATCTGCTCAATGACGACATTAAGAACAAAGGTAGCTGCATAGACAAATATGACTGACACAGCCCAGGTTACCATGCTCACCGTCTTGTATCTGTCTTGAGTAATGCTCACATAGCCAAAATGAATCAGATGCCATGTCATGGCAAGCGTAGAAACCACCATAGTGTAGGATGTCATCTCTACAGCATCCATAGGCATGAAAAACACCGATATAACCCATGCCAATACACTGAATCCCAGTTGATAAGCAAAATAATATAAGATAAGCTTCAATATTCGGTTCATGATAACGTGGCGCTTATAAATCTTTTAACTTAATAACCCTTTCCTTATCAGCCTCAAGCTGTACCATCAGTGCATCGAGGGTATCAAACGTGCGTTCATCGCGCAATCGTTCAACAAATTCAACGCACAATGCCTTTCCATAAAGATCGCCCTCAAAGTCGAGTATATGCACCTCTATGCTGCGCTCACTTCCATTGTTTACCGTCGGACGGTATCCAATGTTGAGCATGCCGACGTGCTTGCATTCACTATCAGCGTCGACATAAACAAATACAGCATACACACCATCAGATGGGAGTAACTTCTCAATCTCCTTTACATGGATATTGGCCGTAGGGAACCCCATTTTGCGACCCACTTTATATCCACCTACCACCGTACCACATAGTCTGTAATAGTAGCCCAAAAGATGGGAAGCCTCGGACACACGTCCCTCGGAAATACAAGAACGTATACGAGTTGAACTTACCGCCTCACCTTGCTCCACACAAGCCTCACCTCGTACCACCTCGATGCCGAGTTCACGCCCGTAACGCACATAATCGTTAAAACCATCGGTACGTCCACGTCCGAAACGATGGTCGTAACCGATTACCAGCACCTCCACACCCAACTGCTTCTTGAGCACCTGACTCATAAAGTCGCGCGCACTCATAGCAGCCATTTCGTGGGTAAACTCGAGCATAGGCACCTCGTCCATTCCTACCTTGCGCAGCAGCGTCAGACGCTCTTCCACACTATTCAGCAACACAACATCGTTGCTACCCAATACCTGCTTAGGCGACACCGCAAAGGTTATGGCCATAGCCTTTAGCCCACGTTCATCGGCAAGGCTACGCACCTGTTGCAGCAAACATTGATGTCCGCGATGCACACCGTCAAAGGATCCTATGGTAGCGACATATCTCATATACAAGTTTTATATTGTCGGCGGGCAATACTGCTCCTTATTCATTAATTTTTATAATGTCTATTTCATGCGTCCAATCTGTATTTGCCATCGGGCAATAGGTATGGAAACCCAATGCCGAAGCAGCATCGCAGCTTGCCTGTAAGTCATCAATGAAGAGAGTCTCTTCAGGAACAATGCCAGCCATCTGTGCAACCTTACAGAAAGCTTCGGGTGAGGGCTTCAACTCATGAATCTCGTTGGAGAGAAATATCTGTTCGAAAAAGTCTTCAGCATGGTATCCCTGATAGTCGAAGCGCTTACGTCCCTCCATCCAGTGCAGAACGTTCGTATTGCTCAACAAGAACAGGCGATAGTGTTTTTTCAGTTTGAGCAGCATATCCAACTTATAGGTTGGTATCTCTTGCAGTAATGCATTCCATGCATGGTCAATCTGCTCATCGGCCAACTGTGCACCATACACACGGCGCACAGTTTCGTGAAACTCATCCACCGACATCAGTCCCTGCTCGAAATCTTTCAAGTAGGTGCGCTGCCCATAAGGATTCGACAACTCATCACCCACCTTGATGCCACACTTGGCAAAAGCATCTGCGCAGCAATTTTTATCAAGATGTATGAGTACACCTCCCCAATCAAAGATGATGTTCTTTATCATTATTGTTAGTCATTACCTTTTTTAGTCGTTCGCAAAATTACAACAAACGCACCAATAAACGAAACATCACTGTAAAAAACTCTTGAACCGACACAAATGTCTGCAAATCTTCAGAATTTTCGATTCCTAATATCTTTTTGGTTCGTTAATCTCATTTTTTAACGAGACGACGAAGAATCCAAACAAAGAAAAACTCAGTTAAATAATTGACATAAAGCATGTTAAATCGAAAAACAGCCTCTGAGAATCGCTTCTTTTCGCTCGTCCCGTCCCTCGGGTCGAAAAAACGCAAGGATTTGGTGGTAGGAAAGGAGTGAAAATGGTAGGGTGGGGAGACCTGGTAAGCCATAGCAAAAAAAATAGAGAACACTGTTTCGGGGCAGCATTCTCTAATTAACTTTTCAAGCACGAATAAATTTTATGATTCTATCTCCTCCCAAGTCAACCCCGGATCAATCTTGACCTCTGTTCCCAACGTCTCGCTTACCTGACGAAGATAGAGGTGCATAGAGTCGAGGCCTACGGAGAGACGGAGCGAATCCAATGCATCGATATCCTCAATGGGATAAACAAAGGTAAACACTTCATCGTCGCGTTGCTTGTATCCCGTCTGTGTGCCGTAGCGTTGAGGACGTTGGCGACGCACATTCACGCGGTCCAGTAGGGTAGCATAGTCAGAAGGACTGATAGTGCCACGCACTGCCTGCTGCCCTATCAAAGGAAGGTAACGCTCCTGATACTCCACATCAGCATGATCGATGATAAGCCAGATGGTACGGTTCGAATGTTCGCTCAACCCCTCGGGCCAACCATTCTGCAAGAGCGAATCCACGGCCACTCTATTGAGGCTATCCACACGGTCTTGCTCGGCGACAAGCATCACGATGGAATCGATCAATTCCGTCCGTTGCTCGGCAATGTATGCTTGCTGCACGCTCATCAGTTTGTGCCGTATCTGTTGGTCGCGCTCATGCAATTCGCAGAGCAAGGAGTCGGTCTGCTCAATCGATGAATGCACACTTTTTTTATTGGTGCAAGCGGATAATGTAATGAATAGGACGAGTATATATAGGGCTCTCATCATTTCTTCAGTCTCCATTTATTTACAAGCAAATGTCGTCGTATCGAACATAGATGATTGTGTCGTTCTTGTACTCGATAACAAAGAAGGGTGGGCAATCGCAATAGGGAAATACATGATGATGGAGGCGTGTAGTGTCATTACGCTGTATCCTTTTAAACTCCTGAACATACTTATGATGGGAAAGGTTGAGATCATTGATATTGTCACCCACTTTCACTTCCAAGCTATCGCTGATGTGCAAGGTGTAATAACCTTTCGTCATATCAACAGCACATACCCACTTCTCATTAGAGCCATTAAAGTTTCCGTACGATAAATCTATTCGAATGCCTTTATCATCATACCAATATGCCGCCCCACCATCACACCAAGGATCTGCATCCTCCAAGGAATGAGTACATGTGCCATACACCGAATCCAATTGTCCTGTGGAATACTCATATCCAAAATAGATGACATCGCTATTTGTTTCATGATTATAAATATAGGCATGAGACGAAGTACTTCCCTTGACATGTTTGCCTGTTACCGAAGCAGTGGGAGGTTGCTTGATGTTATTACTCTCACTTTTGCTTGTGTTTGTGCAGCCGATAACAAGACCTGCAAATAGGATAGGGATTAACTGTTTCATAGCTTAATTAGAATTGATTACTGTTACAAAGATAGTTGTTTATCATTAAAAACAACGTTCACATTGCAAATAAAATTATTGTGCAGAGAGATTGGCGGTAGGGAATAGGAGGAGTGTAGATAGTAAACAATGGGTGAACTTCATGGTCTTATTATGGTCTTATGCTACAATCATTGCTGTTTCTCGGGGAAGACAACATATAAGCGTTGTCCGTCGTAGTAACGTTTGTTGTCATTGATGTTATCTTCTAATATATCAAGATAAGATTTTAAATCTTTTTTTTCCAAACATGGAAAGTCTGAATGTACTATAATAATGTGTTTTTCCCTTATCCAATAAAGGTCGCCAAGAAGATCGTTTAATGCATCCCAGTTGTGGCCAAAATAAGGAAACTCAAGCTTCCTTTCCAATTCATCGAACAATTCGTTTACTCCGTAAACTTTGCCTATAGAAACCACCTTAATGTCCGAGGATTTAATAATGGGTGATTCGCCATAATAAATATGTTCCTTTTTGCTGTAATCATCCTCCTCAATGGCCTGTGTGCTTATGTAGTAATTTTGATTGATATCATTGCTGTTGATGATGAGGATAGTTTCGTTATTGATGTTATAAGTGGCTATTTGGTGATTCTCATCAAGTATTAAACATATTCCACATGGCAAACCCGTAGACTTCGTATATATATACTTAACGCCTGTGATAGGGTGTTGTGAAAGCTTCCCTATAGGTTCTTCTGTCAGGCCATAAGTATCTGGCAGATGTTCTGGGGTCCTAACATATACGTTTTCTTCAAAGCACAATAGTTCATAAACACTACCATCCTCTAAGTATATATATGTTTTTAATATATTCCCTTGAAGCTGGGTGTGGTCTCTTTCTGTGAAAACTTTATTTAAACGTTTTCCTTTCATATAGGAACTTTTTCAGTGTTACAAGATGGTATTATTGGTTACTCTCCTTCGAGACAAAGCAACGAACTCACATCCACTCCTTCGGGGAAAATGGCACGTCCCTTGAGGTCGATGAGCTCGATGATGAAGTTTATATAAGATGCTTTCGGAGCAAACCTCTGCACCAAGTTGTAGGCAGCAAGCATGGTGCCTCCAGTGGCTAAAAGATCATCGTGGATAAGCACCACATCGTTCTCCGAAATGGCATCTTTGTGTATCTCGATGGTGTCCGTTCCGTACTCTTTTTGGTAACTTTCTTGGATAGTTTCGGCGGGAAGTTTTCCAGGTTTGCGCACTGGAACGAAGCCTGCGCCCAATCGGATTGCCAAACTTGCGCCCATAATAAAGCCGCGTGACTCGATGCCAACAACCTTGGTGATGCCTTTATCCTTATACATTTCATAGAGTGTATCCTCCAATTCTTTCAAGCATTCGGCACTCTTGAATAGGGTAGTCACATCACGGAAGAGTATTCCTGGAATAGGAAAATCAGGGATACTGCGCAGGTTTGCTAATAGTAGTTCGGTGTTCATAGGTTGTATTATTTATTGTTGTTAATTGTATTCATCTTATGCTTTCATCCACTAACTCTCCCTCTGTTTATAGAGGGAGTACGGCAGAGCCGGGAGGGAGTTCCAAGCGTAGCGCGGAGAGTTTCTTCTACTATGTTTTATACTCCGCACTTCGTTTGGAACGCCCCCGCCCCCTTTGGGGCACCCCCTCTATGAACAGAGGGGGAGTTGGGAGCGTGCATCTATAAACCATCTTTAATGTCTTTATCTAATATCTCTCTCGTCACCTTGCGGATATACTCAACAATGCTTTCATTATGCCTAAATATATCGTTATTCTCGAATCGTATAGTACGTACTCCGTGTTCTCTGAATAGCCACTCCTCACGCCTTAAGTCATAATCTGCGCCGTCAGGAGTGTAGTGTGGTTCGCCATCAAGTTCTATGCAGAGCTTTAATTGCGGAGCATAGAAATCGAGGATAAACGGACCTATACTAAATTGTCGTCGCCACTGTATACCTTCTATCTGTTTAGCTCGCAAACTTCCCCAGAGAACCGCTTCTGCTGAGGTTCCATTAGTCCGCAATTCACGACGTAAAGAACGGCGATTATAGCGGTTGCTGCTGAAGTTTGCTTTGTCGTGTGGCATGGTGTTTTGTTCTATTTTTATAGCATTCGGCTTGCCGCTTAACTCCCCCTCTGTTTATAGAGGGGGTGCCCGTAGGGCGGGGGCGTTACAAGCGTAGCGCGTAGTTTATTTGCTTTGCATTATGCGTTTCTCCGCACTTCGTTTGGAACTCCCTCCCGGCTTCGCCGTACTCCCTCTATAAACAGAGGGAGAGTTCGTATGCTGTAAACGTTTTGTTGTGGTGTCATTTTTTAACTTTCAATTCATATTGTTTCACGTGAAACATTATCGCCCCAAAAGTACTAAAAGTACGTTAATGTCGCTGGGTGAAACACCGGGAATGCGGCTTGCTTGTGCCAAGGTTTCGGGGTCTATTTTGGTAAGCTTTTGGCGTGCCTCGGTAGAGAGTGATTGCAGCGAATTGTAGTCGAAGCGGCCGCGAATCTTGATGCTTTCGAGGCGCTGCATCTTGTCGGCAATCATACGCTCGCGTTCGATGTAGCCTTGGTACTTTATCTTGATTTCTGCGGCCTCGATGATCTCTTCCTTGCGCTCAGTGATGCCATCGAGTAGGGTGGCCAAAGCACGTATCTCTCGACTCATGTTGTCGAGTGTGATTTGTGGTCGTGCGAGCAAATCAATGAGCTTACAACCGTGAGCGAGTGGGGTAGTGCCAAGGCGCTCCAGCGTCTCATTGATGAGTGCGGGCTTGATAGAAAAACTCTTGGCAAAGGCAATGATTTCTTCTACCTTTTCACGCTTGCTGCATAGGCGATCGTAACGCTCCTTAGAGGCCAACCCTAAATTATAAGAACGCTCGGTGAGGCGCATATCGGCATCGTCTTGACGGAGTAGGATGCGATACTCTGCACGTGAGGTAAACATACGGTAGGGTTCGTCTACACCCTTTGTCACGAGATCATCGATGAGTACGCCGATATAGGCTTCATCGCGACCGAGCGTGAAAGGCTCGCCACCATGGCAAGCGATATGTGCATTGATACCTGCAACGAGACCTTGGCCTGCGGCCTCTTCGTAGCCCGTAGTGCCGTTGACTTGGCCTGCAAGGAAGAGTCCCTTCAGGATCTTTGATTCGAGTGTGTGGCGCAATTGCGTAGGGTCGAAGTAATCGTATTCGATGGCATAGCCGGGGCGATAAACGGCAATATCGCGGAAGGCAGGCACTTGGCGCAATGCCTCGAGTTGTATCTCCATCGGGAGCGATGAGGAGAAGCCATTCAAGTAAAGTTCATTGGTCGTTTCACCCTCGGGTTCGAGGAAGAGCTGGTGTTGCTCCTTGTCGGGGAAGGTGACGATTTTGGTCTCTATGCTGGGGCAGTAGCGCGGACCGATACTTTGGATTTGTCCGTTGTAAAGGGGCGATTCGTCCAATCCATCGCGAAGGATGCGGTGCACCTCGGGGTTGGTGTAGCAGGTCCAGCAGCAGAGCTGTTTAAGCTTGCGCGGTTCGCTCATATAGGAGAAACTATGGAAGTCGCTCTCGCCCTCCTGGATCTCCATTTCATCGATGTGTACGCTACGTTTATCGATGCGCACGGGAGTGCCCGTCTTCATGCGACCAACGGTGATGCCGTGACGTGCGATGGATTCGGTGAGTCCGTACGATGCAGGCTCGGCCATACGTCCACCAGGGAGTTGCACACGACCTACATGGAGCAAACCGTTGAGGAAGGTACCTGCGGTGACTACGACACTTTTGGCATGGAAGGTCACGCCCCACACCGTGTGTACACCGATGACTTCGCCATTCTCTACAAGCAGTTCGTCAACGGTGTCTTGCCATATGCGAAGGTTGGGGGTATTGTCAAGAATCTCGCGCCAAGCCCAGATAAACTTCTCACGGTCGCACTGGGCACGGGGACTCCACATGGCAGGTCCCTTCGATCGATTGAGCATGCGGAACTGAATGGCCGTGCGGTCGGTCACAATTCCCGTGAATCCACCGAGTGCATCGATCTCTCGCACTATTTGTCCCTTGGCAATACCACCGATGGCGGGGTTGCAACTCATCTGCCCAATCTTGTTCATGTCCATCGTGATGAGGCAAGTCTTCGAACCCATATTGGCTGCTGCTGATGCCGCTTCGCATCCCGCGTGTCCGGCACCAATC
>JAZRDT010000056.1:0-44384 GCA_045660385.1 Bacteroidaceae bacterium | reverse complement strand
CTTTGTATACACCTACCCCTTCTCACCGAATATCACCTGATAGAGGTCGGTGGGCAGTTTTTTGCGGATACGCTCTTTGCGTTTGCGGATAGTAGTGGGAGTGGTGTGGCCGATGTAGGCAATGACATTGTTGCTATAGCCCAGATAGGTGCAAAAGCAGCATACCAGCTCCTGATCATTCAGCTCAAGTCCCTCGTGCAGCGTGCTGCAAGCCTCCTTGAAGGAGTCGAAGAGCGTGCTCTCCACATCACGAGTAGCCTCGTAAGCCATATCGTAGAGTTACTTTTCCTTAATCTGCATGGCGTTAAGTTCTTCATAGCTGGTGGTATTCTCAAAGGCACGGCGACCATCGGCAAGCGAGCGGCGCAGTATCAGTGTCTCGGGAAGGGAAAAGGTCTCCTTGTCCTCCTCCTCTGTAGCCATTGTCGTGGGGCCGGGAGGTGACGACTGCGGTTCCTCACGGACAAGGTGTTGGCGACGATAATGCTTGCGATAGTAGCCTATGGCAAAGGGAGAAAGGAGGAGGAGCAACAGGAGTATGCGATAGATACGCTGGTGCCGTTTCTGCGCCTTGAACTGAGGGTCACGTTTCTGAGCCTCTGAAGCTCGCAAATCCTCTTTTACCTCAGGCTTGCCATTGGCAATGACATTATTCTTCAACTCATCTATCAGCTCATCCATCGTCTGTTCCTTATAGAGTTTCCCATCACGTACCTTGTAATAGAATTGTTTGTAATGCTCAGCAGAGTCGCGCACACCCAATTCTTTGTATACTTGCCACAGAACATGACTACATATATAGTCTATAGACTGATGGTTATGGGGAAGCTGCAAGGCCAACTTAGCATAGTAGATGGCTGAGTCGCGCTCTTCAATATGCCATAGGTCATCAGCCTTGTATGCTAGATTCAGCACATAGTAGGGATGGTTTTCTGGTGTCAGTACAACACATTGGTTCAGGTATTGCAGTGCCACGCCATAGTTGCGTTTCTGATAGGCTTCGATCCAACGCATGTGGTGTAAAGCAACGATACGCAATGTGTCGTTGGAGTCGTCACGAACCACCACATTGGCATAGTGATAGATGGCTTGGTTGTATATTTCCAAACTCCTCTGTTGGTTTTGACTATTATTCTTGTCGGCATCCTTAATCTTTCCTGCTTGCCTGCTCAGTTCATGTGCCTGCAAGAGTTCTTCTTTTACGGATAACGGCTCTTCAGCTTTCGTCGCTTGTTCTGTCACTATTTGCTCTGTCTGCCCTGACCGATTGCACGACGTGAATGCGAGAGCAACGATAGTCAGCAAGGAATAGATGAATGTTTTCATAGTGCAATACATATATTTTGTGCTTATATATTTTCCGGCGTTCGTCTGTTGCAAAGATAGGGCTTTTACAATAGACGAACACGAAAACGGGCGTAAAAAAAGCGTGACATGAGCGTGACAAATGCGTGACATTGGTCACTGGAAGCGTGACATCGGGGATTATGTAACTGGAAACTCTCCGATGAAAAGGCAGTTTTTTCAGCCCAGCATCTTCTCAGCCATCTCGAAGCCATGGCGATAGAGGGCTTTCATCTTGTCCATATCGGTTTCGATGCGGGCCACCTCTACGGGATGGTCGGGACGGATGACAGTGATGCGCCCTTCGCGTTCGAGCTGCTCTACCCGCTCGAGCTGGGCATTGTAGCGCTTGCCTCGGGTGCGCAGTGCCTCGCGCAACTTGGGGTAGCGGCTATATATAAAAGGTGGCAGGTGAGGAGACTTCTCCTCCTTGCGGTAGCCGAGATGCCGGGTGAGCAAACTTATCTTTCATACTGTGCGTTTTTTTATTAAGAACAAAGGTAATACAAGCTGAGCGAAAACAATACTAGTTTTTTATTCCCCTGGAACGTATGTCAATTTCTATTAATCGTTTCCTATAGTACAAATGGCAGTACATACCTTGTCTTGCCAAGCACGAGCTTGTGATAGCTTGAGTACCTGTTGATTCATAATTACAAAGGCAAGGGTATGACCTTCAGCAGTCTGAGCATAGCCAGCAAGAGTACTCACGCCCGTCATGCTTCCTGTTTTAGCTACAATACGGCCACGTGTTGATTTACTCGTCATACGATTCTTGAGAGTACCATCCATACCACTATGTGGCAATGATTCGGTGAGCAAGGCATATATATCAGGCTTGCTGTGAGCATAGCGCAATACATTGAGCAAAATACGGGAAGTAATCATATTATAATTAGACAGACCACTTCCGTCTACTATTTTATGGGGTGGCACACGGGTTGAGCGTTCTCCGTACATTGTATGTATGAAAGACAGCAGGGAATCAATTCTTAGGATTCCATCAACAGCTGTAGCATAGGGTTTGCCACTTGTTGCTGCAAGGTGATAGAGCAAGGCTTCTGCATTGAGATTGTCACTCTCCTTTAGGGCTTCATACACGACTTCGCTGATAGGGCGTTTAACTATAGCAATAGAACGAGCATCGGGCGGACAAGTAGCATAGCCGAAAGAACTGACCCCAACTCCTTGACGTAGCATTCGTTCAGTGAAGAGAGCAAAAAAATGTTCGTCAGAGGTTTGCAGGCTTAATTTTTGAGTACGCGACTGTTCTACATTCCCCGTTATAATGATACGATTGCTACCCTGCTGCCAAGCGCGGGTGATACGAAATGGACCTGCCGAGTCATTATAACATACGGTTCGATTGTCCACCTCGTACCATGATGATGCAGGTAGGCACACTACAGTGGCTACGCTATCCTTTATCGTAGGCGTAACACATACCTCCACACATCCTTTCTCGAGCAATAACGGAGAATAATAGGGTTGAAAAGAGGCCGGAGCATCATCCCAACACCAACCACTCCCCCAATAGACAGAGTCGGCCATACTGACATCAGCCAGTACGGAACCGGTGATACTGCGTATGCCTGCATTTGGTATGGCGGCAATCAAGGCATTGAGATCGGAAATGGAGAACTCGGGATCGAAACCTCCCACAACGTATAAGTCGCCATGCAGAATACTGTCAGGACCCAAGAAACCCGTAACACGAAGTTCTGTTTGTAAACTATAGTCGGTTCCCAAACGATCAAGGGCAGTTACTGCAGTTACCACCTTTTCTACTGAAGCTGGACGACACAATTTATCGGCGCGATGTTCATAGAGCATACGATCAGCAGTAAGGTCATACACCGCTACTGAAGCATCGGAAGCATGAAGAAGAGCATCACCCAATAGAACGTCGAGGCGATTGACGAGACTTTGAGCATTCGCAAAACATACAGAACAGAGAATCGCAAAAAGAGTTATATAGTGTCGCATTGGTTCTTTTATTTTGCCGATAAAGTTACAACAATATATCTGATTTATAAAATTCTTTCTTTACCTTTGCAAGGTGAAGCCTAATAAAAAATATCATGGTACACAAATACGACTTTCTCGTCATCGGCTCAGGACTGGCCGGTATGAGTTTCGCGCTCAAGGTGGCGCACAAAGGTAAGGTAGCCCTCATCTGCAAGGCAGGGCTCGAAGAGGCTAACACCTACTATGCACAAGGTGGCATTGCCTCAGTCACCAACCTCAAGGTAGATAATTTTGACAAACATATCGAGGACACTATGATTGCTGGTGACCACATCAGTAACCTTGCTGCCGTGGAGAAGGTAGTCAAGGGTGGTCCCGCACAAATCGAAGAACTCATCCGCTGGGGTGTCGATTTTGACAAGAATGACGATGGTGACTTTGACCTCCACAAAGAGGGTGGCCACTCGGAGTTCCGCATCCTCCATCATAAGGACAACACGGGTGCCGAGATACAGACCTCACTCATCGAAGCCGTCAAGGCACATCCCAATATAGAAATCTTTACCCACCACTTTGCCGTCGAGATCATCACCCAGCACCACATGGGACTGATCATCACCCGCCACACCTCGGGCATCCGTTGCTATGGCGCCTATGTGCTCAATGAAGAGACGGGCGTGGTCGACACCTTTCTGTCGCGTGTCACCGTGATGGCCACTGGCGGTTGCGAAGCCGTATATCGCCAAACCACCAACCCCCTCGTAGCCACGGGCGACGGCATCGCCATGGTATATCGTGCCAAGGGAGCGGTCAAGGACATGGAGTTCATCCAGTTTCACCCCACAGCGCTGTTCTGCCCTGGCAGCCGTCCGGCATACCTCATCACCGAGGCCATGCGCGGCTATGGCGGTGTGCTTCGCACCAAGGATGGTAAAGAATTCATGCACAAGTACGACCCTCGTCTATCGCTTGCCCCACGCGATATCGTGGCTCGTGCCATCGACAATGAGATGAAGACTCGTGGCGACGAACACGTATACCTCGATGTCACCCACAAAGACCCCGAGGAGACCAAGGCGCACTTCCCGAATATCTACAAAAAGTGCCTTTCCATCGGCATCGACATAACCAAGGATTACATTCCTGTGGCTCCTGCAGCCCACTATCTGTGCGGCGGCATCACCGTAGACCTTGATGGACAGAGTAGCATACGCCGCCTCTACGCTATCGGTGAGTGCTCGTGCACCGGTTTGCATGGTGGCACCCGCCTCGCCTCCAACTCACTGCTCGAGGCTATCGTATATGCCGATGCAGCAGCCAAACATGCCTTGAGCGTCCTCGAGCGCTACGACTTCAACGACGACATCCCCGAGTGGAACGACGAGGGAACCATATCGACCGAGGAGCGTGTGCTCATCACGCAAAGCATGAAGGAGGTGAACCAAATTATGGAGGCTTATGTAGGCATCGTACGCAGCAATACTCGTCTGAAGCGCGCATGGAACCGCCTCGACATCCTCTACGAAGAGACCGAAGCACTCTTCAAGCGTAGCAAGGCTACTCGCGAACTGTGTGAGCTCCGCAACATGATCAACGTGGGCTACCTCATCACCCGCCAAGCCATGGAGCGCAAAGAGAGCCGCGGACTGCACTACACCATCGATTACCCAAAGGAGCATCAGAAATAAGAAGAAAATCATCGAAAAAATCATCCCCGACACTACTAGTATCGGGGATCTTTGTCAACATATGACCTTTAATGCGGTTAATGGTGATGACCGACCGCAAACTCACGAGCTACCATTTCAACTACGAACACAAGTAAGGGGGGGGGGGGAAGAGGCAAGCTACTCGGCACTCGCAGAGAAATATCAAAGTAAACTTTGCATTTCGCCCGTTTCTTCGTATCTTAGCACCAAAAAAAGGAGAAAAATGAAACAGAAGATTGTATTTGCTACCAACAATACGCATAAGTTAGAGGAGGTGGCGGCCATGCTGGGCGATGCCTACGAGGTGTTGAGCCTACGCGCCATCGGATGCGACGAGGAGATACCCGAAACGGCAGAAACCTTTGCCGGGAACGCGATACTGAAGGCACGCTACGTGAAAGAGCACTATGGATACGACTGCTTTGCCGACGATAGCGGTCTGGAGGTGGATGCACTGAACGGTGCTCCAGGTGTGTACAGTGCGCGATACAGCGGCGGCGGATCGGAGGAGAACATGGCAAAACTGCTGCAAAATATGTCCGAAGAAAATGAGCGCAGTGCACAATTTCGCACGATTATTGCGTTATTAATAGGTGAGGATACCCATTTGTTTGAGGGTATCGTGCGCGGACACATCACTCGCGAACGCAAGGGAGAGGGCGGATTCGGTTACGATCCGATATTCGTGCCTGTGGGATATGACCTCACCTTTGCCGAACTGGGCAACGAGGTGAAAAACCGCATCAGCCACCGCGCCAAGGCTGTGGAGCAGTTGGTAGTGGCACTGAAACAGAAAAACTGAAAACGACAACGAGCGAGAAGAAATACGATGAGGAGATACCTGATGTTAACGGCTTTATGGCTGGTGGCACTGCTGACCGACGCGCAGAGTGCCATTGGGACTTGGCGCCTGTACCCAGCCTACCACAAGGCGACGCAATGCGTGGTAGTGGGCGGAAAGGTGTATGTACTGAGCGATGGTGCTCTGTACTCCTACACCACGAGCGACGAGTACGTGGAGACGTATGACAAGGCGGGAATCCTCAGCGATCAGGGCATACGCCACATCGCATTGGACGAGCCGACAGGCACGCTGGTGGTGATATATAACAATGCAAACATCGACCTGTTGCACACGGACGGTTCGGTAGTGAACATCACGGATTATGCTAACAAGGCGACGATGGACCCAGCGGTAAACGATATACGCATAGCTGACGGACGAGCCTATCTGGCCACGAATTTCGGTCTCACGGTACTGGACGTGGAGCGTGGCGTATTTGCCAACACCTACACATTGGGAAAGACGGTGCTGAGTGCGACAGCGTTGGATGGAGTGATATTTGCCGCCACAGCCGAGGGCCTCTACAGGGGCGATACACGGGACAACCTGCTGGACATCACGAACTGGCATTGCATGAGTACCAACAACTATGCGAAGCTGGTGGCCTTTGACGATATGGTGGTGGCACTGGGAACCAACAAAGCGGTGTATTGTGTGGACCCCACGAGCGGGAAGCCTACTGCGCTGTGCAAGGGGAGCTTCAGCTATGTGCACAGCTCGGGCAAGCGCCTGGTGGTGGGCAACGCCTCGAACGTGCGCGCGTATGAGTCACTGGCCGACTACACTGTGATTGCACTGGATGGCACGGTAACCTATGCCACCATCGACGGGTCAGTCCTATGGACCTGCAACGGCAATAATGGACTCAACAAATACGCCTATAGTACAACATCCCAGGAGATTTTCCACTTGGCGGGTCCCATCGTGCCCAACAGCCCGGTGCGCAACCACTGCCAATACCTGCACTTTGCCAGCGATGACCGACTGCTCATCGCAGGAGGATGCCTGAACTACTTTGACGAGACATTCTTTGATGGTACGCTGATGATGTATGAGGAGGGGGAATGGACCTCGTTTCAGGAAGAGGGAATCGCCGAACAGACAGGGGTGTACTATAAGAACATGACGAGCATCGTGCAGGACCCGAAGGATGCAAACCATCACTATGCATCATCGTTCGGACAAGGCATCTACGAGTTTCGCGACGGCGATCTGGTGGCACACTACAACCATAAGAACAGTGCGCTGGAGTCGGTGTCGTCAAACCCGGACAAACTGACAGCAACGCGCGTGAGCCGACTGCAATATGACTCGCAAGGATACCTGTGGATTACGAATGCCGATGGCGCTGGCCGCGTAAAGGCTCCGCTCAAGGTGATGAATGCTGAGGGCAAGATTACTAGCCTCTACTACAAGGAACTGGAGGGACTTCCCACGGTGACGGAGGTACTATTTGACAGCCGCGGGTGGACATGGGTAGTGAGCATGCGCTACGACGTGCGCCTCTTCTGCATCGACACGAATGGTACGCTGGACAACACGACCGACGACCGCGTGCGGACCTTCAACGAGAAGTTTGTAGACCAGGACGGGCAATCGGTAGAGATATACTACATCAACGACATTGCAGAGGACCAAAATGGCGACCTTTGGGTGCTGACCGATGCGGGGCCCTATGTACTTTACAACGTGGGTGAGGCCTTCGACGAGGACTACCACTTTACCAAGATCAAGGTGCCGCGCAACGATGGAACCAACTATGCCGACTATCTGCTGGATGGGGTATATAGCACCTGCATGGCCATTGACGATGCCAACCGCAAATGGATAGGCACGTTGAACAACGGACTATACCTCATCAGTGCCGACGGACTCGAGACGATACACCACTTCACTAAGGACAACAGCCCCCTACCCTCGAATACGATTGAGAGTTTAGCGCTGCATAGTGCCTCGGGCGAGCTCTATATCGGTACGGACAAGGGATTGGCATCATACATGAGCGATGCACGCCGAGCCGAAGAAGAGTATGATGACGAAAAGGTATATGCCTTCCCCAACCCGGTGACTCCGGACTACAATGGCCTCATCACAGTAGTGGGACTCAAGGCCAATAGCCAAGTAAAGATTACCAATACGGCAGGACGCGTCGTAGCCGAGGGCACCTCGCTGGGCGGTTCGTTCACCTGGGATGGCCGCACGCCACAAGGACAACGCGTGGCCACCGGCATCTACTATGTGTTGGGATGCGACGAGGGAGGCAATGAAGGAATCGTGACGAAGATTCTATTTGTGAAGTAGCTTCTGCTTTTGATTGTCCCTAATTTGCTATCTATTTTATTACTCTCTAGCCTCCACCTCAATCACGCAATGCGTGATGCCATGCTGCGCCAATAGGGCACGTAGCGAGGCTTTGAGTAGCTCAATATCTGCAAGAGTCGAGAACGAAGTAGTGAGTATGGTCTGTGCCATATGGTGCTCATTATCCATGCTCCACACATGCAGCTGCTGCACAGCATCGACACCCGTAAGCACGGTGACCTCAGCATACAGAGCGTCGTAGTCGACCGAAGCGGGCACACCCTCGAGCACAATGCGGAAGGCGATGATAAGGTTGCGCACCACATTATAGAGGATATAGAGTGCAATGCATACGGAGAGGATGGGATCGAGCAAAGGAACATCAACAAACATCATAACGCAGCTGGCAACAAGCACCACGACCCATCCGAGACAGTCGCCCAAAAGATGGAGCGCCACCATGCGCTGATTGACGCTAGTACCCCTCCACGTGCGCCACACAGCCAATCCCTTGAAAACGATGGCAGCTAGGGCAAACCACATCATGCCATCAGCATCGACAGCCTCGGGTGAGGCCAAGCGACCGAAGCTTTCATACAACACAACAGAAGCGCCACTAAGCAAGATGAAGGCACTTACAAAGGCGCCCAGCAGTGTGAAACGACGGTAGCCGAAACTGAAACGTGCCGTGGGGCGGTGTCCGGCAATGCGCTCGAATACCCATGCCAAACCGATAGAGAGGGTACAACCGAGATCGTGGATGCAGTCGGAGATGATGGCCATACTATTGGTAAGCCATCCACCGATGAGGGATACGATGGTGAAGGTAAGGTTGATGAAGAAGGCGACAAGGATGTTGCTCCCTGCGCCTTCGTGATGCATATGATGATGCTTCATAGGTTTTCTTCTGCGGACTTTTTTGATAAGGATTACTTGACGCTTATGTTCACCTCCATGGTGGCACGATACTCCTTACCATCGGTGTGGGTATAGATGATAGCCTGACGCACGGTGTAGGTTTTGCCGCGGGTGAGACGACCGGGATACTGGCCCACATAGCATCCATACTTGTCGGGATAAAATTCGGCAAAGATACGGGCATTGCTATCGTAGCCGCACACGTTACCAGTGCTAGTAAACCAATGGCCGAAGCAGGTGGACGAACTGGTGGAGGTGGTGGTGCTGTTCGACACAGAACCGTTGGCAGAAACACCCACAAAGCGTATCTTGTTTGCTGCTCCCACCTTAACACTTTTCATCTGCGCGGTGCTGAGACCGAGGGCTTGGCTCACGGCATCCATATCGTATTGCACGCGCACGGATGAGTAGTTGGATGAACTATAAGGCAAGTTGGCATTGATGACGATGGTGGTATCGTGACGCTCATAGTCGTCGGGGTACTCACCATAGGTGCGCGAGAGGCCATAGGGGTCGGTGCCGGTGAAGCGTACGGCATAGGGCCACTGTTCGTCGTCGCTGGTGTTGTCATTCCATGAGTGGGTCCACCACTTGGTGGGAGCTCCCATGACTACAAACCACAGGTGGCTGCAATTCTCGGGGATGGTGATGCTCACTTCGCCCTCAGCATCGCGGCCCATGTCGCCATAGGTGCGGGTGCCATCGGTGGAGTAGGCTACGAAGCCATAGCGCCAACCGGCGCGCTCGGGATTGATGGAGCGATAGCCACTCACCTTGGAGAGTCCCTTAAAGGTGGCCTTCACCACGGTACCTGCAGCGGGCACCTTGATGGGATTGGCATTATATCCATAGTTTTGCGGACAGTAGGCGGGGTCAACAATCCACCAGTCAGTCTCGCCATTGAGATGCGAAGCGACAATGGCATCGGGCACGGTCTGCAGACGCTGCTGCTCGCTACCTATAAGGCCTTGTCCATAGGTCTTCCATGAATCGATATCCATGGCTGCGATATGGGCATAGCCGGTAAACTGCTCATCGGCAAAGCTCTGCTCATCGTGACCGAACAGACGCATATAGGCTTGGATGGGATCTTCGGGATTGATGGATTCGCGCCATACGCGGGCCACGGTGTTGAGACCATGGAGCTGGCACCACCAGTCTTGATAGTAGCAGTTGTTGTAGCGGGCATCCTCATGGATGATGTTGAGGTGATGCATATCCTGGTTGTTGCTCCAGTTAGTACTGAACTGCTCGGCGGGGTATACCTTATGGGCTTGCCAATTGGCACAATCCTCCCACCACTCGTTGCCACTAGAATTGGCTCCCAACACGTAGTTGAGACCGTGGCTTGAGCCCAAATCGGCACTCACCAGGTATTGGAAGGTGTGCCCGATTTCGTGAGCTACAGTGACATTGCTGCTGGCAGCCCAGGCATTGCAGTGGAAGAGACCCACCTTGTGCGATTCTTGGGTGCGGGTAGTGCCTGTACCAGCGGTCCACACGGCGCCATCGGTGCCACTACCATCGGCACGCCACTCTGATTGGTTGACGATGAACATCTCAATCTTAACACGGTCGGTGGTGGACTTTCCGGGTTCGAGGAAGCCTAACTTGTCGACATATACATCCCATATCTTTTCGGCATTATTGAGCAGCGTATTTACATTGCACACGGAACTGGATGCTCCACCCGTGAGGTTGCCATTGGACATGAGGTTGAGTCCCTTGGCCCAGAAGAGCACGAAGTGCTCGCTCTCGGCACTACGTTGGAAGCAGAAGGTAGAGTTCTCGTTGGTAAAGTTGTTGCCCGAGTAGGTGTTGGGGCGCACTAGATAGCGTTCAATCTCATCGAAGCGGTAGACACCGTTGGTGCGGAAAGTCTTGGGAAAACCCGTCACCTTACCTGTGGATTCGTTGGTCTTGTAAAGCTTGAAGCGGGTTTTCGACACCTCCATGGAGTCAACGCCCGCGAGGTCGATAATCTCGTTTTTGGTAAAGCGATCGGTAAACTGGAACCACATGGTGTCGGGTCTTTCCTGTGCGGCCGACACTGCGCACACTGCGGCTATTGCCAATAGGGATACAAATTTCTTTATCATTGTCAATTATTTATATAAGCACGATGCATTATCACCATGCAAAAAGGTCTATTAACCATTGTAGGTGCTTTTATTGTTTTACTACCTTAAACGAGGACTCACCTATCTGTACCACATAGTTTCCTTGAGGCAGTGAGTTCAAATCCACCAACAGGGCATCGGCCTGCGAGCGTATGTTGGCCTGCACCTCGGCTCCGTTGATGGCAAATACCTTCACGGTTTGCACCTGAGCCGACACCACGAGCACATTACCCGAGTAATTAACCTGTGCATGGGTGAGGCGCTGCTCGATACCATTGGGGTCGTCGGTGTTGGAGATGTATATGTTCTTGAGGTTTGCAAAACTATACCCGTCGGCATTCACTTCGACCCCTCCATCTACAAAGTATATCATGGGATCAGACTCACCACCTAATAGGTAATATACCAATGTGCCATCCTTCAAGGTGAGCACCAAACTCTTGGCCATAGAGGCCGTGGTTGCAACGAGCAAACAGATGAAGACTGCAAGTAATTTTCTTTTCATGGTTGCCACTAATTTAATTGTTTCACAAAAACATTGCTACCAAGACACGTGCACCGTAGATGCAAGCGACCTCGTAACAATGCAAAGATAAACATTCTGCAACAAGAAAACGTTAATAATGTCAAAAAAAATCAAGGAAAGAACTTTTTTCCCCTTTTTGGGGTAGAAATTAAAAAAAGATTCATACCTTTGCAACACATAACAGACCTGAAGGGTTCCGGCATAGCATAGAATGCCGGGATTCTTTTTTGTTTAATCAGAACAAAAGGGCTGTGCGTATGGAGAGAATATAACAAACAATAAATCTAATAAATAAAGAAAGAAGACTATGGCTTATATGTCACAAGAAGGCTACGATCAACTGTTGGCCGAACTCAAAAGATTAGAGAGCGTAGAGCGCCCCGAAATATCTCGTCAGATTGCTGAAGCCCGCGACAAGGGTGACCTCTCAGAGAATGCCGAATATGATGCTGCCAAGGAGGCACAGGGCATGCTCGAGATGAAAATCAACCAGCTGAAGCTCACCATCAGCGAGGCACGTATCATCGACACAAGCAAACTGAAGACCGACACCGTGCAGGTGCTCACCAAAGTGGAACTCAAGAACGTGAAGACTGGCATGAAGATGTGCTATGCTATCGTTCCCGAAAGCGAGGCTAACCTCAAGGCTGGCAAGATTTCCGTAAGCACCCCCATCGCACAAGGATTGCTGGGCAAGAAACCTGGTGAGGTTGCCGACATCAAGACTCCCGGCGGTATGATCAGTCTCGAAATCCTCAGCATCAGCATCGCATAAAACTATGGCAAGCATATTCAGCAGAATCGTAGCAGGCGAGATTCCTTGCTACAAGGTGGCCGAAGATGAGAACTACTTCGCCTTCCTCGACATCAACCCCATGGTAAAGGGTCATACCTTGGTAATCCCCAAGCGTGAAGTGGACTATATCTTCGACTTGGAGGATGATGAACTTGCAGGCCTGCACCTCTTTGCAAAGAAGGTGGCCAAGGCGCTAAAGACCGCATTCCCCTGCCAGCGTATCGGCATGGCTGTGTTGGGCATGGAGGTGCCCCACACCCATATCCACCTGATTCCGCTGCAGAAGGAGAGCGACATGCTCTTCAGCAACCCCAAGCTGACCTTCACACCCGAGGAGTTTGCCGAGATTGCCGCCAGAATACAGGCAGCACTCTAAGTAGCACCAAACTATATATACAATATGAGGGATGCCCCGTGGGACATCCCTCATATATTTTAATGCAACGACAACGGTTACATATAGCTCTCGCCATGCTTCAGCAGCACGCTGTTGCGGAACTTCTTGAAGTCGTCGTCCTCGTCCTTCTTACATATCACCAATACATCTTCGGTATCGTTTACCAGATATCCTTCGAGGTCTTGCAAGATTACCAACTTATTGTTGGCCGACACGAGGTTGTTCTTGCAGTTGTAAAACTCGACACGACCGCTTGTCACCACATTGCCATCGGCATCTTTGGAGGAGTAGCGGTATACATCGTCCCAGCGACCCATATCGGCCCACCCGAAGGTGCCAAGCTGCATATATACGTTGGAAGCGCGTTCGATAACGGCATAGTCGACCGAAATGTTGGGGAACGACTCGTAGCACTCATATAGAGCCGAACGGCGCTTGTCGCGGTTGGGTTCCTTGGCAAAGATCTCGTTCAATCGTTGGCTCATATCGGGGAGCATCTTCATCATGGTATCAATGATGGTGTTGACGTTCCAAATGAAGAGACCCGTATTCCAGAAGAATTCGCCGCTGTTAACAAACAATTGGGCAAAGTCATACTCGGGCTTCTCGGTGAAAGTTTTAATCTTGGTGAAACCATCCACAACCTCGTCACCGGCTTGAATGTATCCATAACGTGTCTCAGGATGGGTGGGTTGGATACCTACGGTTACCAACACATCATTGGTGGAAGCATAGTTGAGCGCACGCAACATGTCGTCGGCAAAACTTTTCTCATCCAGAATGAGTTGGTCGGCAGGGGCCATTACAATGTTTGCATTGGGGTTCAGTGTGCGAATGTGATATGCGGCAAAGGCCATGCTCGGAGCAGTGCCTCGATGGGTAGGCTCGCGCAAAATCTGTTCGTTGGGAAGCTCGGGAAGCTGCTGGCGTACCAATTCCGTATAGTCAGAGTTGGTAGAAACGATGATATTCTGAATAGGCACTATGCGGGAGAAACGTTCGTAGGTCTGCCTAAGCAACGATTTGCCCATACCGAAGAAGTCAACAAACTGCTTCGGACATGTTACTCTACTCTGCGGCCAAAAACGGCTACCGATGCCGCCTGCCATGATTACACAATAATTATTCTGACTCATATCTTTATGGTATTATCATTATTTGGTTATTTATCAACAATTGTTCTTTTCATTTGCTACCGGCACTCTACGCATCATTCCACAAATTGCCCCATTCTCCACGGGCAGCTGTTGCAAAGTCTACATCAGCGTCACCCTGCTCGTCATTTACATCGAGGGAGGAGGCTGTAAACATATTAAATGATTCGACTATTATTATAGTCATAACGGGTTTCACATAGTTATCTTTTGCATTCATCCTTACTTTGTTTTATATTCCTCACCAGTCAACACCATCTTGCGGCCGTTCACAACGTAGATTCCCTTTGACGGAGACGACACTTTGCGCCCCATGAGGTCGTAGATGATATCAATTGATGAGGTCGAAATCTGATTTACACTAACATCGTCGATACGTTTTAACTCAAGTGCCGATATAGACATCTGAGCATCTAACTCGAGATAGGCCTTGCCAGCAATGGCGGTAAAAGCAGAGGTTGCCGAGAGGACGGGGTCAGTGGTAGTTTGAGGTATATAGAAGCCTACCACATTATTCTTCACATTCAGTGCATAGTGAGCCTTGCCATTGTCAACTTTGGTATCCTCTACAAAGCCAATAAGCGCGTTGCCAGCAATGGGAGTAGTATCCACATTCGCGTAGGACAGCACAACATTTTGTCCTTTACCTACAGCTTCGGCAGCATATAGCACCACTCCGGTATGGGCAGGTATTACCGTACCCACGGCATGGAGCATCGCCCTGTTGCCCTCCACTTGACAGGTATAGGCAGCCACTCCTGTTGGTACCTCTACCGGCATGCCTGCATACCATGTGGAATAGCCATATTTGCTAATGGCAACATCGATGCTGACTGATGTAGTGTAAAAGGCATAGGATTTGGTAACTTCGGTACGCTTGTAGAGTTGGATAGGGGTGTTCGCACTATAACTAAATGCAAACTTTTTCGACATATACCATAAATAAGCACTATTTGCTTTTAAAGGTTTATCTGAGCATGATATAGTGAACTCACCTTCTGACGACAGCGTTTTAGATGACCAAGATTCTCCGCCTTTAGAACCTATATAATATTTGCTAGTATCTGACTTTATGCTATAACCATCACCATATTTCTCAATTCGAAATTCATAAAGTTTAGTCTCATCATTGAACGCTATCTTATTCTCTGATATTTCCACATCTACGGCATTCTCATTAGTAAAGCCTAATGACCCATTAAAAACCTTACCTGCACTCTCACATACAATCAAATAAATGCCACTCCAATCTGCCTGCTCACCCTCAATCTTAACATAAGCCTTCTCGCCAGTATAAACAGGCTTAGCATACACTGCATAGAAAATCATGTTCTCCTCAACCTTTACCGATGTACCCGGAGAAAGTATTGCGACATCTGCAATAGGGGCACCTGCCACAATGGGAGTACTACTCCATCCCATAAACTCAAGACCTTCGATAGAAGAGCCTCGTGTGGGCAATGGATAAGAGGAACCGATATAAGTCTTTATCGTATCCGATGATTGATTTCCTGCATCAACCAAAATTATTTCGGCAGGATCTTTATCCCCACCCTGTTCCTCAACAAACTTATATAATGATACATGATATTTATCTTGACCTTCGCTTAAATAGCATCCAAAATGTCTATTTGGTCCATAGTACTGAATCAAAGGTTTATATCCGCTTTTCCCTACTGCCTTTATTCTTGTTACTCCATCTACGATTATTATATTCCAATTAGCGTAACCTTTCGATTGAGTTCCTACATATAGATTGTTATTACTATTATCCTTATCTGCACACAAATATTTATCTCCAATCTTCAGATAGAAACTACCATCATCATTCAAAGTTACATCCAGAATCTGAACTTCATCATTAATTGTACATGTTTCACCCTCCAATGTGACTTCTACGGAAGTCTGATAAGTTGCGCCCGATGCGCTTTTACCCATCGCACGATCATAATCCCTTGCCACGATGATAACCTTATCGCCCGTTTGCAAGTCCGACACATCGGTCACCAATATCCACGTCCCCTCTGCATGGCACCAGTTGGCCAGAAAGAGGAGGGTGAAGATGGATATAACTCTGTTCAAAATATGTTTCATGCTCATGGTATCTTATATCTCTCCGTGTAGGAGAAAAGGGTTACTCCTTAAAACTTGAAGGCTGCTCCTGCCATGACATTGATCCCCTGTGAGGGGTATCCCGCATAGCGGTGGTAATGGCGGTTGAGGAGATTATGACCGTCAAGGAAGAAGGATAGTCTTTCGTTGAGTGCGTAGTGGGCACCAAGGCTCCAATCGATGATGGCACGCTCACGCTGCCCCTCTATAGCAGTAAATAGGATGAAGCGGCAGTCGGTGTGAGCATACAGACCGGGGATGATGCGTACACGGGCATTAACACGAGTGTCGAGCTGGGGAGCACGGGTAAGGATGCCGCGATTGTCGCCCACCATCCAATGATTGTAGTTACCCTCAGCAGCGATGGTGTACAGGTCCTTATAGGTGTAGCTTGCCTGTGCATGTGCATAGGCTACCTGCGCCTTGTGAGTACTGAAACCAGTGTAGATGGTTCCCAAGGTATCGAGTGCATTCTCAAAGAGTGCGTTACCCATGATGCGGTAGCCTCCACCAACCTGAAAGTGCAAGCCCTCGATGATGCGGAGGTTTCCGGTAAGACGGGCATTCATGAAGGTGTAACTGTTTGCCAGTTGCCCCTGACTTGCCCAATAGGGTGAGAGCGCGTAGAGCGCACCGAAGCTATGTAGCTGACGGCCCCCATCAATGGTGAGATTAGCGGCAAACAACTTAGAGGGAGTGTAACGCACCTCGCAAGCTGGTGACACCTGGATAGCCGGACCCTGAAGGTTCTGAAAGTCAAGGTTGACACCTGCAGTGAAGTCGAGGTCACCATAGCTATAGTCCCAACGGGGTGTGAAACCAAACGAGCTATAGGTGCGATAGTTATCGAGGCCACGATACATAAGAAGATCGCTGCGCACGAGAAGTGAAGCCAATCCATATTCATAGAAGTCGACTCCGAAAGAGAGTTCAGCATGGAAGTGCTGCTCGCTATGGCGCTGCTCGTTGGTGAAATAGGCACTACGACCGAATCGGGTATACTGAGCAGCCACATGATAGCGGTAGTGCTCATGCGCATTGCCCTCGAGACGGAACTGACCTCCGAGACGGCCTCCCTGCTGAATGTCGGTAGCGCCCGAATAGAGGGAAGGCTGCAACAGATAGTTGTAGCGATAGCGCGAGCCCTCGAGACCTGCTGTGAGCGTAGCATTGCCCAACAACAACTTATAGTCTACATCAAGGCCCAAATCATAGAGGCTTGATTGCCAACGCTCCTCACCGTCAGTCTTGAACTTACCATGCCAACCATCGGCATGCGCTCCGATAGTAAGGTGATGACGCTCCTTATAGTGCAGGCCATAGGAAGCCAAGCCATCAAAGTTCAGGTTGTTGCCCAAGCCAAGGTGTACATAACCGGGATGGTGAGGCTGACGGGGCATGGTGGCACTCTGTACCATGCGCGGCATGCGTTCAAAGTTCTGTACGGGCACACTCTCATCGGCATATACAATGGTTTCCTTCTTCATCGAGGGTTCTATCTCCTCGGGAATGAAGTTGCGCTTTACAGCACCGGCGATGATGGGATTATAGGTGCTTTCAACGAGAACCATTCGATTGATTGTGTCGTTGGTATTTTGCGACACTGCGCCCAGAGTGGCAAGCAGTGTGGTAAGCAGTATGATGTATCTTTTCATGTGTTGCTAATATAATCGTTCGGGAATATGTTGCGTAATGGAACTTATTGCTTCTCGGCAAGTGCTTGCAGACGACTCTCGACCATAAAGGCTATATCGTCATCGGCCTGGTAGCTCTGCTTGAGCGACAAGAGGTATTGCTTAGCTTCTATGAGTTTGTCCTTCTTGACATATACATCGGACAGCAACACGAAGCTACGGGCCAGCCAGTAACGATGCGGAGTGCTCACATTGATGTAATCGAGCACCTCCTGCTCGGCCTTGTCGAAGCGGTTGGTATCATAGTAGAGCTGTGCCAAGAGGTACTTGGACTCGGCGCCATAAACACTGCGTGTGTCAGTAGCCAATTTGCTCAAGTCATCAACAGCAACCTCATTTCTATTCTTGGCAAGATAGGCTTTGGCACGATAGTAGCGCAATTCGACAGCAGTCTCGGGCGCCAACTTCGCATTAGTCAATACAGAAGCTGTCTCCTCGGCAATGACATCGTAATTGCCCAATGCCTGCGCCGAACGCAAACGGTGAATCTGGGCATGCAACTTGCTTTGAGGATTATTGGTGATAGCAATTAGGGTACCGTATGCCTCCATTGCCAACGGGTAGTCCTTATGGTTATAGGCAAGGTCGGCCACCATACGTGTTGCCTCTTCACAATATTTGCTGTTGCGATGCTCGGCCACACGCTGCAGGTAGTGACGCGCCTGGTCGTAATTGTTCTGTTTGTAGTAGACGCAGCCAAGGTAGTACTGGGCATCGACGATGTAGGCTCCGTTGTTGAACTGCGACAGATATTTGGTGAAGCCATCAATTGCAGCCTTCTCATCACCACGTGTATAGGCCAGTTCGGCGGCCTTGTAGGTGAGCGAGTCGCGTTCGCTGACGTCAACTTTCACCATACCCTGTGTCTGCGATGCAAATTCGATATAGCTATCCACCATATTCTCCTCTACATAGAGGTTCTTCAAGTCGCGCATAGCGATATCGGCCTGCTCGCTGCCAGGATAGTTGAGGATAACCATCTTATATGCCTTGATGGCCGAACGTATCTGATTGTTCTGATAGTGGATAAGAGCAATCTCATTGCCGGCCTTGGGAGCATACTGGCTCTGGGGGAACTGGGTGGTGAGCTGCTCGAACACGTGGATGGCCTGGCTTCCTTGGTCGAGCTGGATATAGGCGCGTCCCTTCTCGTAGAGAGCATCGTCGAGATAGTCAGACTGCGGGTAGCTCTCGATGAGATAGGTAAGCGTACCTATTTTCTCTGAATAGCGTCCGGTGATGCCTTGTGCAAAAGCCTTCTGATAGATGGCATAATCGGTCACTGAGGGTTCGATGTTGATGGCCTTGTTGTATGCCTCCTCGGCTGCATTGTATTGGCGCGACTGGTAGTAACAGTCACCAATACGCATCTGTGCATCTGCCAACGTAGTCTTGTCAATAGCTCCCGATGCAGCGGCATAGGATTGCTGCAGTTGGGTAAACTGCTTGAAAGCATCCTGATAGTTCTTCTGCAGGAACTGCGCATAACCCAAGCCGTAGAGTGCCAAGGCATAGGTGCGACCGCGGCGCTCACCCGTGAGGTTCAAGTACTGGGCATAGTCACGCGCTGCCTGGCGATAGTTGCCGCCACGATAGTAGGCCTCGCCACGCCAGAAGAGCGCATCGGCACCCGTCTGACGGTCATAGTTACCCACCTTGAGCGACTCGTTAAGTTTGGTGATAGCCTTGTCGATATTACCATTGGCAAAGGCCTCGGCACCGGCTTTATAAAGCAGGTTCTGCTTGGCCTCAAGCACGACACTGCTGGGTTGCTGGATTTTGGCTATAGAGGCCAAAGCTGCATCGTAGTTTTTGGTATTCATGTAGGTCTCCACAAGATAGCTGTTCACCTGATCAGCATAAATAGAGGTGGGAAACTCATTGAGGAATCGCTCCAGCACCTGTACCGACTCGCCAAATCCCACGTAGGAGGTTTCGTGTACGCATACCGTGTAGTTATACATTGCACGCTCACGCAATTTAGGCTCGGCAGTGAGCGCTGCAGCCTGTTCAAAGCAGAGACGAGCCTTGTTCTTGTCGTCAAGTTTGAGGAACGAGAGTCCGGCATGCAATTGAGCACTTTGTGCTATGGCATCATCACCATCGCTCACCATGGCCAATATCTCGGGGGCACGCAGATGTTCGCCCGAGTTGAAATGAGCCATACCCAACTGGTATAGTGCATCGCGGTCAGGATCATCGGCCTCAGCAAGATACTCTTCAAGCACGATGGCAGCTTGCAGATAGCGTTGCTGACCGTAGAGTGCCTCACCCTGGATTCGCTTCATTTCAAGAGTCAGTTCATCCTTAGGCCGCGCATCGATATAGGCTGCAGCCTCAGCTTCGGCAGCAACATAATCCTTCAGTTCGAGGTTGGTTGCAGCCAAGTAGTAGCATGCCTGACGCTGATAGGCAGGTGATGTCTTCGCCTGCTTGAAACCCTCATAGGCCTCCTCATAGCGACGGGTGGCATAATCTGTATAGGCCGTATAAAACACGATTTCATCGGTATATTGTCTGCTGATAACCTTTAGGATGCCAAGTTGTGCTGCCGCCTCCTCATGGCGCCCCTCCTGAATCATTGAGAGTGCATAGGCCAAAATGAGATTGTCACGCTCAGCATCGCACAGCATATCCGGATCCACGTCGTGCATGCCACGTGTCACGATACCATAATGTCCTTGCGCATAGTGGCTCAGCAATGCCAATGCCTTCATACGATTATATTCCGGTGCATCGGGATAGGTGCGCAGATACTTCTCAATGGCGCCACTTGCCGTAGCCACATTACGGTGATAGGCAATGAGAACCAGCAGCGAGGCCGCTTCACGTTCCTGTACCGCAGTGGGAGCGCTTGTCATGACCTCTTGCAATAGCTTCTCGGCCATGTCGTACTGATGCTCGTTGAAGAGCAAGTGGGCTTGTTGCAACTGCCGCTCGGGGATGTCGGCACGAGTATAGTTACCACCGATGGTACCTATGTCTTGGGCTTGCACTGAAAGCGAGCCACACAACAGAAACAATAACAGATATTTCTTCATTACAATCGATTGCTTATTTTAAGGGCACAAAGATAGCTATTTTTTTTTATTTATTCTAATTGCTTGCCGCACCCTACACGGCGGGCAGACTATTACCATTGATTTTGCGGTACAGGTCGAGAGCATACACATCGGTCATACCCGACAGATAATCGAGCACGGCCTGCACCTTCCCATAGAGTGTGGGGGCCTTGATGTCGTACTGCTCGCTCACCCGATCGATGAGAAGCTGCGAGTAGGCCTTCTCCGGATGTGTGACAGCATCAATCATCAACTCGATCAGCGTGTTGATGATACGGAAACCCGCCAACTCGATATCCAGCACATCGCGTGAGCGGTAGATGCGCTTCACCGCCACATCGGTGCAGTGGGCATAGGCATCACGGCATCGGGCATGGGTGCACTTGACAAGGCTTCCCACAAACGTACCGGCCAATATTTCCTCCTCGTGAGCCACGAAGGTCTCAGCGCAAGCATCGATGAGGACACCTATCACCTTGGAACGCAGATAGGCAATCTGCTCATTGCCGTCGGTAACCAGTTCGAAGGTCTCGGCCACGCGACCACGACGCTCCTCCTCTACGAACCGTAACATGAGATTGATTGTTTCATCACGTGTGAGCAGTTTCAACTTATAGGCATCTTCAAGATCCATCAGCTGATAGCATATATCATCTGCAGCCTCCACAAGATACACCAGCGGGTGGCGGCAATATTTCAGTGGTTCGCCCTCTCCGCTCAAGCGGATCAGACCCAACTCATCGGCTATACGTGCAAAGGTATCGGCCTCGCTATGAAAGAACCCAAATTTAGGCTTTCCTCCGGCATAGTCCGAGGCATAAGGGTACTTTACGATGGCTGCCAGTGTTGAGTATGTCAAGGCAAATCCGCCCTGGCGGCGTCCGTTAAACTGGTGTGTGAGCAGACGAAACGCATTGGCGTTACCCTCGAAGTGCACGATGTCGTTCCATTCCGTATCGGCAAACTGTGCACGCAGTTCCACGCCCGGCCCCTCGGAGAAGTAGGTCGATATGGCCCGCTCGCCCGAATGCCCGAAAGGCGGATTACCCAAGTCGTGAGCCAGGCAGGCAGCCGACACGATGTTGCCGATCTCCTCTATCGCTGTACCTCGCAACTCGGGATGCTTTTCAATGAGCATACGGCTTACCCGATTACCCAGCGAACGACCTACACATGACACCTCTAAACTATGGGTGAGGCGATTGTGCACAAACACGCTACCTGGCAAGGGAAACACCTGTGTCTTGTTTTGCAATCGGCGGAAAGGAGCCGAGAATACAAGACGGTCGTAGTCGCGCAAGAACTCTGAACGGTCATCACCGCCCACTCTATGTTGCGCCTCCATACCGAGGCGCTTAGCCGAAATCAGTCTGTTCCAATTCATACTGCAAATATACGTATAAGCGAGCGAGAAATATCAAGTTTACTTGAATATTTTTCATAGCGAGCAAAAGTATATTCGAGATTTTCCCCGAACTTACAAAAAAAAAACTCTTGTTCGTGTATGTTTGACCGGAAAATCAGGACTGCCCACGCCTTGGTTCCTCAAGTTGATAGTGATTATTGCTTTTTTTTAATATAAAGTATGGTGTATGACGCAAAAAATATGTATTTTCGCAAGATAAAACCAAATGAACATGAGCAATATGGAAAAAATACAAATCATAAATCGCGGGCATCATGCCTTACCCGCGTATGCCACAGAACTTTCGGCAGGCATGGACCTTCGTGCCAATCTCTCTGAGCCTATCGTATTGAAGCCCCTGCAGCGTTGCCTTGTACCTACGGGACTCTACATGGCATTGCCCGAGGGATATGAGGCACAGGTGCGCCCGCGCAGCGGATTGGCTCTGAAGAAGGGAATCACCGTGCTCAATTCACCTGGTACCATCGATGCAGACTATCGCGGCGAGGTGGGAGTGATATTGGTAAACCTTTCAGCCGAGGATTTTGTGATTGAGGATGGCGAGCGTATAGCGCAAATGGTAATTGCACGCTACCAGCAGGTGGAGTGGGAAGCTGTGGAAGTGCTCTCGGAAACAGAGCGCGGCGCGGGCGGATTCGGCCATACAGGAGTGTAGATTGCAGCAAACAAAAGGAGAAAAAACAATATTAACCTGTATTCGTATGCTACGCAGATATTCCTGGGTGCTCATAGTTTGGATGGTGCTGATAACTGCAGCTTGCAGTTCAACACGCAAGGTGGCAGTGGTGGCAACTGAAAAGGCACCAACACTAACTGCGGGCGAGCAGGGGAAGTATGAATACTATTTTCTGGAAGCGATAAGATTGGAGCAGCAAGAGCGCTACGATGAGGCGTTTGAGATGTTGCGCCATTGTCTTGAGATATGTCCTACGGCACCATCGGCGCTATACAAGACGGCTACCTACCTCTTCTTCCTCAACAAAAAGGAGCAGGCTCTGGAGTCACTGCTCAAAGCGGTGGAATATGAGCCCGACAACTATTGGTATCGCCAGACGCTAGCTTCGTACTATCAGACCAACCGCGAATATGACAAGGCCATTGCCGTGTTGGAGGAGATGCAGCAGCAATTTCCCAAGCGCAATGGCGAACTGCTTTCGGCCTTGGTGGGCCTCTACAACCATACGCAACAGCACGACAAGGTGATTGATGCCTTATCGCGGCTCGAACTGCTGATGGGAAAATCGGAGGCTATCAGCATAGAGAAATCGCGCAACTATCTGCTCATGGGTAATAAGGAGGGCGCCTTCAACGAGATGGAGGCACTGGTGGCTGAATATCCTGAAAACAGCTATTATCGGGTGGTATTGGCCGAGGTGTATATCGACCATGGACGCGCCAACGATGCCGAACCGCTGCTGCGCGAGGTGTTGCGTGAGGAACCTGACTATGGCCCGGCCAAAATCATGCTGGCACAATACTATAAAGCATTGGGCGACAGCATTGGCTATCGGGAGATGGTGGACACAGTAATCATGTCGGCCACGGTGACCGATGAGGTCAAGGTGCAGATGATGTTGCAGATGATTGCCGACAAGACCGACAACGACTACATGTTGCAGCTCTTCGATCGTGCCATGCAGCAACCACAGCAATCGGCCAAAATGGGACACCTATGTGTGCAGTATATGCTCAAACTGGAGCAACCCGAAGAGCGGGTGCGCCCCGTATTGTTGCGCATGCTCGAAGTGGAGCCCGACCATGTGCAGGCACGCCTACAACTGCTGAGCTATGCAGCAAAACGGAACAACCTGGAGGAGATTGTCTCCATCTGCTCCGAAGCCATTGACTATAGCCCTGAGGTGCTTGAGTTCTATTACTACAAGGCAGTGGCCCTTTATCAGACCGACCGCCACGATGAGGCTTTGGCAACATACCGCACAGCAGTGGAGCAGGTGACCCCCGAAAGCAATCGGGAGATGGTGGCTGACATCTATACTGCCATGGGCGATCTGCAGCACTTGCGAGGCGAAAGCAGTGAGGCCTACCTCTGCTATGACTCGGCACTTGTATACAACCCGTCGAACATCCTGGTGCTTAACAATTATGCCTACTTTCTATCTGAGGAGAACCGCGAGCTCGACAAGGCCGAGCAGATGAGCAGGCGCGCCATCGAGGCCGAACCGGACAATGCCACCTACCTTGACACGTATGCATGGATACTATATCGCCAGGAGCGATACGAAGAGGCCTTGCAATATATGGAGCGTGCCTTGGCTGCCGACTCGGTCGCAAGCGATGTGCTCTACGAACATGCCGGTGACATATGTTACAAATTGGGCAATGTAGAACGTGCACTCAACTATTGGAAACAGGCACTGGAGCTGCAGCGAAAGGCTGAAAGCGTAGAACCCAAGCTGGAAAGAAAAGTAAAACTTAAAAAGATGTAATATGACCAAACAAATGACGACAAGAAAACTGAGCATATTGGCATGCCTGATACTCGTAGTGGCACTCACCGGTTGCCGCACCCACCGCAGTGCTGAAAAGCAGGAACTGCGCCTGAAGAAACAGTATTCCGAACAGGTAGTGCAACTTGCCAAGCCTCAGGCAGAACTCACAAACCTCACAGCTCGCACATCCATAACCTTAGACTACGGCGTGGGCTCAGTAAACGTGAAGGGACGCCTCAAAATGCGCCGCGACGAGGCCATACAGATGACAGTCACTGCGTTAGGTCTGATGGAGGTAGCCTGCGTGGAGTTTACCCCACAACATATCTACCTCATTGATCGCATCAACAAACGTTACACCAAGATAGACTATGCCTCCGGCATGCTCAACAACATCGGTGTTAACTTTGAGACCATACAGTCACTTTTCTGGAACCGCATCTTCATCCCCGGCAAAGCCGATGCATGGCAGCAAGCCGAGGACTACGAAATCAAGGTGTCGGGCAACCAGCTTTGCGTGACACCCGCCCGCCAACGCATGCTCAAGAGTTTCTTCTACACCGACGAAGATTGCCGCCAGCTGCAGCAGACATTGCTCGAGTTGAGTCACTACGGAGCCATCTGGCGCTACGACGACTTCGAGCAGTTTGACGGACAAGACCTGCCCACGACATTCGATATCTCGATTACCAGTTCATCATACGCAGCAGGTGCCCATATTGCACTGAGCAGTATCTCCACCACCGACAACTCGTGGAAGAGCGGTGTTGACCTGTCGCGCTACGAAGCTGTAGAGTTTGACGAACTGCTTTCTATCCTAAATACACTACGATGAGACGACTGCTGTACTGTATCATCGCATCCTTGGTGACAACCCTCTCCTACGCCCAATCGAACCAAAAGGTGAAGGAGATGGAGGGACAGCGCCATAAGATAGAGCAGCAGTTGGCCGAATCGCGCAAACTGCTATCCTCGACACAGAAAAGTGTGGAAGGGCAGCTGGCGCAACTATCGGCACTATCGGCGCAGATCAAGAAGCAGAAGCAGTTTGTATCCCAACTCGATGCCGACGTGAAGGCCATCGACCGCGAGCTGAGGAGCATCGAATCACAAATGGCTACCCTCCAGACTGAGTTGGAACGCCGTCGCGAGCACTATGCACATGCCTTGCAGATGATGACCCACAAGAATACATTCGAGAACAAGCTCATGTTCCTCCTGTCGGCCGACTCGTTCAACCAGATGGTACGTCGCATGCGCTATCTTCGCGAATATTCCGGTTTCCAACAGCAGCAGGGCGAACTGCTCATCGAACAGCAGCAGGAGCTCGAAAACAAACGCATTGAACTGGAGCATACTCGGGAAGCCAAGAGGTCGTTGCTCGCCAAACGGGTGGAGGAGAAGAAGGTGCTCGACAAGCAGTTGGAGGAGCAGAACAAGCTGGTGGCAGGACTTAAGAAGAAGCAGAAAGAGATAAGCAACCGCATTGCACAGCAGCAGCGCGAACGCGACAAGCTGAATGCAGAGATTGAGCGCATCATCGAAGCCGAACTGCGTGCACAAGAGGCCGGACAGAAGAAAGACGGCAAAGACTCCGAAACGGCAACTACGGACAAGAAAGAGATGCCTGCATATAAGGAGAGCGCTGCCGACAAGAAACTCACAGGATCCTTTGAGAGCAACCGGGGCAAGTTGCCCGTACCCGTCACAGGTCCCTACCTGCTAACCTCACGCTATGGAATCAACTACGTGGAGGGACTGAAGAATGTCAAGTTCAACAATCACGGTGTCGACGTACGAGGCCAGGAGGGCTGCTCGGCTCGTGCCGTATTCGATGGCACCGTATCGTTCATCTTCGAGCATTCGGGCAACTACATCGTCATGGTACGTCACGGACAATACATCTCGGCCTACTTCAACCTGGCCACACTGAAGGTCAAGAAGGGCGACAAGGTCAAGATACATCAATCGCTCGGCACAGTAGCGGCTGATGCTTCGGGCAACCATACCATGCAATTCCAATTGCGTAAAGACACACAGAGCCTCAATCCTGAGTTGTGGATATCATTCTAATAACCTAAAAAAACAGCCATATGAAAAAAGCCATTCTTACACTATGCGGAATACTATGTACCGCTTGGCTTACAGCACAACCCCACTATGCCGATTCACTTATAAAGGAGCAACTCGGGCGTGGAGTTGTGGCAGTGAAGCAGACTCCCTCGGAAGCCTTTGTCTCATGGCGCTATCTCGAAACTGACCCTGCAGACATCGCTTTCGATGTGTATCGCAATGGCACCAGACTGAACTCAAAGCCCATCATCCGAGCCACCTGGTATGTGGACACGGAATCACCTGCCGACAGCGTCACCTACGAAGTACGCCCGGCACGCAACATGGCCGCACCATCGGGTAGCTATACCCTCACAGCAGATGCTCCCATCGGCTATGTGGAGATACCGCTCTACCGTCCACAAGGAGGACATACACCCGACGGCCGACCCTACAGTTACTCGGCTGGCGATGCCAGCATCGGCGATGTTGATGGCGACGGCAGCTACGAGGTTATCTTGAAATGGGACCCCTCGAACAGTCGTGACAATGCCCACGACGGCTACACAGGCAACGTGCTGTTTGACTGCTACCGCCTCACAGGAGAGCGTCTCTGGCGCATCGATCTTGGTCCCAATATCCGTGCCGGTGCCCATTACACCCAATTTATGGTTTACGACCTTGATGGCGACAATCGTGCAGAGGTTGTTATGCGCACCTCTGATGGTAGTATCGATGGCATGGGACACGTCATTGGAGACCCCTTTGCCGACTATCGTCTCGCGGGTGACACAGCTTCAGTGCGTCATCGCTTTGCCGCACCCGCCATGCAGGGCCGCATCCTCAGTGGAAAAGAATACCTCACCGTGTTCTCCGGACTTACAGGCGAAGCTCTGCAATCAATCGACTATGTACCCGAACGTGGCAACGTGCAGGCCTGGGGTGACAATCGCGCCAATCGTAGCGACCGCTTCCTCGCATGCATAGGCTACCTTGATGGCATGCGCCCCTCGGTAATCATGTGTCGCGGATACTATACACGTACGGTGCTCGCAGCCTTCGATTGGGATGGCAAGGAGTTGCATCAGCGCTGGGTGTTCGACTCGCAACTCCCCGAATGGAACAACTATGCGGGACAAGGAAACCATAACCTCCGCGTGGCCGATGTCGATGGCGACGGATGCGACGAAATTGTATACGGATCATGCACCATCGACAACGATGGTCGCGGACTCTATTCCACAGGTCTTGGCCATGGTGATGCCATGCATCTCACCGCCTTCTACCCCGATAGCGCTTCGCTGCAGGTATGGGCATGCCATGAGAACAAACGCGATGGATCTACACTGCGCGATGCCCGCACAGGACGCATCATACATCAATACCCCAGCAACATTGACGTGGGTCGTTGCATGGCTTCCGATATCGACCCGCGTCATCCGGGAGTCGAGATGTGGAGTCTCGCCTCGGATGGCATACGCAGCATTGACGGCTCCATCACTGCCGGCCATGTGAAAGGATTGTCCACCAATATGGCCGTTTGGTGGGATGGTGACCTGTTGCGCGAACTCCTCGACGGCACTCGCGTGAGCAAATACATGTGGGAAGCAGACACATGCGCCACACTCATCCAGTTTGAGGGCTGTGTCCGCATCAACGGCACCAAGTCGAACCCCTGCCTTGCAGCAGATATCGTGGGCGATTGGCGCGAAGAGGTGCTCGTGCGTACCGAAGACAATAGCGCTTTACGCCTCTACCTGTCCACCATCCCCACTCCCCATCGCCTCCACACATTCCTGCACGACCCTGTCTATCGCATCAGCATAGCCACCCAAAACGTGGCATACAACCAGCCTACACACACTGGATTTTATGTAGGCGCTGATCTCAAGGGTCCCTTCCGTGGCACCATTATCCCATGATTACAGACAGGAACGGACTTTATTAACCTATAATTATTACAACACCATGAAGAGAGAAGCTTTCAAAATGTATCTTAAACCCGGTTGTGAAGAAGAGTACGAACGCCGCCATGCAGCCATATGGCCCGAACTGAAACAACTGCTATCTGAGAGCGGAGTATATGACTACTCTATCTTTTGGGACCGCGACACCAATATCCTTTTTGCTTGCCAGAAAGTGCGTGGCGAAGGTGGCTCACAAGATTTAGGGCACACCGCCATCGTGCAGAAATGGTGGGACTACATGGCTGATATCATGGAGGTAAACCCCGACAATTCGCCCGTATCTATCCCACTTCCTGAAGTCTTTTATATGGAATAACAGCCGAGAGGGAGACCTTCCCTCTCAGCCCAACACATACACAATCTATTCGAATGGAAGAAGTCATCGCTCCCATCAGCCGCAATTTGCTCAAGGCTGAACTCACTCCCAGTAAGCTTCTGCGCCACACCAACCGTGGAGGCAACGAACTATACATCGTCGATGCCCACAATGCACCCCATGTGATGCTTGAAATCGGGCGCTTGCGCGAGATTGCCTTTCGTGCAGGGGGCGGAGGCACAGGCCTCAGCACCGATATTGACGAGTTCGACACCATGGAGACTCCCTATAAGCAACTCGTCGTATGGAACCCCGATGCCGAAGAGATTATCGGTGGCTACCGCTATCTGCATGGGGCCGATGTGAAGTTCGATGACAAGGGACAGCCTATCCTTGCCACATCACACATGTTCCATTTCTCCGAGAAGTTCATCCACAACTACCTTCCCCATACCCTCGAGTTGGGCCGTTCGTTTGTTGCAGTAGAATATCAGGCCTCGCGCAAAGACACTAAAGGATTATTTGCTCTTGACAATCTTTTTGATGGACTTGCCGCCCTCACCGTTGTGCTTGACGATGCCGAATACTTCTTTGGGAAAATGACCATGTATCCATCTTACGATCGTCTGGCGCGCGACATGATACTCTATTTCCTCGACAAACACTTTGGCGACCATCGCCACATGGTAAGCGCCTATCAGCCATTGTTCCTTGAGAACAACCCACGCCAGTTTCGCGAACTCTTTGTAGAGGACGACTTCAAACTCGACTACCGCATTCTCAATGCCGAAGTGCGCAAGCGCGGCTGCAATATTCCTCCCTTGGTGAATGCCTATATGAACCTTTCACCCACGATGCTCGTCTTCGGCACGGCCATTAACCATGAGTTTGGCGAAGTGGAAGAGACCGGCATCCTCATCAACGTTAACGAACTGCACGAGGACAAGCGCAAGCGTCATATCATCTCATTCGTGGACGAGCATCCCGAATATGCCAAGCGCATCAGAGGGAACAAGATACTATTCCCATTCCGTAGGCGCAAGACAAGATGTTGATACCACAGCAAGTACGATAGAAAAAGGTTTGTTAACACAAAAAAAGACACTTTTATACCTATTTATAATAGGGATTAAATTTTTTTGTCTACTTTTGCGCCCAGATTCGTGAAGGCGTTTTGAAGTTATGCAAAAGAATTTAGTAATTGTAGAGTCTCCGGCTAAGGCCAAAACTATAGAGAAATTTCTGGGCAAGGAATATAAGGTGATGTCAAGTTTCGGTCACATTCGCGACCTGAAGAAAAAGGATTTCAGCATCGATATCGACACATTCGCCCCTACCTACGAGATTCCCACCGATAAAAAGAGGGTTGTAGACGATTTACGCAAGGCAGCATCACAAGCAGAAACCGTGTGGCTCGCATCCGATGAGGACCGCGAGGGAGAAGCCATCAGCTGGCACCTATACGAAGTGCTTGAACTGAAGGCAGAAAACACCAAGCGTATCGTATTCCACGAAATCACCAAGGATGCCATCACTGCAGCCATACAGGCACCTCGCAATATCGACATCAATCTTGTCAATGCGCAGCAGGCTCGCCGTGTGCTCGACCGCATCGTGGGTTTCAAACTCTCGCCCGTACTGTGGAAAAAGGTGAAACCGTCGCTCTCGGCAGGTCGCGTACAGTCAGTGGCCGTGCGACTCATCGTAGAACGTGAACGCGAGATACAAGCCTTCCAGCCCGAAGCAGCCTACCGCGTAGTAGCCACCTTCATGGTACCCGACGCAGATGATAACATGACAGAGATGAAGGCCGAGTTGGGTACCCGCTTCAAGACAAAAGAGGAGGCCGAGTCATTCCTCCAATCATGCAAGACAGCAACATTCACCATTGAGGAGGTACAGACGAAGCCGGGCACCAAATCTCCGGCGCCTCCCTTCACCACATCGACTTTGCAACAGGAGGCTGCCCGCAAGTTGGGATTCTCCGTATCGCAGACGATGACCATTGCACAGCGCCTCTACGAGTCAGGACAAATCACCTACATGCGTACCGACTCAACCAACCTCTCGGGACTCTGCCTCGGTGCCAGTAAAAAGTTGATTATGGAGAGCATGGGCGAGCGATATCATCAGATGCGCAACTTCAAGACCAAGGCCAAGGGTGCACAAGAGGCTCACGAAGCTATACGCCCCACCTATATGGACCGCCAGAGCATTGACGCTCCATCGGCCGAACGCCGTCTTTACGAACTCATCTGGAAGCGTACAATCGCCTCACAGATGGCCGAGGCGCAATTTGAAAAGACTACGGCCACCATCAGCGTGAGTAATTCGCCCTACACCTTTACCGCGACCGGCGAGGTTCTCATGTTCGACGGTTTCCTGCGTGTATACCGTGCAAGCGTCGATGAGGAAGGCGAAGGTCATAAGAGTCTGCTCCCCCCCTTGCAATGCCACCAGCAACTGCAATATAGCGAAATACAAGCAACAGAGCGCTACACACAGCGCCCCAACCGATACAATGAGGGCAGCCTCGTAAAGAAACTCGAAGAGCTCGGTATAGGCCGTCCCTCTACCTACGCCCCGACAATCAGCACAATACAGAACCGCGACTATGTAGTCAAGGAGGACAGTGCCAGCCAGGAGCGCACCATCAATGTCATCAAGCTGAAGAATGGCAAGATGACTGATAAGATGACGCACGAAACCTATGGCAGCGAGAAGGCAAGCCTCAAACCCACCGATATAGGAACAGTAGTCAATGACTTCCTCATTCAATATTTCCCTCAGGTGCTTGACTATAACTTCACCGCCAGCATCGAGAAGGAATTCGACGAAGTGGCCGAGGGCGAAAAGCCATGGGATGGTGTTATCGCAACCTTCTACAAAGATTTCTCTCCCCTCATCGACAAGACGATGAACGAGAAACAGGAACGCAAGGTCGGTGAACGCATCCTCGGGACCGACCCCAAGAGTGGCCGTCAAGTATCAGTGAAGATTGGCCGCTTTGGTCCGGTAGTGCAGATCGGCACAGCCAGCGAGGCCGAGAAGCCCCGTTTTGCCCAATTACAGAAAGGACAGTCCATCGATAGCATCACCCTTGATGAGGCATTGAACCTCTTTGCCCTCCCCCGCACACTCGGCGAATGGGAAGGAGTACCCGTAGCAGTCAATGTAGGCCGCTTTGGTCCCTACATACAGGTCGGCAAGGAGTATGTCAGTCTGCCCGCCACACTTGATCCCTTAAGTGTAAGTCTTGACGAAGCCATCGAACTGGTTCAACAGAAACGACAATACGAGCAGAAACGACAGATCAAGACATTTGACGAGAACCCCGATGTGGAGATTCTCAACGGACGATATGGTCCCTATATCGCCATGAGTGGTAAGAACTATAAGATTCCCTCTGGTGTAGACCCCGCTTCGCTTGACCTCGCCGCATGTATGGAGATTATCGAGAAGGCTGCAGAGAAGCCTGCTGCCCCCCGTCGCCGCAAGAGTAGCAAATAACCCCATGACACGCATCCTACTCATCGGTTTCATGGCAGCCGGCAAGACTACCCTCGGTAAGGCCCTTGCCCGCGACCTTGGCTTGCAGTTTGTCGATCTCGACCACTATATAGAGGGTCGTTACCATTGCTCGGTATCGCAACTCTTTGCCGAACGCGGCGAAGAAGCATTCCGCGAGATTGAGCGCAACATGCTACACGAAGTGGCCGAATTTGAAGACGTAGTGATATCTACAGGCGGTGGCACCCCCTGCTTCTTTGATAACATCGACTATATGAACCGTCAAGGCATTACCGTATTCCTTGAGGCCTCGGTCGACGTCATCTTTACCCGACTCACCATAGCTCGCACACAACGTCCGCTCGTGGCAGGGAAGAGCCCCGATGAGCTACGTGCCTATATCCGCCAGATGCTTGAACTGCGCATGCCCTACTACAGGCAAGCCGCACACACCTTCTGCGCCGACCAACTGGAAAATATACATCAGGTAAACCGTTCGGTAGAACAATTCAAAAAGGAGATCCTCTAAAGATCTCCTTTCCTTTTATCCGCGCATTGCCAGCGCCTTGTTCTCGGCAGCCTCCATGATTTCGCGCTCGCCGGGCCCCTTGTCGTTAATTCCGCATAGGTGCAATATGCCATGTATGATGGTTCGGTGTAGCTCCTCCTCGTACTCAGTGGCAAACTGCTCACTGTTGGTCCTCACCGTATCGAGACTGATGAAGAGGTCACCGCTGATGATGTTTCCCTCAGTGTAGTCAAAAGTGATGATATCGGTATAATAGTCGTGCTGCAGATACTCACGGTTCACCTCAAGTATGCGCTCGTCGTTGCAGAAGATATAGTTCACATCGCCCACCTTCATGCCATAGGTGGCAGCCACGCTGCGTATCCATGCAGTAGTAGGTCGTTTCTTAATGTCGGGCATTCGTGTGCCGTCAGTCTGATAGGTAATCATATTTGTGTTAATTCTGAATTTTGAATTATGAATTATGAGAACTCAGAGTACTCCGAGAACTCCGAGTTCTCAGAGCAAACTATCCAAAGAATAAATAACAAATGAAAATAGCCGAAATTATGCCAGCCAAATCGGCAAGCAGACCACAGGTGACGGCATGGCGCGTCTTTCTGATACCTACACTGCCAAAGTATACAGCAAGGATGTAGAAGGTGGTATCGGTAGCACCTTGGAACAGGCAAGCAAGGCGACCTACAAAGGAGTCGGCCCCATACGTGGTCATAGCATCCACCATGAGTCCGCGCGCGCCACTGCCACTAAGAGGCTTCATCAGTGCCGTAGGCAGAGCGCCCACAAATTCGGTGTCGCCTCCCACGAGAGCGACACACCAGGCGATGCCGTCGATGAGGAAGTCCATAGCACCCGAAGCGCGGAACACGCCGATAGCTACAAGAATGGCCACGAGGTAAGGGATGATTCGCACAGCCGTCTGGAATCCCTCCTTGGCCCCCTCTATGAAGGTGTCATATACATTGATCTTCTTACGCATGCCAGCGATAATAAAGCAAGCGATAATGCCACAGAGGAATACGTTGGCAAAGGTAGACGACACCACATCCATCTGCTCGCGCGGCATGGCGCTGAAACCCCATATGATAAGTGCCACCAATGCGCATAGAGCCCCCAGAAAGAGCAGCAGCGTGCGGTTAAAGAGGTTGATACGCTGATACAGGCAAGTGACAATCAAACCCACCACGGTGGAGAAGAAGGTGGCAAGAAGTATAGGTACAAACACATCGGTAGGTTGCGCAGCTCCCAGCTGGGCACGATACACCATGACACTGATAGGCACAAGCGTAAGGCCCGAGGTGTTAAGCACAAGAAACATAATCATCGGGTTGGTAGCCGTATCCTTCTCCGTATTCAACTCCTGCAGCTGCTCCATGGCCTTAAGGCCCATAGGTGTGGCTGCATTATCGAGGCCGAGCATATTGGCCGCAAAGTTCATGAAGATGGTCCCCGTCACAGGATGTCCCTTGGGAATATCGGGAAAAATCTTCGAGAACACCGGAGCCAGCCATCGAGCCACGACATTCACTACCCCACCCCTCTCTCCGATGCGCATGATACCGAGCCAAAGCGAAAGCACACCAGTGAGTCCGAGCGAAATTTCAAAGGCCGACTTAGCCGATGAAAAGGTAGAGTTCATGATTGCAGGGAACACCTCCGTGTCGCCCCAGAAGATCAGGCGCACCAGTGCTACAGCAAAGGCGACGAGAAAAAATGCAATCCAGATATAATTGAGTACCATGTCAGATGATGCTTATGTCTTTACGGTGTAAAGGTACTAAATTCTTTATTATCTCGAACGAAGATACCATGAAAAGTTCGATAACCACACCAATAATGGCATCAGAAGGTATAACGCACCTGCAGTTGCACATCTTCGCGGTGGCACGCATCAATCATGGCTGCTCCACTTCCGATGGTGGCACGGTCGAAATAACGGGTGGCACCCAACTTAGCCGTACAGGTCAGGCGCGGAGAGTCTTTATGGCCATACTGCACGAGCGCATATCCACGCAGTCCCGTCCCGCTATACATCTGATAGTTATATGCATAAAGAGGTCCACGCTCATAGCTGTAAAGACGGGCAGCATAGTCGGCCTTGAATCCGGTAACCCCTAAAGCAACACTTAACGAATGAGCATCCCAATCGGGTGAATAGGTTGCCTGGGCACTTGCCAGTATGCCTAAACCCGGTTCCTCGGCTTGTACAACACATCCCTCGATCAATGTCCGGCAGTTCAACTGAGGCGTAAACTCACCGATCCATTGTGCACGCATGCGGTGAGTACACTCATTCAGCAATCCTCCGTTCACAAGACGATACCCCTCTGACACATCACGTTGCTTCAGTCTGAAACGATAGCGCAACATTACCTGATGCCCATTATTCACGCTATAAGTAGCGCTCACAACCCCATCTGTACCATAGGAGGGAGCGCTCACCCGATAGCGCAGATAGGGGAAATAGCACGCATCGGCATAGGCTGTCAGCTGTAGTTTGCGATGAGGCTGCCATTCGGCCCCAAGATAAACGCCTTGTTCGTTACGGATATCTGACGAGGCCGAGAAGCTTTTACCCTCCAGAGCCCAGAAGTCGTGAGCATAATGACGTTGCAGCAGGGTAACATGTAGCTGATCGGCCGCTTTCAGCCGTAGGGTGTTGAGAGTTGCTATGGCCCCCTTACCATCTACAGCAGTCTCGCCCACAACGCTCAGCCGATGATGATGCCAGGCATAGTCTATAGAAGCATTAAAAAAGGCGTTACCTTGCGGGGCATAGCGCTTATAGCTCTGCTTGGGAACTGCAAAGCGGCGGTTGAATGACTGATACATAGCGGTGAAACCCAGATGCAGACCATGATTGCTATAGCCCAGATGTGCACCAAACAGATTACCACGCGTGTTGTTGCGCCTTGCAATCTCTAACGGAGTACGGTGATACCCATCCGTCTTCAGTGTACTGATGGAGGCCCCGTCGAGCGTAGCATCAAGCAGTTGATACGAAGCGAACACTGTCATCTGCCACGATTGCCAGGCCAATGTTGCTGCCGCACCGGAGTAATAGTCACCCTCACCCGTACCACGATGCGGCTTAACCGATGCCGACTGCCGTCCTAACCCCTGCAGCAGCATCGTCTTTCCCAGGGCAAAATCAGAGTTGAGCACCAGTCCCTGCCCGAAACGCAATCGATAGTTTCCTACCACCAGATTACGGAGCAATCCCATATCGCCCAACTGCACATATCCAGAGAGATAGTCGGGACGAGGGAACGCGGCCGTAAAGGAGGGTTCGCCAGCATCGGTTTCTGCGCTGATTCCCCACGACAAACGTGTCCCATAGCGATAGTTATATCGGATATTGTGATACAACGCATGGCCCATGTAGTAGCGCGAGGGAGCCGCATCGAGCGCACTCTGCGTACGGGGAGCATAGCCCTCACGGCGGTAGAGCGGTATATCCATCCGGGACGACTGTTCGCTACGCCCTTGCGTCAGCATCCTGCGCCACCTGTCGCGGGCATCCACCTCCTCCTTCCGGGTGTCACCGAAGGTGACGAAATAAGATAGCAACTGGCGAGTATGGTAATCGAGCTCGGGTATCAGCATCAGTTCGCCCACACTGCGCAACGCCCCATACCTATAGATATAATAATGTATGCCCTCTATCTGGATATCGGTAAGGAAACCCAATCGCTGCAGTTCGGTGCTGTCGGCACTATTGATATTGATTGGATGGGCATGCAAATAGACGTAGTCATCGTAGAGGTTCTCGGCCAAGGCCCCCTCCTCACCCTCAACCTCAGCCTCAAGAAAAAGCTGTTCGACGAAGGTTTCCCATGCTACAAACTGCGCTGAAACAGGAAGCAATGAGCAGAGCAGCAACAAACACGCCATTATCCCCCTCTGCCCCATTGCCTATGACATCATGGTTTATAATGATCAGAAGAACTTCACCTCTTCACCAACAATCTCGCTCAGCAACAGATTGGCCAGGCGACTGGTACCTATACGGAAAAATTCCTTATTGAGCCATTCCTCACCGAGCACCTCCTTCACGATGGTATAATACATCAAGGCATCGTACACCGTGTTGATACCACCGGCAGGCTTGAAACCTACCCTACGCCCCGTCTTCTCATAGTACGCCTTGATGGCACGACACATCACATAAGCCGCCTCGGGTGTAGCTGCAGGCTCCTGCTTGCCGGTCGAGGTCTTGATGAAATCGGCACCACTATACATAGCCAGGATAGAAGCCTTCATGATATTCTCGGCCGACTTCAAGGCACCCGTCTCAAGAATCACTTTCAAGTGACGCTCACCGCAGATCGACTTGATTTCCTCGATTTCATCGCACATTCCCTCATAATCTCCGCTGAGGAACTTGCCCACGGGGATGACGATATCAATCTCCGTAGCACCATCGGCAAGGGCGAGAGCAGTCTCGGCCACCTTAACCTCGGTGAAGGTCTGCGATGAGGGGAATCCACCCGACACGCAGGCAATGTCCACCTCTTCTACCTCGAGCGACTGGCTCACAATCTTGGCAAAGCAGGGATACACACAGATGGCTGCCACGTTCTTGAGGTCGGGATACTGATCCTCGAAATCGTTGACACGTTCGGTAAACTTCAGCACACTCTCCTCGCTGTCCTCTGTCTTGAGCGTAGTGAGGTCGATACAGCTGAAGAGAAATTTCTTTACCGCTTCGGTATCGTTCTCGTCTACAAATTTCTCAATGATACGGGCTGTTTTTGCCTTCACCTCGTCATCGGGCAATGCTGTTGTGTAGAGTGCAAGTGCATCGTTGTACTTGTTTGTCGCTTCTGTTTCGTGATAGTGTTCCATATATCTTTGTTTCATTTTAATTTTTCATTGTTCAGATGTCGCGTGTTGTCGCGCTTGGTTTTCTTCTCTATGGTGCGTCGCCACGCTTCAGTGAGGTCTACACCCGTTTGGTTGGCCATACACACGAGCACCCACAACACATCGGCCATTTCCTCGGACAAATTGGGAGTTTCGCCCTCCTTGAACGATTGCTCGCCATAGGTGCGGGCCATCACGCGAGCCAGTTCGCCCACCTCTTCGGTGAGTATAGCCATGTTGGTCAGTTCATTGAAATAGCGCACACCATAAGTATGTATCCACTCATCGGCCTGGCGCTGTGCCTCCTCAAGGGTAATGGGGTTACTGTCCATAATTCCTACTTCAAGATATCCGAAGCAAAGTTAATCGTTTAAGGCAACACAAGCAAATGTTTCCCTCACTTATTCTTTATTTTTACTGTCCATGAAGATGGTTACAGGCCCATCATTGATGAGCGCGCACTGCATGTCGGCGCCAAAAACACCCGTTTCCACCGGCTTGCCGAGAGCGGTAGAGAGCGCATCGCAGAACCTTTCGTAGAGCGGCACCGAGATGTCGGGCTTGGCCGCCTTGATATAGGACGGGCGGTTGCCCTTCTTCGTTGAGGCATGCAAGGTAAACTGGCTCACCACCAGCACCTCGCCCCCGATGTCCATCACCGAGCGGTTCATCACCCCATTCTCATCATCGAAGATGCGCATGGCAACCACCTTCTTCACAAGGAAGGCTATATCCTCTTCGTTATCGGCATCCTCGATGCCCACCAATATCATCATGCCCTGACCAATGGACGAATAGAGTTGTTCGCCGATGGTAACCGATGCATTGCGCACACGCTGTATTATGATTCTCATTGCGGATAATAGTTAGTTATGTGTTGATACGTTCTTTTGCAAATAGCATGAGATGGGATAGTGGTCAGAGGTCTTGACCGAATGATCCACCACACAATCATAGGCCTCAAAGGCAGGCGAATAGAGGATATGATCGATGCGGTAAAGGATTTTGTTGCGGTTATAGCTGAATCCCGGACCATTGCCACTGCGCACATAGGCATCGGCAAGCTCCTGCGTAAACAGCTTATGGGTGTAGGATATAGGCGAGTCGTTGAAGTCGCCACAGACGATGACATAGGGCGAGGTATCCTTCTTGACCTCGGCAAGTACCAGATTGGCCTGTGCGGCACGTTTGGAGACGGCATCGCGCAGTTTCTTTATAATTTCACGCGTACCCTCCGAGCGCAGCCTGTCCTTGTTAGGATCGGACAGCAGCTGTTCGTAGACACTTTTGTCCTCGGCATTGAGGTTGTTCGACTGCAGATGGCAATTATAAATCACCAGCGTATCGGTACCATGCAGTATGCGATACTTGGCACATCCGTTGCTTGTAGAGTTGAAATCCACATCCTCGACACTCAAGATAGGGAATTTCGACAAGCAGCACAGGTAGTGCGACTTCGATACCGACCAGTTGTTGAGCAGGTACGAGCGGTAGGGATAGGCTGCCAGCAGCTCCTTGGCACCCTTGCTCTTCAGCGCTGAGAACGGGAACTCCTGCAAGCAGATGATATCGGCATCCGAGCTTTCAAGGAACGCAATCAGAGGGTTATCAAGATTGGCCGTAGAGCTGTTGAGGTTAAAGCTGAGGATATTGTACGACATCACCTTGATGCTCTCCTCCGGAGGTGTCTGCCGGGATAGATTGATGGGCAAGAAAACACGGATCTGCGGGAAGCACACAAGAAAAGTTACAATCGGCACCAGCATGAAACGCTTATACAGCACGAACCACAGGATGAGAAACACCCCATTGGCCACCAGCACAAAGGGCATGGCAAGCCCCGCCAGCGAAAGCAGAGGCATCGACTCTACGGGAAGCACCGGACTATAGGCACATCCCATGAGCAGCAGCGCCACCAGCAGGTTGACAGCCAGGATTGGCCATAGCAGTATTTTGGCATACCACTTCATCGGTTGCTCGCATCAAAGAGTTTGCGCTTCTCCTCGTCGGTCAGACTGCTATATCCCGATTTCTTCAACTTCTCCAATATATGATCCACCTCATCCGACTGCGCCTTCTTGCGGGCATTATAGTCGTAGTCCGTTTTTCGGTCATTGCCAGCAGCATTATTGACATGCACCTTCATCTTCGGCTTGCGCGGTTTGCGTTCACGTTTACGAAAGATCGCCCCGATGGCATCGATACATGCGTTTACCCAACGAGTGATATCGTAACCACGGTTGATGCCGCGCACAAACCACCATCCTGCCAGGGCACCGCCCAAGTGTGCCAAGTGTCCGCCCGCATTGCTTCCGCCCACATAGAGGATATCGAAAAGCACGATGAAAAGGGCAAAATATTTCAGTCGAACCGGACCTATCAGCATCAGATTGATCCGATAGTCAGGCTCGCGCACAGCCGTAGCCACCGCTATAGCCAGCACCGAAGCCGAAGCCCCCACCAACGTGGCACTATACAGGTCGCCGGCAAACACGGGAAACAGGTTGTAGGAGGCGATATAGAACACCGCTCCCATCAGTCCGCCCACGACATAGAGTCCGCGCAAGTGCTTCGATGAAAAGAAGTAGAGAAACAGACGGCCAAACCAATACAGCCACAGCATATTTCCCAGCAGATGCCATACCCCGGCATGCAGAAACATATAGGTGATCAATGTCCAGGGCCTACGCAGCAGCTGCAACAGGTCGGCTGGCAGATAGAGGTAGCTCCACAGATGCGCTACCTGGATATTGAACAAGCCCAGCACCACTTCCGCCAACAAGCCCAGCACATATACCGCCACATTGATGTAGATAAGACGGACAACGATGTTGCCCTGCTTGAACGTCCGCTTCAAGTCTTCAATAAATCCGTTCATTGCGTGTACCCTTCATTCTCCAATATACAATCAACAAAAAGCCGAACACCATGCCGCCCAGATGAGCAAAATGGGCGATTCCATCGTTGTTCATGATGCCCAGTCCGAGCTCTATCACAAAATAGCCGATGATGAGCCACTTGGCCTTGATGGGCATAGGCAACGGGAAGATGAACAGTTCCTGATTGGGGAACATCATGCCGAACGCCATCAGAATGGCATACACTGCACCCGAAGCACCCACCGTAGACACGCTGATAACACGCTCATACATCGTGAGCCACTGCGCTGCCGTGTGCGACACTCCATGGATCGGAATCACCGCATCGGGGGCATAGGTCGAGAGTTGCTCCATGTCGGCCATATAGGGCATGAAGTCAATATACTGTGTCAGTTCCTGCACTAGACCGGCACCCACACCGCACAGCACATAGTAGAAAAGGAATCGCGACGGCCCCCACACGGTCTCAAGTATACGTCCGAACATCCACACGGCAAACATATTGAAGAATATATGTTCGAATCCCGAATGCATGAACATATAGGTAAAGAACTGGTAGAGTCTGAACTTCTCAGACTCGAAATAGTGAAGTCCCAGCACATCATTGAGATTGATACCATACCTTTCGGCCACGATAGCGCCAAAAAAGCAAAGGATATTGATGATTATGAGGTTCTTCGTTACAGTCGGCGTATTATTCATCACACTTCATTTTACAAAAAACGTGTAAATTTACTCATTTTCTTGCACACAGCCATCAAAAATAGGCATATTAAATGCTTTTTCGGTTTTTTTAAGAATCTGTTTCGGTTTCATTTCGCACTGCATCTCCCCAAATACCATCCCCAACCCCTATTTTATAGGCAACGATACCAACTAATTGCGGAAAAATTCGTATCTTCGCGCCGCAAAAACAGATTCTATAGAACACAGATGATTACACTTGACCAATTGAAGGATGTTAAGGAGCGCACCGAAGCGCTCAATCGCTATCTCGCCATCGAGGACAAAATGATACAGGTTGAAGAGGAGCAGCTGCGCACACAGGTGCCCGGATTCTGGGACGACGCCAAGAAGGCCGAGGCGCAGATGAAGAAGGTAAAGGACCTGCAGGCATGGATCGAGGGCTACAAGCAGGTGAAGAGCCTGGCCGATGAGGTAGAGGTAGCTTTTGAATTCTGCAAGGACGAACTCATCACCGAGGCAGAGCTCGATGCGGCATATGCCACCGCACTGGAGGCTATCGAAGCACTGGAGCTGAAGAACATGCTGCGCGAGGAGGCCGACAATATGGACTGTGTACTCAAGATCAACTCCGGTGCCGGCGGCACCGAGGCGCAAGACTGGGCATCGATGCTGATGCGCATGTATATGCGTTGGGCCGAGGCCAATGGCTATAAGCTGCGCGTATCGAACCTCCAGGAGGGCGACGAGGCAGGCATCAAGACCGTCACCATGGAGCTCGAGGGCCCCTTTGCCTACGGATACCTCAAAGGTGAGAACGGTGTGCACCGTCTCGTGCGCGTGTCGCCCTACAATGCACAAGGCAAGCGCATGACCTCCTTTGCATCTGTGTTCGTAACACCGCTCATCGACGACAGCATCGAGATCGAGATCAACCCCGCCCTGCTCTCGTGGGACACCTTCCGAAGCGGTGGTGCCGGCGGACAGAACGTAAATAAGGTAGAGTCAGGCGTACGCCTCCGCTACCAGTATACCGACCCCTACACCGGCGTGCAGGAGGAGATTATGATCGAAAACACCGAGACGCGCGACCAGCCCAAGAACAAGGAGAACGCCCTGCGACTGCTCCGCTCACAACTCTACGATCGCGAGCTGCAGCACCGCATGGAGGAGCAGGCCAAGGTAGAGGCAGGCAAGAAGAAGATCGAGTGGGGCTCACAGATACGCAGCTACGTGTTCGACGACCGCCGCGTGAAGGACCACCGCACAGGTCACCAGACCTCCGACGTTGGTGGCGTCATGGATGGTAAGATCGACGGCTTCATCAAGTCGTTCCTCATGTCAAATTCTTCGGACGAGGAGTAATGCAAGAGATCGAGCGCAAGTTCCTCGTCACCGACGACAGCTACCGCACCCTCGCCTTCGACAAGTCCGAGATACTGCAGGGCTACATCTGTAGCGGCCATGGCCATACGGTACGTGTGCGCACCCGTGGCGACAAAGGTTACCTCACCATCAAGGGACCATCCATGGATGGCATCAGCCGCTTCGAGTGGGAGAAGGAGATCACCTTGCAGGATGCCCGCGAACTGTTCACCCTCTGCCAGAAGGGCCGCATAGAGAAGACACGCTACCTCGTGCACAACGGCAAGCACACCATCGAGGTGGATGAGTTTCATGGCGACAACGAAGGACTCGTGTTTGCCGAGATTGAGCTCGCCGATGTCAACGAGCAATTTCTCCGCCCCGCCTTCTTGGGTGCCGAGGTTACCGGCAATCCCCGCTACTACAATGCCTACATCAGCAAGCACCCCTACCCTACGTGGGAAAAGGAGTAACACCACCCTATCCTTAGCAACTCGCATAATCGGCCTGTCTGCCGCTTAGAATACGTCGTTTCCCCCTATAAGAAAGTTTATAAATCGGTTGGCGGTGACAGAGTGTGTAGCACTAAGCGCTGCAACGATGACGTTAACGTTAACGATAACGCCGACACGGAACCTTTAAGTCCATTTATCTTCATTTACTACTTCCGCACCTGCAAAAGTTAAGTATATAATAATCTGCATTTACCCCCTGGCATTGGCAGTAAAGGTCACATTAATCTTTCTGATTTTCAGCACATAGCTCACTGCCAATCCCCTTGGCAGTACCCCTGGCAGAGAAATCATCCACCAGCAATTCTTAATTTTTAATTCTTTACTTTCAATTTGGAGATAATATAGGAGTTGTCCATAACACACGTATTGTCCCCCTAGATTAGGGGGACGAGCGAAGCGGAGGGGGTATTATTGAACAGACCATCATACCACCTCCCCCTCTTTGAGGGTACTCCTCCTATTTTAGGAGGAGAATTTAATAGACTTGGACAACAGCTATATTATTACCAATTTATATTCATATTCTGCGTGAAGATCCATTGTTTGTCGTGAGAAAGAGCTGTTTGTGTGTAAATTATCAAGGCTCTTATAACTTTTTTATAATGCGTTTTCCCTGGTGCAGACTTGCAAAAATTCCTGTCACCGCGGTGACGTGATTCCGCCACCGCGGTGGCGTCTTGCTTCCACCGCGGTGGCACTTTCGCGCCACCGCGGTGGAAGTTACTTTTTGAAGGCTCAGTTGTCTTTTCCTGATTTCAGTAGACGTTTTTTTGCTTCATTAGCTGAATAGGTTTACACCTTTTTCTTTGCCATACTGGAGAGGTTTACGTATTCTCCGATTCCCTGCTGTTTGGCTTGACACTTTGGTCTGATGGGACAG
>JAZRDT010000055.1:0-45379 GCA_045660385.1 Bacteroidaceae bacterium | reverse complement strand
CACCATTGTACGTTTCTTGCGGTGAAGAACTGATGCTCCTTGTTCTTGGTATAAAGCCCATAAGTATTTCAACCGCTTCTCGCTAATGCCATACTTGTCAGAAATGTGAATAAAGGAATAACCTTCTTCGAGCATTCTCATGTACTTGAGCAATGCTGCATAATCGTGTTTTTTGTTCATAAAGAAACCCCTAAAGTTTTTTGTCCAAACTCTTGGGGTCACTTCACACACCGGGGTGTCGGTCTTTATTTGCCAATACCACAGCGCATTACAAACCATCACCGACACCTTAGCCAAAATCCCCTTAACCTAAGATTCTTTTGTTGTTTCTGCAAATATTAACTCAATAGCGAGGATAAAAGATGAAAAATAAGAGTTTTTGCTCCCCATAGGAAATAAAATCGTATATTTGCACAAGAATTATAATTTAGAAGACATAATATGGCAGAAATCAATCCCAGCAAGACGATTGTCGTATCGTACGACATGTATACAGAGTTTGAAGGCGAGCGCGAGCTCGTGGAGCAGGCTACCGCCGAGCAGCCCTTCCAGTTTACTACAGGTTTGGGCTTCACCTTCGAAGCTTTCGAGGAGAAGTTTAAGGACCTCAAGGAGGGCGACACCTTCAACTTCACCCTTACCAAGGACGAGACTAACGGTGACCGCCGCGACGACCTTATCTTTGATGTAGACAAGCAAATCTTCTGTGTAGATGGCAAGTTTGACGACAAGCAGATCTATGCAGGCAATGTAATCCCTCTCATGAATGCCGATGGTCAGCGCATGAACGGCCTCGTGGTAGAGGAGAAGGACGAGGCTGTGACCATCGACCTCAACCATCCCTATGCAGGCATGAGCCTCGTGTTCGAGGGTAAGGTGCTCTCTATGCACGATGCCACCAAGGAGGAGATTCAGGCGCTCATCAACATCATCACCGGTCAGGGCGGCTGCGGATGTGGCTGCGATAGCTGTGGCGGTGGTTGCGACGGCTGTGGCGACCACGAGGGTGGCTGCGACTGCGGACATTGTCATTAATTTAATTAGGAATTAGAAGTTAGGAATTAGGAATTTCTCCGTCAGGGGAGCAACATCGCGGCGGGACCTCATTTCTAGTTATTAACTTCTAATTCCTAATTCCTAATTTCTAATTTGTGAATACCTTTGGAACCCTCTTCACCTTGACCTCGTTCGGTGAGTCGCATGGCGCGGCCATTGGCGGTGTGGTAGACGGAATGCCTGCGGGCATTGCCGTGGATATGGACTTTGTGCGTAGTGAGATGCAGCGCCGCCGTCCCGGGCAGAGCGCTGTCACCACAGGGCGCAAGGAGCCCGACGAGGTGGAGTTTCTCTCGGGCATCTTTGAGGGAAAGACCACGGGTACGCCCATTGGCTTCATCATTCGCAACACCAATCAGCACTCGGGCGACTATGACAACCTGCGCGAGGTACTGCGCCCCTCACATGCTGACTTTACCTATTGGCAAAAGTATGGTGTGCGCGATCATCGCGGTGGAGGTCGCTCGTCGGCTCGCGAGACTGCTGCACGCTGTGTAGCTGGAGCACTCGCCAAGCTTGCCTTGCGCGAACTAGGCATCACCATTCAGGCCTACACTTCGCAGGTGGGACACATCGCCTTGGAGAATGACTATACCCGCTACGACCTCTCGCTCACCGAGAACAACATCGTGCGCTGCCCAGACACGGAGAAGGCACGCCAGATGGAAGAGCTCATCTTAAAGGTGAAGGGCGAGGGCGACACCATCGGTGGCATCGTTACTTGTGTCATTGAGGGCTGTCCCGTAGGCTTGGGCGAACCAGTCTTTGGCAAACTGCACGCAGCGCTAGGTAATGCCATGCTGAGCATCAATGCTTGCAAAGGTTTCGATTATGGCCGTGGCTTTGATGGTATCTGTGAGCGCGGATCCGAGCAGAACGACCAGTTCATAGGCACGGCAGAGGGTATCTCTACGGCCACCAATCGCTCGGGCGGCATACAGGGCGGCATCAGCAACGGACAGCCCATCTACTTCCGTGCAGCCTTCAAGCCCGTAGCTACACAACTGGGCGAGCAAACCACGCTCGACATCCACGGCAACCCACAAACCTTGCAAGCCAAAGGCCGCCACGACCCTTGCGTAGTGCCACGTGCCGTACCCATCGTGGAAGCTATGGCAGCCATCACGGTGCTCGACCACTATCTGCAAGCCAATGCTTCGAAGATGTTTTAGAACTAATGTTTCAATAGGGTGGCGGACTCACTAGGGTGGGGCCGCTGCTTTGTTTGTATAGGTGCCAGGCGGAAAATAAAATCAAGCAGACTTGCTTTTTTACCCGTTTTTCACTAATTTCGCCACCATAAATGAGATAAGATTGTTTATGATTGATATAGACTTGCTATACCATTGCTTTGAACAGAGCATGGGCGTTACTACCGACACTAGGCGGTGTAAGAAGGGTATGATGTTTTTTGCTTTGCGCGGAGAAAACTTTGATGGTAATTGCTATGCAGGTGAGGCTCTTGGAAAGGGATGCTCGTATGTGGTGATTGATAATAGCGACTATGCTGATGAGTCTGACCCTCGAATTATCCTTGTGGACAATTCTTTGCGTGCGCTTCAGTTGCTAGCCCGCCATCACCGCCGTGTCATGGGTACGCCTATTGTGGGTATTACTGGCACGAATGGTAAGACAACTACCAAGGAGTTGGTGTCGGCAGTGTTGAGCAAGAAATTTAATACATTATATACACAAGGGAACCTGAATAATCATATCGGCGTGCCCCTCACGCTGCTCGGTATCAAGAGAGAGCATGAGATGGCTGTCGTAGAGATGGGAGCTAATCATCCTGGAGATATCAAGGAACTGGTGGAGATTGCCGAGCCTGACTATGGGCTCATTACCAATGTGGGATTGGCTCATTTGCAGGGGTTTGGCTCGCTCGAGGGGGTTATCCGAACTAAAGGGGAACTGTATGATTACTTGCGCACGACAGAGAAGCGTACCATATTCTTGAATGCTGATAATGAACATCTGAAAGGTCTCGCTGATGGTTTGGATGCGGTGGCCTACGGGCAGGGTGAAGGGAACTTCGTGCGTGGAAAGTTTGTCGCTTGCGATCCCTATCTGAAGTTTCAGTGGCAGCGCTGTTCGGGTGAGTGGTATATGGTGGCGACTCAGTTGATTGGAAGCTACAATATGGATAATGCCTTGTGTGCTGCTACGGTAGGATGCTACTTTAGTGTGCCGCATGAGGACGTCTCGGCAGCGCTTTCTGAGTATATGCCACAGAATAATCGTTCGCAATTGACTGTAACGGAGCATAATAAGCTTGTCGTGGATGCCTACAATGCCAATCCTACAAGCATGAAGGCTGCGCTCGACAACTTTGCTTGCATGGAGGTGCCACGCAAGATGGCTATCTTGGGCGATATGAAGGAACTGGGTGATGCGACGGCTTTGGCTCATCAAGAGGTCGTGGATAGGTTGGCTTCGTGTGGGTTTGATGAGGTTTGGCTCGTGGGCGAGGCCTTTAAAAATACCAAGCACTCTGAACGCACATTTGCTGATGTTGAGGCCGTTAAAGAGGCTTTGAGAGAGACCATGCCAAAAGATTGCTGCATATTAATTAAAGGGTCGAACAGCATGAAGCTGGCTTCGCTTGTTCCTTATCTTTGATATTTATGGCGATATATTACTACACGGTGGCAGGACACTCTTTTGCTGTAGAGTTGTCTGATAGTGAGGTTGGCATCGAAATGCCTTCATACGAGCCTTTTGCCGTTGATGGTGCAGAAACTTTATTGTTCAACTTGACCGTGGATGATGCTTTCTATCCATCTGAAAAGGGTGAGCTGATTGGAGATTTTGAGTGTGGTGCAGCCGACTTTGGAGTATACCGTTTAGCGGATGGCAGTTATCAGATGCTTATCAGTCCGCCTGGAGGTGATTACTGCGGCTTGCTACAGACGGCTCCTGATTTTCGTGGGGCAACCATCGCTACACGAGGAGAGGATAGCCTGCGCACGTTTGCTGTGAACAATGCCTTGATGCTGATGTATGCCTTTGCGTCAGCGGGGATGGGTACATTGCTTGTGCATGCTTCTGTGATAAAGAATAGCGGTAAAGGTTTCCTTTTCTTGGGGAAAAGTGGAACAGGAAAGAGTACGCACAGCAGTATGTGGCTCAAGTATATCGAAGGAAGCGAACTGCTCAACGACGATAATCCCGTTGTAAGGATTGAGGGGGATGGCGCCATGGTCTATGGCTCGCCTTGGAGTGGTAAGACACCCTGCTATAAGAATGATGGCGTGCAGATTGGCGCTTTTGTGCAAATAAAACAAGAACCTGAAAATCGCATCAACCGCAATTTGCCTTTGCAAGCGTTTGCCGTGTTGCTCCCGTCAATGTCTGCAATGAAGTGGGATAAGCATATTTATGGTGGCATATGTGATAGCGTAGGGCGCTTGATAGAAAGGGTTCCGTTGTATACGTTGGGTTGTCGCCCCGATCAAGAGGCTGCCGAAGTGTGTTATGCTGAGGTAATGAAATGATGAAGGATTTCGAAGAACACCTAGAAACGCTAGAACTCCCGAATGAGATTTTTCTCAAGGAGGTGTGTGGACTAATATCCGAAGGACATGATGTAACACTCCGTGTCCGTGGGGTAAGCATGCGCCCATTTTTGGAGGATCGTCGCGATAAGGTGGTACTCACTCGTCTTGGAGCGATAAAGGTAGGCGATGCGGTGCTTGCAGAAATTGAACCGGGGAAGTATGTATATCACAGAATCATTAAAATAGCAGAGGAGCAGGTGATACTCAAGGGCGACGGCAACGTTTATGGCACGGAGCACTGTCGTGTAGAGAATATCGTGGCTTCAACCAAACATTTCGTACGCAAGGGGCATTGCTATTCGCCCGATGGCTGGGCATGGAGATGCTACTCTGCATTATGGCCCCAATGGCCGTTTGCGAGGCGCGTGTTGCTGAAGCTATATCGAATATTTGATGCAATAGATAACCAAATTGTCTATAAACAAACACTACAATAAATTTATGAAAATCAACAAAGGTTTCGAATTGCGTGAGATGTGTGGTGAGCACATTATCATTGGCACTGGAGTCGAGAATATCGATTTTAGTAAAGTTATCAGTCTCAATGAAAGCGCGGCATGGTTGTGGCGCGAGGTGGAGGGTAAAGAGTTTACTCCCCAAACGCTGGCAGCATTGCTGATGGAACAATATGATGTGGATGAGGCTACCGCCTTAGCCGATGCGACAGCACTTGCCAATCGCTGGATAAGTGTGGGCGTTGCGACCGAGTGAGGGCTTGGGCAATCCTTAGTTTAAAGATTTTTCAGACTTTCGTTCGCTGATGCTTGATAATTTGCTCGGCATGCATTATATTTGTACCGAGAAAATATTTTTTTAATAACATATTTTATGGAAATTTTCTATTTCGGGATAATCTGTTTCTTGTTTATCCTCGCGGTCATCGACCTCAATGTCGGTGTCAGCAACGACGCTGTGAACTTCCTTAATTCGGCGGTGGGTGCCAAGGCGGCATCAATTAAGGTCATCATGACGATTGCGGCAATCGGTATTTTTATCGGCGCGTCAACTAGTAATGGTATGATGGATATTGCTCGGCATGGTATGTTCCAGCCCGAGCATTTTTATTTCCGTCAGGTGATGTGTATCTTCTTGGCAGTCACGGCCTCCGATGTGGTGCTGCTTGACATCTTCAACTCATTGGGTATGCCTACCTCGACCACTGTTTCTATGGTGTTCGAGTTGCTCGGAGCCTCGTTTGCAATCTCGCTCATCAAACTCAATTCGGGCGAAGCAATGGAGGGCGTTGCATCCCTCGGCGACCTGCTCAATACGAGCAAGGCCTTGGAGGTGATTGCGGGTATCTTCCTCTCCGTGGCGATAGCCTTCTTCTTTGGTATTATTGTGCAGTGGATTGCTCGTCTAATTTTTACCTATAGTTATAAGAAGGGCTTGACGGCAAAGATTGGTGTCTTTGGTGGTGTCGCTGTGACGGCTATCCTCTATTTCATGCTTTTTAAGGGCATGAAGGGTGCTTCGTTTATGACTCCCGACATCAAGGCTTTCCTCAATGAGAATACAAGTATGCTGCTCCTTGGCATCTTCGTGGTGAGTACCGTGCTTATGCAATTCCTCCATGCCATCAAGGTTAATGTGTTCAAAGTGGTTATCTTAATTGGTACTTTCGCTTTGGCTATGGCCTTTGCTGGTAATGACTTGGTGAACTTTATTGGTGTCACGATGGCAGCTTTGGATAGCTTTCTTCACTTCTTCCGTGAGGGTATTGCTCAAGGATTTACTCCTGATACATATCTGATGGGCTTCCTCAATGAGCCGGCCACTACCTCTATTTGGTTTCTTATTGGTGCTGGTGCCATCATGATTTTTGCTCTTGTTACCTCAAAGAAGGCCCACGAAGTGTTGAAAACTTCTATCAACCTTTCTCGTCAAGACGAGGGTGATGAGATGTTTGGCTCATCAAGTATGGCGCGTAAGCTTGTTCGTGCAGGAATGAGTTTTGTGAATGGTGTCAACAACCTTACTCCCCGTAAGGTGAAACTTTGGGTGCGCAATCGTTTTAACCAAGAAGAAGCTGCGCTTGATGATGGCGCAGCCTTTGACCTTGTGCGTGCCTCGGTCAACCTTGTTCTTGCAGGTTTGTTGATCGCACTCGGTACCTCATTGAAGCTTCCCCTCTCAACTACCTATGTAACCTTTATGGTCGGTATGGGTTCGTCTTTGGCCGATCGCGCTTGGGGCCGTGAGTCTGCCGTATTCCGTATCACTGGTGTGATTTCTGTGATTGGTGGTTGGTTCCTCACTGCAGGTGCAGCCTTCATTCTTGCAGGTTTGGTGGCAACGCTCAACTACATGTTGTGCCCCTTCGGTTTCCCAGTGGGTATGCTCATCACAGTAGTGCTTGCAATCACTTTGCTCATTCGTAGCCATATCGCCTACAACAAGAAGAGTTCTGAAGAGGTTCGCGATGTTAAAATGGATGCCGTGCTCAATTCTGACGATAAGAATGTTGTGTGGGAGAACCTCAGTGGTCATGCAGCCGACACTCTCTGTCATACTCTTGACTATGCTGCCAAGACCTACGAAGACGTGATAACAGCTTTTGCCAAGGAGGATGTACGTAAGTTGCGTTCAGCACTTGGTAAGATTGTAGAGGAGAAAGCATGGCTCAAGAAGATGCGCCGCCAGGAAACTCTTGGTTTCCGCCGTATCGATAAGGGACTAGCCTTCGAGAAAAATACTTGGTACTACCTTTCAAGTAATAATGCGCAACAGATTCTCAATACGCTAACTCGTATCACCAATCCTATGAAGGAGCATACTGATAATAACTTCCGTCCGCTTTCTCCGCAGTACCTTGAGGAGTTTGCTCCGTACCAGAAACGCTTGGTTGCTGTGTTCCGTGGTATCAGCGAAGTGATTCGTACGGGTGATTTTAGTGAGGCTGAGAAGCTCTCTGCTGAAGGTAAGTGGCTGAAGAAGGAGATTTCTAACCTCCGTCGAGTACAGACTCACCGCTTGCAGGAGGATGCTGAAAATATTAAGGTCGCTTTCGTGTATCTTAATCTTATTCAGGAGTCTCACGAGTTGCTCTCTGAGGTGCGTAACGTGCTCCGTGGCTGTGAGAAGTTCTTTTTAGAGAATGTTGCTTATACAGCTGAAGAGGCAGAGTAAGCTTAGTAATAAAGAATTCCTTTAGCGACGTGGGAGTGCAGTAGCGCTCCCACGTTTTGTTGTATATAACATTATCGCCACTTCTTGTCCCTATTCCTATATAAGATTAGAGGCCACCCGCAGGTGGCCTCTAATGTGGATTTTTAGAGAGATTGATATTAGTTTTCTTTCTCTTCGAGGGCAGCAATCTTCTTCAGTATGAGTTGAGCCTCATCTTTTAATTTCTCCATCTTGCGTTGCATTTCAGCTACGAGGCTATTGCCGCTCTTGCTGGATGCACTAAGGAATCCTAGGTTGTTTTCGTAAGTTTTGATTTCACCGCACATGTTTTCATAGATGCGGAGAAGTCTTTCACGTTCGCGGCCGATATTCATTCCTTCCTTAATGGAATCCTTGAATCGTGCAACCTTTCTTGTCGCTTCATGCTTGTGAAAGGCGTCAAAGAGTGTGTCGATGAGTGCCTTGTATTGCTTGTAAACTTTATCCTTCTCTTTGAAGGGCACATGGCCAATGCTGTTCCACTCCTTGATGAGGTCGTGCATCTTAGCTTGGTCCTCTGTTGTGGCTGTTTCGGGATTGATAGCAGCGAGTTTGTCGATAATAGCTTTTTTCTTATCTAAGTTCTGCATCTCCTCAGAACGTTGTGATGAAGTGGCTGCTTTGCGTGCCTCAAAGAAGGCATCGCATGCGGCATTGAAGCGTTTCCAAATTGCATCTGATTGTTTCTTGGGTACAGCGCCGATGGCTTTCCATTCGCGTTGTAGGGCGGTAAACTTATCTGCTGTAGCTTTCCAATCAATGTTGTCTTTCAGCGCTTCTGCCTTTTCGCAGAGGGCAATCTTCTTCTCGAGATTTATTGAGAGACTATCCTTTATGCCTTTGTAAAATTCGGCCTTGCGTTGGAAGAAGGTGTCACATGCTGCGCGGAAGCGTTCGAAGATTTTATTGTTCATCTTCTGCGGAGCAAAGCCGATGGTCTTCCATTCCTCTTGCAGGGCGATGACCTCCTGAGTCTTGTCGTTCCATTGGTTGTAGGTCTCAAGGACGGAGAGATCGATACCTTCAACCTTTTCGCAGAGAACAGTTTTCTTGTCGAGGTTGTTAATCTCTCGTAGCTTCAACTCCTCGAAGTGCTGCTGGTGACGCTTGTTGACTGCGGTTGATGCAGCCTTGAAACGTGTCCAGACCTCTTCGCGTAACTCCTTGGCAACGGGCCCTATTTCGCGGAATTCTTCATGCAGTTTTTGTAGTTGGTGGAATGCAGAGATTACATCCTGCTCGTCGGCTAAGCGCTCAGCGGCTTCGCAGAGTCTTGTCTTGGCCTCAAGATTCTTCTTGAAGTCATATTCGCGGAACTCGATGCTTAATTTTAGGATATCATAGAATCTCTCGGTCAAAGCTTGATAACTTTTCCATAAGTCGGTCTGCTTGGTGGCAGGCACCTCTCCAATAGCTTTCCATTCTTGTTGTAGCGTCTTGAAATCGTTGTACGATGCCTGTTCCTTGTCGGCGTTGTCAAGGATGGCTTGTAGACGTTCCAAGATTGCTTCCTTGCGCAAGCCGTTCTCTTCGCGCTGACGTTCTATCTCGCGTTGTTGTTCGGCGCGCTTTTCTTTGATTACTGCCATAGCAGCCTTGTACTCATCCTCCTCGGTGTTGTCCACTTTGAAGTCGGCTGGCTCGAAGCCATTCTCCACGTGTGCTTGGCGTGCAGCCTCCACGGCGGCGCGGTGCAGTTTGTAGAATGTTTGTTTGAGTTGGTCGAGTTCCTCTTTTGATGCGTTTAGAGGATCTTGGGCGATCTCTTTGATTCTTATGATAACGTCTGCAGTGCTTCCATAAGCGCGCTGCTCCTTATTGCTTTCGGGCTGTACCATCACTGCTTCTTCCATTGTGGCCTCTTGCTGTATGGTTTCAGTTGTAGGATTCTGTTTGTCCATTGTTCTTTAGTGAGTTAAGTTGTTATCTTGTGAAAACAGACCACAAATCTCGCAAATAAATACGAAATAAACTAATTTTTCCCTTTGTTTTTAGTCTTTCAAGGGAGAAATGGTTGTGAATGCTGAGAAAATTTGTCGGTGATTTGGTTATTCGCTTGATTTGTACTAATTTTGCACCCGATTTAGATATATCAACATAATGTCTAACGTAATTAATTATTTATTAACATTTTAACTTTAATGGAAAACTTAAAGAACATTGCTCCCGTAGAAGGTTTCGATTGGGAAGCGTATGAAAAAGGTGATGTGTTGACCAACGTATCACACGAAGAGCTTGAGAAAGCTTATGACAACACCCTTAACAAGGTGGGCAACAACGAGGTTGTTGAAGGTACCGTAATCGGTATGAACAAGCGCGAAGTAATCGTTAACATCGGTTACAAATCAGACGGTATCATTCCTATGAGTGAGTTCCGTTACAACCCCGAGTTGACCGTTGGTGACAAGGTGGAGGTATTCATCGAGAACCAGGAGGACAAGAAGGGTCAGCTCATCCTCTCACACAAGAAAGCACGTGCATCTAAATCTTGGGAGCGCGTTAATGCTGCTCTCGAAGCACAGGAAATCATCAAGGGCTTTGTTAAGTGCCGCACTAAGGGCGGTATGATCGTTGACGTATTCGGCATCGAGGCATTCTTGCCCGGTTCACAGATCGACGTTAAGCCCATCCGCGACTACGATGTATTCGTTGGCAAGACCATGGAGTTCAAGGTGGTTAAGATCAACCAGGAGTACAAGAACGTGGTTGTATCACACAAGGCTCTCATCGAGGCAGAGCTCGAGGCTCAGAAGAAGGAAATCATCTCTCACCTCGAGAAGGGTCAGGTACTTGAGGGTACTGTTAAGAACATCACTTCTTATGGTGTATTCATCGACCTCGGTGGCGTTGACGGTCTTATCCACATCACAGACCTCTCTTGGGGCCGCGTAAGCGATCCGAAGGAGATCGTTGAGCTCGACCAGAAGATCAACGTTGTTATCCTCGACTTCGATGATGAGAAGAAGCGTATCGCTCTCGGCTTGAAGCAGCTCACTCCCCATCCTTGGGATGCTCTTGACGCAAACCTCGCTGTTGGCGACAAGGTTAAGGGTAAGGTTGTTGTTATGGCCGACTATGGTGCATTCATCGAGATCGCTCCCGGCGTTGAGGGCTTGATCCACGTATCAGAGATGTCATGGAGCCAGCACCTCCGTTCTGCTCAGGACTTCATGAACGTAGGCGACGAGGTAGAGGCAGTTATCCTCACACTCGACCGCGACGAGCGTAAGATGTCACTCGGCATCAAGCAGCTCAAGGCTGATCCCTGGGCAGGTATCGAGACTAAGTACCCCGTAGGTTCTAAGCACTCTGCCAAGGTTCGCAACTTCACCAACTTCGGCATCTTCGTAGAGATCGAGGAGGGCGTAGATGGCCTCATCCACGTTAGCGACCTCTCATGGACAAAGAAGATCAAGCATCCTTCTGAGTTCACACAGATCGGTGCTCAGCTCGACGTTCAGGTACTCGAGATCGACGCAGAGAACCGTCGTCTCAGCCTCGGCCACAAGCAGCTCGAGGAGAACCCCTGGGATGTATTCGAGACCATCTTCAAGGTTGACTCAATCCACGAGGGTACCATCATCGAAATGCTCGACAAGGGCGCTGTAGTATCACTTCCCTACGGTGTTGAGGGCTTCGCTACTCCCAAGCACCTCGTTAAGGAAGATGGTTCACAAGCTCAGGCTGACGAGAAGCTCGAGTTCAAGGTAATCGAGTTCAACAAGGAGGCTAAGCGTATCATCCTCTCTCACAGCCGCATCTTTGAAGATGTAGCTAAGGCTGCTGAGCGCGCTGAAAAGAAGGCTGCAGCTGCTGCCAAGAAGAGCGCAAAGAAGGAAGAGGCTGCTCCCGCTATCGAGAACAAGGCTGCTGCTACTACCCTTGGCGACATCGATGCACTCGCTGCATTGAAAGAGCAACTCGAAGGCAAGAAGTAATCTGCTGACTAAAGTCACAAGCACACTTCTATAACTTCCGTAAAGGCCGACCGGTGTGTCGGCCTTTACTTTTAACCGACTCTACATTCTATTTAGAAGGGAATTTCCAACAATACCAAGGGACGACAATCCTCAACACCAAAAGACAAAACACATCATAGGAAAGCACCATGGAAAAATTTGAAGTCCACATCTTGGGGTGCGGTTCTGCACTGCCCACCACACGCCACAATGCAACCTCACAGGTCATCGACCTTCGAGAGAAACTCTACATGATTGACTGCGGCGAAGGAACCCAAATGCAATACCGGCGTTCACGGCTCAGTTTCTCCCGTTTGGGACACATCTTCATCTCGCACCTGCATGGCGATCATTGCTTTGGGCTCATTGGACTTATCTCCACCTTCGGTCTTCTAGGCCGTACTGCGACTTTACACATTCACGCTTTCCCCGAACTGGAAACACTTCTAAAGCCCCAACTCGCCTATTTCTGCGAAGGATTAACCTATAAGATCGAATTCCATTCGTTCCCCCATGGTTGCACCGACACCATCTACGAAGATCGTTCACTCAGCGTGCGTGCCTTTCCTTTAAGTCACCGTGTGCCTTGCTGCGGTTTTGTTTTCCAAGAAAAACCTACTGCTGCCCACATTAAGCGCGAAATGATTGATTTCTACGAAATTCCTATCAGCCAAATCAATCGGATCAAGAACGGAGAGGATTACATAACACCTGAGGGCAATGTAATACCAAATAGCCGATTGACAACTCCTGCAGCACCACCCCGCAAGTACGTTTATTCCAGCGACACTGCCTTCAACCCGAACAATGTGCAATACATGAAAGGGGCCGATTTGCTTTTCCATGAAGCCACCTTTGCCGAAAGCGAAACCGCACGTGCCACACAGACATGTCACACAACCGCCCGCCAAGCAGCCGAGATGGCCCGTCTTTGCGAAGCCAAACAATTACTAATTGGACACTTCTCTGCCCGATATAATGACGAGCAGATACTACTGGACGAAGCGAAGTCCGTATTTCCAAATACGCTATTGGCACAGGAAGAAAAGACATTTAAAGTCTAACTATTTTTTGTACATATAAAGAAATAGTGTAAATTTGCACACTACATACAATAGAACAGAATACGTGGCATTACCCTTCGACGAAGACATACTCATTGAGCATTTGCGCGACCACAAAACGCGCCGCGCTGCATTCTCGGATGTAGTGAAGGCCTACAGCGAACCGCTGTATTGGCACATTCGTCGCATGGTACTGAACCATGATGATGCCAACGACCTGTTACAAAACACTTTTATCAAAGCTTGGACAGGCATTGACGGTTTCCTGGGCAATTCCAAAGTGCTCACATGGCTATACCGAATAGCAACAAACGAAACTATCACCTTTCTGAATCGTACCAACACCGTCGTAATAGAAGAGCCTGAAACTTGTGCTACACAGCTTGAAGCCGACACATACTTTGATGGCGACTCACTGCAAACCCGTCTGCAAGAGGCTATTCAGACACTCCCGCCCAAGCAACGCATGGTATTCAACATGAAATACTATGACGACATGAAGTATGAGGAGATTTCGAGTATCCTCGGAACCAGTATAGGTGCTTTGAAGGCATCGTATCACTTAGCCGTAAAAAAGATTAGTTCATTTTTTGACGACGATATTTAAACCATTTATTTACAGCATAGTCATAGATATACAATTATACAATCAGCTTATGAAAGATGATAAAGAATTGATGGCACGATGCGGAAAAGAGAATCCATTCAGAACACCTGAGGGATACTTCGAGCATTTCCACGATCAACTGATGAATAGTCTGCCTGAGCCGGAGCTTACAAAAGTCCAGCCAAGCCAAGTTACACTATTCACCCGTATCAAGCCATGGCTTTATATGGCAGCCATGTTTATAAGCACAGTATTCGTAATCCAAGGGCTTATGTACATACAGGAGACAAAGCTCCCCACCGCTCAAATGGCAGAGTCTGAGATGATTTATACCGATGAGGCAGATTTATTTATGGCAACATCGCTCTATGACGAATACGTTTTATACTCTTATCTAACAAATAACGAAAACGAGTAATATCATGAGACGTGTATTATTATTAGCTTTCAGTGCAATTATCCTTATCAGTTCATCAGCACAAGCCCAAAGCAATAGTGTGCGCCGTCCGCACATGACTGCAGAGGAGTTTCAGACCAAGCAGAAGGAGTTTATCATCCATCATGCAGAACTCACAAATGAAGAGAGCGCAGTATTCTTCCCATTGTATTTCGAATTGCAGAGCAAGAAGCATGAAATCAATGGCCGTGCGTGGAAGAAGGTACGTTCAGTGCGTCCCCATGAGCGCACTGAAGAAGAATGCAACGAGATGATTGACGCACTGGCCGACGTAAAGATTGAATGCGCCATGCTCGAGAAAGAGTATCTCGCAAAATTCAAGAAGATACTGCCAGCTAAGAAACTCATGCGCGTACAGATGGCTGAAAACCGCTTCCAACGCGAAATACTTAAAGGTATACAACAGGGGAACAATAAACAATGAAGAAACTATTCACATTCATACTGCTCAGCCTTATAGGTATGAGCAGTCTTTTTGCGCAATCGCCCATCCGCGTTGCCTGCATAGGTAATAGTGTCACCTACGGCTATGGACATCGTAATCCCAAAATTACATCCTACCCAACTCGCTTGGGCCAAATGTTGGGGAGCGAGTATGAGGTTCGCAACTTTGGGCATTCCGGCGCAACTCTTCTGAACCATGGACATCGTCCCTACACGCAACAACAAGCATTCCAAGAGGCTCTGGCTTTTGCCCCAGACAAAGCCATCATACATCTCGGACTCAACGACACAGATCCCCGCAACTGGCCCAACTATCGGGACGAATTCATCCCCGACTATTTGGCCCTCATCGACACCCTCCGTGCCGTTAATCCCGAGATGGAAGTATGGATATGCCGCATGACTCCGATATTCCACGGGCATCATCGCTTCAAGTCGGGCACACGGGATTGGCACGCACAAATACAAAAGGCCATTGAAGAGGTTGCCCATCTATCAGGCGCACACCTCATCGATTTACACAAACCACTATATCACCGTCCCGATCTCTTTGCTGATGCACTACACCCTAATGCAGAGGGAGCTGAGATTCTGGCACAGACCGTTTATTCGGCCATGACAGGGAACTATGGCGGATTAAGCCTTCCTGCCATATACAGCGACCATATGGTAATACAACGAGACAAACCATTTGTACTCCATGGAACGGCCAATGCCAGCAGCAAGATTACAGCGCAACTTGGCAAAGAGAGACAACACACGACTACAGCGCCTGACGGAACATGGAAACTCACCTTCAAGCCACGCAAGGCTACGCGTGAACCAATATCGCTCACCATCTCTGACGGAGACACGACATTGACGCGCACCAACATTCTTGTCGGTGAAGTCTGGCTTTGCTCGGGACAGTCCAACATGGTATTCATGCTACGCCAAGCCACTAACGCAAAAGAGAACATCGCAGAAGCACTCACCAAAAAGGACCTACGCATCTACGACATGCGTCCTCGTGTATACACCGACGCCATTAATTGGGACAGTATTTCGCTCGTAAAGCTCAACCGCCTTGACTACTACCTACCTACCCAATGGCAGACACTCACAACAGACAATGCACCTCAGTTCTCCGCTATTGCATATCACTTCGGAGCTATGTTGGCCGACTCTCTCGACATACCCATTGGGCTCATCTGCAATGCTGTAGGTGGAGCGTCCATCGAATCATTCATCGACCGGCACACCCTTGAATACCATCCTGAACTGGTCGACATCCTGACCGACTGGCGCAACAACGACCGCATACAGCCCTGGGTACGCAGTCGCGGTGCACAAAACATCAAACTCAGTGCCAATCCTCTACAGCGACACCCATATGAGCCCTGTTACCTATACGAAGCAGGCATTGCCCCACTTGCCGGTTTCCCTTTGAGAGGTTTCATTTGGTATCAAGGTGAATCGAATGCACATAACGTAGAACTTTTCGCCTCTGAGTTTCCCACACTCGTTGAAAGTTGGCGCAGGACGTGGAATGACGACACAATGCCCTTCCATTTCGTACAACTCTCAAGTATCAACCGTCCCTCATGGCCTCATTTCCGCGATGTACAACGCCAATTAGCCAAGCAGACCGCTCATTGCGAAATGGCAGTATCAAGCGACAAAGGCGACTCACTTGACGTACACCCACGAGATAAACGCCCCATCGGAGAGCGCTTAGGACGGATCGCCCTACACCACAACTATGGCTATACCCATCTTGAACCCTCAGGCCCAACCATCCGCAGTGCTGAAAATAGAGGCAAGAGCATTGTACTCACCTTTGACCACGCAAAAGAGATGCACGCAGCAGATGGCACATCACTCAAGACCTTTGAAATAGCCGATGAATATGGTTTATACTATCCTGCCGACAGAATAGAAATAAAAGGCAATACCATCTGGCTGCAAAGCAAATCGGTAAAACACCCCACTCGCGCCCGATATGGATGGCAGCCTTTCACAAGAGCCAATCTGGTAAATGCAGCGTCGCTTCCAGCAAGTACCTTTGAGATACAAGCTAAATAGGACTATAGAAAAAGAATCACGCCAAAGCAAGCAACCCTTGGCGTGATACCTTTTTATCAACAGGACATATCATTCTGCCGCTCTATAGAGACGGAAGTTATCAATCTTAAACCATGTCTCAGATGGAGCGCCATCGGTTGCTACCCCAATAGTTATAGGAGTATTGTCTTTGTCCTGAACAAAGTTGAGCATAAGAGTCTGCATAGGATAACTGTCGCCTACACCGGGCCTACTCACTTGATCCCGAAAATATACTACAGCATCGTTCACAAAAAGACATTGATTACCCACACGGGTTGCACTATGGCTATTTGATGCATGCATATCAACGCAGAGTCGGTAATTCCCTTTAGGCAAGTTGCTTATCGTTTGGCTAATTTGTGCATGCAGTGCATTTGACTCATCCCATACGCCAAATATGTAGCTCCCATGTGTAGCCTCAGGATCACCTCCGCCTTGGCCGCGGTTGATACCCCACCATGCAGTGGGACTATCTACCGTCCAACCTTGGGGAGTAAATTTGTTTCCTGCTTTTGCATCGGCCTCAAAACTCGGATTGGCAATATAACGGGTCACATCATCCATTCCATCAGGAACAGAACCCTCACATAGCTTAACCCGCACCTCCTTACCGGTATAGTGAATATTGATGGTTTCCACCGCATCACAATCGCCAGCAGGAGAATCCTCACCTACGAGATGAACACGGAAAGTACGTTCCTTTAGCATACCCTTATATTTGCCTTTTCGTGCACCTATGATGAGTGTTCCATGCGCTTCGTCCCAATGGAAGGGAATCTCCGTAAATGCGCCCTTCTCATAGTTGTAGTTATCGCCTTCATCCTCATAGAGCACAAAGCTGCCCTCCGCACCAGGATATACACGAATTTCCAAGTTGTCCCAAGGCTTCTCGCTGGTATATTGTACTGCAGGACCAAAGGGGATAATGCTTCCAGCCTTGACAAACACAGGCATAATATCTATTGGAGCCAAACGCTGGATTGTCTGTCCACCCGCATGACGTTCATTGCTCCAAAAGTCCCACCAATCCGTTCCCGCAGGCAAATACACCTTCACGGGAGCAGCTGCACGCTCGACCTCCGGATAGATGGCATGACCATTGTTACGATTGTCTCTATAGGTATAAAGAGGATCAGTGATAGGTTTCACCAAAAGGTTACGGCCAAAAAGATATTCATCGGTAAGTCTGACAGCACGTTTATCGTGAGGGAAGTCCATCACAAGCGCACGCATCATTGATCCGCTACGTTGCACCACATCGCCACAGTTACTGTAGATATAGGGCATGAGACGATAACGGAGTTCGATATACTGCTTCTGCACATCAAAGGCCCAATGCCCAGGTTCACCGAAACGGTAAATTTCATTTACCATAGGCGACGAGCAGTGATTTCTCATGAGCGGCATAAAGCAGCCCCACTGCATCCAACGCACCTGCAACTCTTGAGCATGCGGGCTGCGGGGATTGTTGTTATCATCCCAACGGAAGAATCCGCCAAGGTCGGTGTTCCAATAAGGTATACCGCACAATACGAAGTTGAGTCCCGAAGGTATCTGGTTCTTAAAAGTCTCCCAATTAGAATCGATATCGCCACTCCAACTCAGTGTACCATAGTGCTGAATACCGAACGAGGCGCTACGTGTCATTTGAAAAGCACGCTTGGTATTATCTTTCTGCTGACGCAAGTTTTCATAAATACCTTTATTGGTCATCAAAGGGAAGGCGTTCTTTACACTACGCCAACTACCTGCAGCTGTCATATAATCCTCGTCACCCGGATGCTCGAAATGGTCGGGCTCCGTAGAGTCAGTCCACCATGCATCGATATCCATGCCATAGAGTTTGCTCAGGAACTTCCAATATATAGCACGCGCATCTTCATTGAAGGGATCATAGGGCCTCACACCCCGATTGCGCGGCCAGGTTTCAAAGGGATAAAGCGCACCGATTGCCTCCAATTCCTTGAATTGCGGTGTCCAAGGTCCGAAATTAGCCCAAATGGATATCATCAGATGTGCATTGTTCTTATGCACATAATCAATCATCTCTTGCGGAGACTTGATGCGAGGTTCCAATCCCTTTTCAACATATTCTTTCGCCAAAGGACGCAAATCATCGGGAAGATATTTAGCCCACTGCTCATCTCCTACTTTATTGATATAATAAGGATTCATGAACTCCATTGCATTCCAGTTTGAGTCGCAGCCCCAATATTGCCAGTCCTGCACGATACCATCAATGGGTATCTCTAACTCTCGATACTTATCCAGTACATCGCAGAGCTCATCACTAGTCTTATAACGCTCGCGGCACTGCCAGTATCCCATTGTCCAAAGAGGGAACATCGTTGCTTGCCCCGTAAGTTGGCGGATAGAGGCGATAACACCATCTTGCGTACCGTCCTCATAAAGGAAATAGTAGTCGACACCCTGCGCCACCTCCGAAGTAAACGTAGTATGCGAACGCGTGTCTTCGAAACGGCTACGCCCCGCATTATCCCAATACAATCCATACCCTTTATCCGAAGTAAAATAAGGTATGGTAATGTTTGCGTTGTGATTCCAAATGTCGACCACCTCACCGCGTTGGTTGAGTTTGGGACTACGGCGCTGACCAAGACCAAATATAGCCTCATCAGTATCCAACCTCCACGATTGAGCAATACGATAGGTGCCCTTATCAACTCCCTCGACAATGGGTTCTACCTTAGCTGCGGAAGCCTCGCATAGCAGCACCTCACCTTTTTTATTCTCAAATCGGACCGCACCGGTAGCCTCATCTATTTTTACCGTCAGATACGCAGTACTCAAGGTCGTACCCTCTACAGTCCACTTGCCACTCTCCTCACCAGGAGCGAGAATTACCGAAAAACTCTGCTTTGCAGGCATTTCATCCAATCCATCGGCATATTTGGTAACGCGAATGATATTCGGTGCATACACCGTCAGTTCCGTAGTCGGGGTATCGCCGGTAGCATCAACCCGCATACCATACTTCGTCTCATTTATCTGCTGAGCCGACGCCGCCATTGATTGCGACAATAGAGCGGCCATCAAAATTAAACTTTTCTTCATAGCATTATTTATTCCAAATTGATCCATGTTAACACAAATGTACTCATTTTTTACACGTTTACAAATAGTTTACATAAAATATCAACAAGATTTGTCCATTTCATTTCCTTTTTGTACTTTTACCCGTCATTTATACTGGTATCATAATCTACGTATAGCCATACATACAATGAAAAACATTCTTATTGCCCTCCTGCTTTTTGGTTTCACCTCTCCCATGAGAGCTCAAAACCCATCTGATGCTCAACTTGAAGACTTAGGACGTGGCGTAACAGCCATCCCCGGACAAAGTAACGGAATGTTCGTCAGCTGGCGTCTTCTAGCCACCGATACGAAATCAACCACGTTCGACCTTCTACGTAATGGAAGCGCCATTGCCACGGATATCAACACAACTACATGCTACGCCGATGCTACCGGAACAAGCGGACACACATACCAAGTGGTAACGAAGGTCAATGGAGAAGCAGTCGACACCACAGAAGCAATAGTGCCCTGGAGTGACTATTTCTATCAGCTGCACCTTGATCTCCCAACCGCCAGCGGATGCACCTATACACCCGGCGACTGTTCGGCAGGCGATGTTGACGGAGATGGTGAATACGAGATTATCGTCAAGTGGGATCCCTCAAATGCCAAAGACAATTCACAGGGAGGAACTACAGGAAACGTATTCCTCGACTGCTACAAGGTGAATTGGGCTGCTGGAGGAGCCAAAGCCACACCCGAGAAACTATGGCGCATCGATTTGGGTGTCAACATTCGTGCAGGAGCACACTACACCCAATTCATGGTATACGACTTCGATGGCGACGGCCGAGCTGAGATGATGTGCAAGACTGCCCCTGGCAGCAAAGATGGATTGGGTGAATATGTCAGCACTGCGGCTACAGACAGCAAGATACAATCATGCAACAATAGTAAGAATTGGCGCAATAACGATGGTAGGATTGATGGCGGATATGAATTCCTCACCGTATTTGAAGGGCTCTCCGGACGAGCCATCCATACCGTATTCTATAAGCCCAACCGTAATGCTACGACTGCAGGTACCGAAAGTACCGGAACATTCAATTGGGACGACCGAAGCGGCAAGACCGATAAAGCGAGCTACGGCAACCGTGGCGAACGCTACCTCGCGGCAGTAGCTCACCTTGACGGCATAGACAAGAATGCCTATGGAATCTTCTCGCGTGGCTACTACACCTATGCTTATATTTGGGCCGTAGGGTTCGATGGCACACAACTATCCGACAAATGGTACCACTCATCACACAACAAGAACCAATATAAGGTAACTGATGCCGAGGGCAACACCAAGACATACACCCCCGGAGCACCCACAGGAAAGAGCGATGGCAGCCGCACCATGTATGGAAACGGAAACCATAACCTCTCAATTGGTGACGTCGATGGAGACGGTTGCGATGAAGTGATATGGGGCGCAGCAGCACTCGACCACGACGGCACGCTGCTCTACTCTACCGGCTTTGGACATGGTGACGCCATGCACTTGGCCGACCACAATCCCGACCGCCCTGGTTTGGAACTGTTCCATATCCATGAGGGATCGCCCTATGGTTGGGACCTGCACGATGCAGGCACGGGAGCCATACTCTTCAAAGCCTCAGGATCAAGCGACAACGGACGTGGTATTGCAGCACAACTCTCAAGCACGGACCGTGGTTCATACTTCAGTTCGTCCAACGACAAGCAACAGCGCAGTGCTGTTACCGGCAAGGTCGCCAGCAGCGGCACCACCTCCATGAACTTCCGTATATTCTGGGACGGCGACCTGCAAGAAGAACTTTTCGATGGAGGAAAGATTGACAACTGGAACGGCACAGGCACCACACGCATTTATATCAACGGAAAAAATCCTTACGATTACAATGCATCAAGCACTTGCAACGGCAGCAAGTCTACCCCCAACTTACAAGCCGACCTTTTTGGAGACTGGCGTGAAGAGATTATCCTCTGGTGCAGCGATGACAGCAAGACCTTGAATGTATTCACCACGAATCTTCCTACTTCGTTTCGCGTACCGACCCTCATGCACGACCACACCTACCGCATGGGTATCGCGTGGCAGAATGTAGCTTATAACCAGCCTCCCCATATCGGATATTATCTGCCTGATCTTTTTGTCTCTACCCTCACATTGGACGAGACATCCGGTCCTATCGACCAGACCATAGAACTGGGCGATTCCATCCAGCCCATCATATATAACTATACCAACGCAAGCAATGCCCTCTGCCTTGGTGTCACAAGCTATGGACTGAAGCACATTATCGACAGGGAGAACCAAACCGTGACCCTGCACGGCACACCGACCAAGACGGGCAAAGCGAAATATACCATCAAGCTCTCAGGCAATCCGATCGACAGCAATGCCACGGTTACGGGTGTCATCACCATCAACGACCCCTCATCCATTGAGCATGCCGAAACCGCCTCTACATCAAAAGTTGTTTTCGATCTCTTCGGACGCCGCATCGAGAATCCCGAGAACGGAATCTACATCATTGACGGACAAAAAACAGTGATTCAATAAATCACATCACAATCAGATTAAAAGGCGGATTTTTCCGCCTTTTATTTTTCCACACCGGCACTTCCGGTTCCTACCGGACACGTAATATTTAACGAATGTAAAAACTCAAATCGTTTTTCATGTGTTTTTAGGAAAAATTCTTAACTTTGTACCCGATTATGAATAACTATGTTTATTAACCTTTTTATCCATGATAAAACGTATGAAAAAGAAACTTTACCTGTTTGTTTTATTGGCTCTTAGCGTATGTGGACTCCGTGCACAATACGTTGCTCCCGCCGAGGGTCTGTTCCGCATCATCAACGTAGAGTACAACGCTGCATTGGCTGAGTTTTATGTGAGCAATACATTGTATACCGCTCAGATTGGCAACGATTCGGATTTTGACCAACTGTGGTATCTCCAGAAATCGGGTAACTACTACACTATCCAGAACGCTTATACCGGTAGGTATATTCAAACAGGGAACAATGTAAACGAACAGCCCTATTGGACCGATGCTTCGCCCAAAGGATTCAACATTGTTGCCAATACGAACAAAGGCGCCAATGCCTACAACATCTGGGACCCCACACTTGGCAGCGTAGGTCTGCACAGTAAGGGCATGGACAGCAGAGTTGTCCGTTGGGGTACCGAAACGGACAAGGCCGCTTCAGAGTGGAAATTCGTTTCTGTAGAGGTTGACGAAGAGGCATTGAAGCTCGCGCAGGCTGAATATGCAGACTATGTAGCCAAGACAGAAGCATTCGAAGAGAAATATGCCTATCTCACAGCAAACAAGCAGGCATTCGAGACTGCACTTGCCAAGTATTTCCAGGATGCAGCCTGCACCGTGCTCAACGCCGAATATGCCACGATGGACGACGAACGCCTGCGCGACGAACTGACCGCCGAAGGCCTGCCCGAAGTTCTTGTCGAAATGACACTGAAGGTGAAGAACGACAGTTGGGCCGAGCCTAACGAAAAGAGCGGCAAGCCCGGTTGGGACGGCTCATACGCCAAGAAGTTCCGTGTACAGTTGGTTGAGCCTTATAGTATCGCAGGTGAGATTACCGAATGGTTTGGCTACAATGCCCATAGCAACATGGATAACCCCACCGGTCTTTATGCCAACAACCTCGACTTCATGTTCATCTTTGTTGAGGGAGAGATCAAGGAGGGCGCCGAGTTGTGGGCTACCCACCTCGAGGGCCACACCAAGATGCCCAACTACAGCAATGGCTATTCCAATGGCGTACGTCTGCAAAGCGGTCTGAATATAATCCCCGTCACCTCAGACGGAAGTGCCTATTACATCAACTATCTGGTACACACTTATGACAAGACAAATCATAAGTTCCCTCACAAGTTGAGCGAATACGATGACTTGAAGGTTCACATCGAAGGTGGTTACATCAACAGCTACTATAACGCTCACGGCGATGCCCTTTACACCGCAGACACCGATGCAGACTGGGTATACTACGAAGAGCGTGCCAATTTGGACAACATCACCATCCTGGGCCGCCATCAGGTGCTGCAGTTCAACCTGCATGATGTCACCGAGGGCGGTGTCACCGACCGTGGTCTGGCAAAGCTCTTCCCCGAGGAGTTGCCCACAAGCTTGCCCGAGAACCAGCGTATCAACGCTATCGTAGAGGCTTGGGACCGCATCATGCTCTCTGAACTCATGACCCTCGGTGTGGCAAGCAAAGAGATGGTCGACTCCATGAATCTGCTCTATCCCCGCTACGACGCTTCTTGGAAGGAAAAGAGCGAAATTTACGACTACGAGGGTTATGTCGAGTACTGTAAAGGTCGCGACTACAGCGAATACTACAACCACCATGGTTTGGCCTTTGGCGTAGGAGGTAACTCCTACATGTATGGTTCATGGGACCACTGCGGTTACCACCGCAACACCACCCCCAGCATTCTCACACAGATTGCGACCGAAGCAGGTCCCACCTGGGGTCCCGCTCACGAGATCGGTCACCAGCACCAGGGCCTCTTCACAGTAAATGGTCTGACCGAGGTTACCAATAACCTTTTCTCAAACATCGCTGTTTGGTATATGGGTATGGGAACCTCTCGCGTGAACGGTACCGAGGGTAACCTCGCTCACGTATATGACGTGTTCAAGGCCGAGGGCGACTTCTTCAACAACAACATTTGGGCACTCACCCAGATGTACTACCGCTTGTGGCTCTACTACCACCGTGCAGGTAACAACACCCAATTCTACCCTCGCCTGTTCGAGTTGTTGCGTGAGACCCGCCTGAGCGGCGGTTATTACCAGCAGGGTAGAACCTCGATCCTCCGCTTCTATCAGCACTGTTGCGACGCTGCCCAGGAAGACCTCACCGAATTCTTCCGTGCATATGGATTCTTCCGCGTCATGAAGAACCGTCTGGTAGGCGACTACTCAAACTCTGAATACACCCAGTCGCAAGCCGATATCGATGCAGCTATCGCATCAGTAAAGGCAAAGGGCTACCCTGTCAACAACAAGCCTCTGTTCATTAACGACTGTACTCCCGATGTTACCTACCGCCACGATGGCACGACCGCACGTAGCTTCTGGGATGGAGAGACCAGAAACGGACAGAACGGTGAGGTGGGATATTACGTAGACTTCATGTCAGCCGACTCACTCACAGGCAAGTATTTGTACACACTCACCGACCTCAGAATCAAGGTTGAGGGCGATGGCGACGGTGCGCTCGGATTTGCTATCTACAAGACTGACGGCGAGATATTGGCATTCTCCAACAACAAGAATTTCACCATCACCGAGAATGTAAAATCGTTGATGGACAATGGCGAGGCCACTCTCGTAGCCATAGCTGCTGTCGAGGGCGAAGTGAAAATCCTTACCAAGGCTGAAGGTGGTGACGAGAAAGCTCAGTACGAAGTCTTGAAGAAATCGCTCACCAACGCTAAGAACCTCCTCAGTTATGCCGATTCCACAGGCACTCGCGTAGGCTATTACAAGTCTACCCACCTCACCGAATTACAAGAACTGGTCGATGCAGCACAAACCGCATACGATAATCAAGACACCTCGGTAAACAGCTACGGCACATGGTCGACGATGCTCGACAAGACCATTGCCGCACTCAGTGCCGACAGCAATGCCAAAGTCCCCGTGTATGAGTCAAGCTACTATGCACTGGCAAGCCTCCGCTACAACCGTACCTTCCTTGAACGCCTCTCGTCAGGTCTGAAGGTATCAACATCTACCACTCCGGTCGAGGAAACCGACGTACATTGGCTGCTTGTCCCCACAGGTGTGGCAAACCAGTACTATCTCCAGCACGTTGTGAGTGGCACCTACATATCTGTGGCTGCCGACGGAGTTCGCGTGAAGGGCGAAGCTACAACAACCAGTTCGGCCATAGCCTTCAACCTCATCGAGACTTCTGATGGTAAGTTTGTCATCCAAAACAATGCCAACCCCAACGTATACCTTTCTTGCGACGGATCAAAGAACGTCGTTGGTTCTGCCGACAATGCCAGCAACAATTCATTGTGGGCCATCACCCTTGTGGTTGACAACCACAGTGCTGCCATGAAGTCACAACTCGAGGTGCTGCTCGGCATGGTTGACAACACCATCGGCGAACTCCTTACAGCTACTGAACCCGAAATCCAGTTCCACACCGACATCACCATACTTGACGAACAGCTCCCCACCTACGTGGCAGAGTTGTTGGCTGAGCGCGAAGTTGCCATTGCCCGTCTCAACGAAGGATACGCATTCCTCGACGAAGTATATGCTTCGCTTAAGGCTATCCACGACAAGGTGAAGGCTGCATACCAAAAGGCCCTCACAGTGCCCGTTGCCACCGACGACAAGGAGGTGACATGCTACTACCTCCAGTGCCTGGACACTGAAGCGTACGCTTACTGTTACGATGGTGCAGGCCGCTACAATGGCGCCCTCCGCACAGGTGAACTTACATCAGCTACCGACCGCGCGTTCTGGTTCTTCCTCCGTCCAGGCGTTACCGAAGGCGAGTTCTACATCTACAACTGGGCTACCGGCAAGGCTGTGGGTACCAGCGGCAGCTACATCTATGCCAATGGCACTGTAGACCCCACCAGCTATATCATCACCATAGCAGAAGATGCCTACGGCTTTATCATCAGCAACGCCAATGGCAACTGGAACGTCCAGAGTTCAACAAACGGCTACGTACAGTTCAAGTCTACACCCGCCATGTGGCGCCTTGTACCCATAGGCAAGTTCGACACCACCGGTATCGATGTCATAACGCCTACAGCTACCACAGGTATCTACTACGACCTTCTAGGCCGCCCCGTAGAGAACCCCTCGGCAGGCATCTACATCTTCAATGGCCGCAAGGTTGTGATTAAGTGACGACGCGGTATGAAAGCGTCGTTTGCGACGACTGAAACTTTAGTTTCACAAAGGAGTTTTAGCCGAACGTGAACAAGCTCGACGAAGTCAAGTCATCGTGAAGTAACCTGTAGGGTGCGCAACTGACCCATAACAGCACACAGATAACACGGATTTAGCTGATTTCAAAGAACGCTATTATCTACCATCAGTGATAATCCGTGTCATCTGTGTTCTAATATACAACAATTTGCAATATAATAGAAACGTATGAAGAAAACCGCATTCTTATTATTGGCATCTTTGATGCTTGCGCTTGGAGCAACTGCACAGGACAAAGCTGTAGCCCTATCCAGCGCCACTGCAAGTAGCTACCAACCTGGTAACGAAGCTGCCCAGGCCATCGACGGCAACACAGGCAGCATATGGCACAGTTCATGGGGAGCCACCCCCACTACCTTCCCTGTGACATTTACCGTCACTCTCAAGGAAACGAGTCTTGTCGACTACGTACGATACATCCCACGTCAGGACGGCAACAACAACGGAAACTGGGATCAAGTATACGTTGCCTATTGCCCCACTACCACGGGGAGCGATTATACCAATGTCGGACTGTTCTCATTGAACGGAAGCAGTTCCTCCTATGATTTCGTCCTCGGCGTGAAATGCGGAAAGATACGCTTCACCATACAGAGCGGAGCCAACGGATTCGCTGCTGCATCAGAAATCGCAGCTTACACCTACGACAACAGCAAGCAAGAGGTCTTCGCCCCCTATTTTGCCGACGAACTCTGCACCGAACTGAAGCCCGAGGTTACAAGCAGCGAAGGCATCGAGGATGCCGATGTGAAGCAGTTGGTCGACAACCTGCTCGGCAATGCCACCTCATACAAGAAATTCCGCGTAGGCGAGTACGAACCCTACATGACCCTGGCAACCCTGCAGAGAAGTCTGGGTACCAAGAACCAATACAACAAGTATGAGAACCCCACAGGTGTATACCTGAAGAATGGACAGTCGTGCATCGTAGCGGTAAGCGGCATCGGCACCGATCCAGTCAAACTCAAGATCAAGAACTGGTATCTGGACGAGAGTTCCAGCAGCTACTCTTTGCGCAATGGCATCAACTACATCACTGCAGCCTCTGAGGGTAATGTTTTCGTGGACTACTACACCGACAATTTCGAGCATGCGCCCAACGTAAAGGTACACTTCATCAATGCCCCCGTACAAGGATACTGGGACCAGGAGACAATGACCAATGCCGACTGGATAGAATTGCTCAAGGGACGCTCATCCAGCGACAACACCATCATCATCACCCGTTCCAAGCATGCACAGCTGGCCTATCCCGTATCGGCATGGCTCCAGCATTGCCCCACCAACGTAGATTCTACCATGACCCTCTACCAACAAGTGCAATGGGCCGAGCGCGACATCCTCGGTTTGGAGCGATATGGTCGTCAAGCTAAGAACCGCCAGCTCTTCTATGCCACAAACTACGGATTCATGGCCGCCGGCGGCGAGGGCTCATACTGTAATGCCAACAGTTTGGGAGCCATCATGACACCCGATGCTGCAAAGTTCGATTTCTGGGGTGTGGGCCACGAGTGGGGACACAACAACCAGATCGATGCCGGCTTCCATTGGTCGGGCTGTGGCGAGACAACCAACAACATCTATGCCTCATGGGCCCAACTCCACTTCACCGGCAACCGCAACGCAGCAGGAGAAGCCACCTACCTGCGCCTCGAGGACGAGACAACAGGCATCAACGACTACTCAGGCACCCGCGGTGGACGTATGCAGACCTACTTTGAAGAGGCACTGCGCAAAGGCGTTGCCTGGCAGTTGCAGGATGGTCCCGACTACCACGGCACTACTCCCGACACAAAGAGCGTAGCGGGCTATGATGCCAACGGCAAGTACATCGGTACCGTCACCACCACTTCGCGCAATTACGACCACTTCGTCAAGCTCGTTCCCTTCTGGCAACTTAACCTCTGGGGTACATTGGCTGGCAAGTGCCCCGACATCATCCCCATGGTCATCGAGAGCATCCGCACCACCGCCAACTACTCAAGCACCTACAACACCAACGGTAAGAAACAGGTCAATTGGATGAAGCTCGCTTGCGACAGTGCCAAGCTCGATCTGCTCCCCTTCTTCGAGAAGGCAGGTATGTTACGCCCCATCAATGCATACATCGAGGACTACGGCGCAGGCTGGAACATCATCAGCGACGAGATGATTTCCGAGCTGAAGAGCTATGTCAAGGAGCAAGGCTACCCTGCATACACCGAAGAGATCAACTATATCAACGGACACAACTACCACATCTACCGCGACAACCTAAAGCTCGAGGTTCCCGAGAAGATGGGTAGCGGCTGCACACTCAGCGGCACCCGAGTGAAGGTAATGCACAATGTCGTGCGCAATGCCGTAGCATTCGAAACCTGCAACACCTATGGCGAGATACTCCGCATCACCATGTACGGACTGGCTAGCGACAACAACCACACCTACACCCAAGTGCTCTTCCCCACAGGTAGCACCATCCATGACATCCCCGCCTACATCCTGGCCGTGGGTTACGACGGCACACGCACAAAGATTTACGAGACCGCTGAGGACATCCCCTATACAATCCTGAAAAAGACCCTCAGCCAGGCCAAGAGTATCCTCAACTATGCCGACCCCAACGGAGCCAAAGTAGGCTACTACAAGCCGACAAGCATCGTCAGTTTGCAAGAGTTGATCGACGAGGTACAGCAAGTTGTCGACAACAAGGACACATCCATTCACAGTTACGAAGAGTGGTTGCAGCTTCTCGAAGCCGGGCTCGCAGCACTCAAGGCCGACGATATGGCAAAGATTCCGCTCTACGAGGAGAGCATCTACACCCTGTCAAACAAGGAGCGTACAGCTTTAGGTTATGCTACAGCAGGCTTGAAGGTCTCTACCACCACCACTGCCGAAGAGGATGAGGCATACCACTGGGTATTCGTCTCTACAGGTGTTGAGAATCAGTATTACATAAAGCACGTATCGTCGGGCATGTACATCTCCGTTGCAGGTGAAGGTGCGCGCATCAAGGCCGATGCTACCGCCATCAACGGAGCCATTGCCTTCAACCTCATCGAGGTCTCCGACGGTAAATTTGCCTTCCAAAGCAACGCCAACACCAATGTATATATCGGCACCGACGCATCGCGCAATGCGGTAGGCTCGAAAGAGGTTTCAGGCAACGCTCAATGGAACATCACCCTTGCTGTTGACAACCACAGCGCCACTATCAAGGCCAAACTTGAGCTGCTCATCGCCAAGGTTGCCAGCACCTTCGAAGAGTTGATTGCTGCCACTGATCCCGAGCTCCAGTTCCATGCCGACATCACCATACTCGACGAGCAACTTCCCGCCTACGTAGCCGACTTGCAAGAGGCCTACGAAGCAGCAGTCAATGGCATAAACGAAGGTTATGCCTACCCGGCCGACCTCTATGCGGTCCTCAAGAGCGCCTACGAGAAGGTGCAGAAGGCCTACCAGAAAGCCCTCTCACTGCCCGTAGTCACCAACGACGCTGTAGTGACATGCTACTACCTCCAATGCCTCGACTCCGATGAATATGCATATTGCTTCGAGGGAGCAGGCCGTTACAACGGCGCTCTCCGCGCCAATGAACTCACCAACGAGGCCGACCGCAGCTACTGGTTCTTCCTCCGTCCCGGCGAGTCAGAAGGCGAGTACTACATCTACAACTGGCACACAGGCAAGGCAGTAGGCACTAGCGGCCGTTACATCTATGCCAACGGCGCCGTAGACCCCACCAGCTACATCATCGCTATCGCCGAAAACACCTACGGCTTCACCATAAGCACTGCCGACGGTTCATGGAACGTGCAAAGCAACGAGAACGGATACGTGCAGTTCACCAACTCACCTGCCATGTGGAACCTCGTTCCTATCGGGAAATTCGACACCACCGGTATCGACTTCGTTGTGCCCACCACTACCACCGGCACCTACTACGACCTCCTAGGCCGTCCCGTAGAGAACCCCTCAGCAGGCATCTACATCTTCAATGGCCGTAAGGTTGTGATTAAGTGAGCGCAGAGCTATGCTTGCATGAGCTATGCCGAACGTGAACAAGCTCGACGAAGTCAAGGTCGTGATTAAGTGACCTGCAGAATACACATAAAAGACATAGGGGATGGTATCACTACCATCCCCTTCTTTTTCAGTCACCTCTGGTCAACTCAAAATTCCACCACGCGGCTACCGTCAGACTGCTCCTCAATCGTCACCTTCAGCGTCTCCTCCGGCAGCAACTCCTCCACCAGTTCGGGCCACTCAATGAAGCAGAGCCCCCGACCATAGAAGTAATCCTCATAACCCATGTCATACACCTCGGCCAAACGCTTGATGCGGTAGAAGTCAAAGTGGTAGATCGGTCGCCCCGAGGGCGTGTCATACTCGTTCACGATAGCGAAGGTGGGCGAGTTCACCGTATCAGTCACCCCCATCGCCTCGCACAGCGCCTTCACGAAGGTAGTCTTTCCGGCCCCCATCGAGCCATAGAAAGCAAATATATGGTTATCACCCATCTGAGCAATAAACTCCTGTGCTGCAGCACGGATACCATCCAAGTTCTCAATTCTTATCTGCATAGTCTGTTATCTTTTCTTGGGTGTCATCGTCACCAGCGGTATGATCATCTCCTCCATGGAAATACCTCCATGCTGGAACGTGTCGCGGTAGTATGACACATAGTGGTTATAGTTGTTGGGATAGGCAAAGAAGTTGTCGCCCCAGGCAAAGATATACGAAGTGCTCACGTTGGGCGAAGGCAGCGACACCTTGCGCGGATCCTTGATCTCATACACCTCGCGGGCGTTATATCCCAGGTTCTTACCCAGCTTATATCGCAGGTTGGTGTTCACGTTGCGGTCGCCCACCACCTTGATGGGGTTGTTCACGCGTATGCTACCATGGTCAGTTGTGATCACCACCTTATAGTCGCTTTCGGCGAGCTGCGCCAGCAGCAGCTTCAGCGGCGAGTGGCGGAACCACGTAGCCGTCACCGAACGATAGGCCGCCTCGTCACCTGCCAGTTCGCGCAACGTCTTCGATTCCGTGCGGGCATGACTCAGCAAATCGATGAAGTTCACCACCACCACGTTGAGGTTATGGTTCGCAAACTGGTTAAACTGTCCCAGCAGTCGCTCAGCCCCCTCGGCATCGTTAATCTTATGGTACGAGAAGGTGTCGTGTCGGCGGTAGCGGTCGATCTGCGTCTGTATGAGCGGCGCCTCATTCAGGTTCTTGCCCTCCTCCTCGTCCTCGTCCACCCAAAGTTCGGGAAACATCTCGGCAATCTTGTTGGGCATCAGGCCCGAGAATATCGCGTTGCGAGCATACTGCGTTGCGGTGGGCAATATGCTATAGTACAGTTCCTCGTCGAACGAGAAACCCTCGGCCAGTTCGTGGCTCAGCACCCTCCACTGGTCGTATCGGAAGTTGTCAAATACAATAAGCACTACCTTCTCCTTGCGATTGAGCAAGGGGAAGATGCGGTCGCGGAAGATGTGCGGAGAGAGCAGAGGCTGGCCCCCCTCTTGTCCCCCCAGAGGGGGATGACTAGCAGTGCGCAATCTGGAGCCCTCCCCCGCGGGAGAGTTCAGGAAAGAGCCGCACCATGCCTCGTAGTTCTTGCGAATGAAGCGTGCAAAGAGGTTATTTGCCTCCTCCTTCTGCATGCGCAACATCTCACTCATGTTATTGTCGGCATGCTCGAGTTCCAACTCCCAGTATACGAGGTTCTTGTAAACCTCAATCCAATCCTCGGCAGTGGAGGCATCGTTTATCTGCATCGCTATGCGCCCCATGTTCTGCTGGTAGTTCGTGTTCGTTGTCTCCGTGATGATATCCTTCTTATGGATGTTCTTCTTCAGCGTCAGCAATATCTGATTCGGGTTCACCGGCTTGATAAGGTAATCGGCAATCTTCGCCCCAATGGCCTGGTTCATGATATCCTCCTCCTCGCTCTTGGTCACCATCACTACAGGGACGGTCGGTTGCACCTCCTTGATGAGCGTCAATGTCTCCAGTCCCGTGAGTCCCGGCATGTTCTCGTCCAGCAGAATCAGGTCGTAGCTACGTTCACGACAGCAGTCAATCGCATCGCGTCCGTTCGATGCCGTATCCACCTCATAGCCCTTTCCCTTCAGGAACAGGATGTGTGCGCGCAGCATCTCTATCTCATCATCTATCCAAAGCAGCGTTCCGTTCTTCGTCATACGATATCACATTTACATCCGCGAAGATAACACTTTCTTGCCAAAGCACATGTTTATTTCCTATAAAAGTTTTTAAAAAGGGGGTTAGAGACCGCAGTACTTCTTTGTCAGTACTCGAGTACCGAAGGCTAAGTACTGCAGTACTGACATACAAGTACTCGAGTACTTAGCCGTAAGTACTGGCTGATACAGAGCCATTCCGAGCAGAACAGACCATACAAAAAGGGCTACTGAGCTATGCTGGGCAAGAATACAATTAGTCAACGAAGTTGTAGTGCTCTTCGTAAGCATCAAACTCCAAATGAGGCAATCCAATCGAGGCAAGCACCTCGCGAATAAAGGCCATGTCAGCAGGCGAGCACAAGCGATCGCCACGACGACGCTCATAGTAGCTGTTGCGCGAGAAGTGGTTTGTCAGCCGCTGACTGAATACCATATACTGAGCGGGGAGCATCTGAGACTGCATGCCACGGAAGCCGCGGGCATAGGTGACGCGTTGAGCTGAACGAAAATAGCGACAGCCCTCACCCTGCAAAGCGCGCAAGGGACTGATGATGGTGACACACTCTTCGCTCTCGACCAATACATTCCACGCCACACGGCGCAAGCAGCGGTCAGCCATAGGGCATTGCGCATGAATACATAGCGAGAATGTCTTAGGGATTCTCTCATCCATCAGTGTCGTTGTCGGTTTTTCCATACCCTTATCTTATAAATTATTAGTAATACGCAAATATACAAAAAAAAATGGCGAAACGTCAAATAACAAGGTGGATTTCCCTTTCTACAGACCACTAATGTCATTTCTTACCCAATGGTATAGCGAAGCGTCCTTGAGGATTACTGACTGTATGCTTTCCGTGAAGGTAGACTACCTCCCAAGGATACATCTTTCGCATTGTCTCCTTCAGTGCCACGATAATCGGGTGATTGGGGTCTTCTTCTCTTTGCTTGGTACCCATCCAGGTAAAGGTGGCATCGCAGTCGTTGAAGTGTCCGTCGGGAGTCAATGAGATATTCTTCATATGTACGATGACGCGTCGCGTTGCCAGTTCGGGAAACTGATCGAGTGGAAACTGTTTGATTATCTCGCTACCCGTTTTAGGAAAGTCTGCTTCACTACAACTCCACCCCTCCATCACCTTCTTATTGTGCCAATGCTCCTGCTGAGTGATGCGACCATTCTCGATGGATACCACCAATTCCTCCTCGTGGTTTCGGAGGTATCCGCCATGGATGTACGTGACGAGATTACCTCTACCTATAATCAACCTCTCTTGACTGAACCACTTGGCGCGGATGCCATGTTTGGTATAATACTCTTTCAATATAGGCTTAAGCGCGGCGGCATCAAACTCCAGTTCATAGCTTTCTCGCTTTTGCTCATCCCACATGTCAGCGACAATCTTCTTGAGGTAGAGATTGTCGCCAATAATCTCCCAGCATCCAATGAACCCTTTCCAGTTGGCTGTGCTCTGGCAACGGCCTTTAGGGAGAAATTCATCTACGCGCTTATAGATTGAATCGTCGCCATTCAGGGGAGAGGCCAAGAGGCTCCACGTCTCACCATCGATGACAACAATGTCGGCTTGCAGGCCCGTGGCACGAGTCATCAGGGGAAACAAGAGCAGGCAGATGCAAGAAACGAGAAATAAACTTTTGCGGTTCATATACTGTAAGTTTAGTGGTTTATCGATGCAAAGGAAAGCTATTTGGCTCGAACACACAAGTGAATTGCCTTGCAATAAACTTACAAAATACTTACAACTCTGTAAGTATGCTGATAATATGGCGACTGAGAGGTATATTTCATCCTATCGCGTACCATTCTAAACTACACTAAAAACAGCCTTAGCCTCCGCAAGAAGACTGTGAAACCGGCCACATCCATGTCGTTTTACTCTAAAATAGGTATTAATAAATTCTTAGTTTTTGGAAATTATTTATGCATTCTCAATAATTATCCGTATCTTCGCATGGTATAAACTGAGAGTTGACCGTTAAACCTGCTGCGCAGGCTTTTCCTCCTTCGCACCTCGGCTTGATTGCTCTCGGTTTGGCGTCAGTTGACTGTTGACTGTTGACCGTTGACTGTTGACTTAATATAAAATAGAAACAACGAAGTGTACTTCAAGGATATCATAGGACAGGACGGTACGGTGGCGATACTGCGCCAGGCAGTGGCGGAGGGACGCATACCGCACGCTCAACTCATCTGCGGCCCCGAGGGCACGGGAGGGTTGGCGGTGGCCTTGGCCTATGCGCGATATCTTTGCTGTACGCACCGCAACGGCGAGGATGCTTGTGGCGAGTGTCCCTCGTGCAAGAAGTTTGACAAACTGGTGTACCCGGACCTGCACTTTGCCTTCCCTATCTATAAGAAGGACTCGAGCAAGACTCCGCGCAGCGACGACTTCATCGACAAATGGAGACAGGCGGCGTTGGAGACACCCTATATGAACCTGAACCAGTGGATGGATTCCATTGGTACGGAGAACCAGCAGGGACTGATCTATGCTTCGCAGAGCGAGGAAATCATACGCAAGCTGACGCTGAAGTCGAGCGAGGGCGGCTACAAGGTGATGGTTATCTGGATGGCAGAGAAGATGAACGGCGAGTGCTCGAACAAGCTGCTGAAGATGATTGAAGAGCCACCCACACAGACGGTGTTCCTACTCGTGACGGAGAACCCCGACCTGCTACTGCCGACCATACAGAGCCGCGTACAACGGCTGACGCTGCGCCCCATCGAGGAGGCGGTGATAGCGCAGGCGCTGTGCAGCAAGTACGGACTGTTGGAGGCCGATGCGCGACAGATAGCGCATGCCTCGGCGGGCAACTGGCTACAGGCGGTGGAGACTATACATTTGGGAAGCAGTGCGAAGGAACACATCGAACTGTTTATGACGCTGATGCGCAAGTCGTATATGCGCGACCTGAAAGGCATGCGCCAATGGGCCGAAACGGTGGCGGCGATGGGACGCGAACCGCAGAAGAATTTCCTGATCTACAGCCAGCGCATGATACGCGAGAGCTTCATATGCAACTTCCGCCGACCCGAGATAAACTACATGAATGCCGAGGAGACAAACTTCACCTCACGCTTCGCCCCCTTCGTGAATGAGAAGAACATATTCGGCATCATGGACGAACTGAGCGAGGCGCAGCGACATATCGAGCAGAACGTGAACGCCAAGATGGTGTTCTTCGACCTGGCGCTGAAGATGATTATGCTGCTGAAAAGTTGAGAATGTTGGGAATTGAAAATTGAAAATTACCGTCCGGCAGGAGTCCGCAGACTGTTGACTGTTGACCGTTGACATTAGACATGAAATATTGATTAAAAAAATAAAAGTTACCGTCCGGCAGGAGTCCGTAGACTGTTGACCGTTGACTTTAGACATAAAAAAAATGAGCGAATATAACAACCAAGGCCTCAACGGCATCTGTTGCAAGGGATGTGGCCGACAAGATAAGCAACTCAACGTATTCGATTGGCTGGCAGATGTGCCAGGCAACATCGACGAGACTGACTTTGTGGAGGTGCAGTTTAAGAACACCCGCAAGGGATATTACCTGAACAGCAACAAGATTCCCCTGGAGAAGGACGACATCGTTGCTGTAGAGGCCAGTCCCGGCCACGACATCGGCACAGTGACTCTCACTGGCAGTCTGGTACTGCTGCAGATGAGGAAGGCACGTATCAAGAGCGATGCCGAGGTACGCCGCGTATACCGCAAGGCGCGTGAGGTGGACATGGAGAAGTACAACGAGGCCAAGGCCAAGGAGCAGGATACGATGATACGTTCGCGCCAGATTGCCAAAGACCTGGGTCTGGAGATGAAGATTGGCGACGTGGAGTATCAAGGCGATGGCAACAAGGCTATCTTCTACTATATTGCCGACGGTCGTGTGGACTTCCGCCAACTGATCAAGGTGCTGGCCGACGTGTTCAAGGTGCGCATCGAGATGAAACAGATTGGTGCCCGACAGGAGGCTGGACGCATCGGCGGTATAGGTCCGTGCGGACGTGAGCTCTGTTGTGCTACCTGGCTGACGAGCTTCACCTCGGTATCGACCAGCGCTGCCCGCTTCCAGGACCTCTCAATGAACCCACAGAAGCTGGCCGGACAATGTGCCAAACTGAAATGTTGCATGAACTACGAGGTGGACGTTTATGTGGAGGCGATGAAGCGCTTCCCGGCACGCGACATCACGCTGGAGACAATGGATAGCACATACTACCACTTCAAGTCGGACATCCTCAAACGCGAGATTACCTACTCGACCGACAAGAGCTTTGCAGCCAACCTCGTCACCATCAGCACAAGCCGCGCATTCGACATCATCAACCTCAACAAGAAGGGCGTGAAGCCCGAGTCGCTGCTCGAGGATGGCGAAGAGATGGAGCCTCAGCGCATCGACTTGTTGGATCAGGACAGCGTGACCCGATTTGACAATGCCAAGAAGAAAAAGAAGAAAAAGAAACCCGCCAACAACAGCAGGGGAAACAGCAACCCGCACAGAGAGGGCAATCACCACAGAGAAGGCAAGCGCACCGCCAATCCGAAGAACGAAACGCCCCAGTAAGCAAGTTGGCACGCAGACACAGACATAGCAGTATAGCTCTACTCTTTCTTGCAACCGCGCTATGCGGTTGCATGAGGGACACACGGCAATTGTCGTTCGTGACCACGGCATCGGACGGATGGCGAGCCGGCGACACACTGACTCTGGTGATAGACACTCTAGAGAGAGAAAGGACACACGGGGTGGAACTGCTGCTACATACGGATGGCTATGCCTACACAAACTTTGCCATGCACCTGAGCATAGCGCAGGACACGGCGCTCCTCTACGACGAACAGCTGACCCTCGATCTGAGGCAGATGGAGCAATCGGGCGGCATTGCCCAACGGTGCGACTATGTGGTGCCGATAGCCAATATGGAACTGGCCGACAGTACGCACACGACCGTGAGCGTGAGGCATCTGATGAGCGACACGCTGCTCCACGGCATCAAACGCATCGGAATCAGAATCGGGTCTCCCGCTCGGCGTCCAGGCGAAGTAGTATGGCAAGTAGAATGGTGAAGCCCCACAGTGAGGAACCGCCATAGCTGAAGAACGGGAGCGGAATACCAATCACCGGCGCTAGTCCTATTACCATGCCTACATTAACAAACAGGTGGAAAGTGAGGATGGCTGCCAGCGAATAGCCATAGACACGGGTAAACCGGACACTACCTTGCCGCTCGGCAAGCATGATGATGCGGATGATGAAGAAGGCATACAGCAACAGGATAAAGGAGCACCCCACAAAGCCCTGTTCCTCACCAATAGTGCAGAAGATGAAGTCGGTGTCCTGCTCAGGCACATAGTTGAGTTTGGTCTGCGTTCCATTAAGGAATCCCTTCCCCCACAATCCGCCCGAACCGATGGCAATCTTCGACTGGTTGATATTGTATCCTACACCTGCGGGGTCGTCCTTGATGCCAAGAAGCACCAGGATGCGCATCTGTTGGTGAGGCTGCAGCTTGTCGATAAGCATATTGCATGAGTAGTAGAAGCCTACTGAACCCAAGGCAAACAGTGCGATGAGCAGGTAGGAGGCGTAGCGCTCGGCCAGGAACACCATCAACAGGTAGACGGCCGTGCAACCGCACAGCACCAGTTGGACGATGCAGATATCAAACGGGATGACAAAGCGGGAAAACAGGTAGGCCAACAGTACGCCGGACAGATTAACAATGGCTACCAGCCAAGCATGACGCATCTGCTTGCCATAGACCCCGAGCATCAGCGCCGTGATAAGCGGGATAAGGAGGAACACGATAAATTGTCCCACATTGACGGGCATCAGCGCAAAGAAGTTCTCGCTCTGCCCGACGCCAATCACAAAATAGACCACGGCACACACGCCGAGTGCGAGCAGGGAGCCTGTCATGCCCTCGCGATAGAGTACAAAGAAGAAGGCCAGGTAGACGAGTGCCGAACCGGTCTCATTCTGCAGCACGATGAGCAACATGGGCACCACGATGATGGCCATCATCTTGATGACATCGCTCCGCCGCTCCATGGAAAAACCGTAGGTACTGAGCAGACGCGATAGGCACAAGGCGGTGGCAAACTTCGAGAATTCGGCCGGCTGTATGCGTATGGGGCCCAGCACAAGCCATGAGTGCGAGCCCTTGATGTCAGGCGCCACGAAGATGGTGACAAGCAGCAATAGCAGGAATGCGGCATACACAGGATAGGCAAACATCTCGTAGTATTTTTTCTCGATATTGAGCAACACGATGGCAAGCACCAGCGCACAGCCAATCCACACCAATTGCTTGCCGGCACGAGATGAGAAGCTAAGGAAATCGGTCTCGCCGAAGTCGTAGCTAGCTCCGCAGATGCTGAGCCACCCGCACAAGACAAGTACAAAATAGAGTATGATGGTGAGCCAGTCTATCGACCGCCACAAGTTAACGTTCCTGATTGCCATAGTAGATTACGCGTTGTTGTATGTCGTTTGCTTTCTTCTCACTCTCCTCGGTCAGCGTACCGGTAAGGAATTTCTCCATGATGAGTGCGCCGATGGGAACACCATATACAGCACCGAAACCACCGTTCTCGACATATACGGCTACGGCAATCTTCGGATCGTTCATCGGAGCAAAGCCCATGAAGGCGGAGTGGTCCTTACCGCGGTTCTGTGCCGTACCGGTCTTGCCGCACACCTCGATATCGGGTAGGTTGGCCGCACGACAGGTTCCGTTGAGCACGGCTTCGCGCATACCCTGCACCACGGTCTCGTAATGCTTCTTGTCCACCATCGTATATTTGCGTGTGGTGTAGATGCTGTCAAGTGACTCATCCTCGATGTCCTTCACCACGTGCGGTGCTATGTAGTAGCCTCGGTTAGCAATGGTGGCACCGAGATTGGCTATCTGCAGCGGAGTGAGTGTCACCTCACCCTGTCCGATGGATACGGAGATGATGGTAAGTCCGTTCCAACGGCCGCCGTACCACTTGTCGTAGAAGGCCGAATTGGGAATAAAGCCACGCGCCTCGCCCGGGAGGTCGATACCCAAACGATAGCCGAAGCCCATTGAAACCATGTGATCTTTCCAGCGGGTAAAGGCCTCTTGCGATGAACCGAACTTCTCAGATCCTATCATGCGGTAGAGTCCCCAGCAGAAGTAGCTATTACACGATGTGGCCAACGAAGGAATCAAGGCCGTAGGGGAGCTGTGGGCATGACATCCGACATGCAAACCCTTGAAACGGAAGCCCATGGAACAGGGGAACGAGGTCTCAGGTGTGATGATGCCCTCCTGTAGGTAGGTGAGCGCTTGCGAGGTCTTGAAGGTGGAACCAGGAGGATAGGTTCCTTGAATGGCACGGTTGAGCAGCGGCTTTTGCTTGTCCTTGGAGAGCAGGCGGTGATTCTCGCCACGCTGACGACCGGTGAGCATCTGAGGGTTGAAGGCGGGCGACGAAGCCATACACAACACCTCACCCGTAGAGGGTTCTATAGCCACTACGCTACCGATCTTGTTTTGCAGTAGTCGCTCGGCCAATGCTTGCAATTCGATATCGAGACTTAGGGTGAGATTCTTTCCCGGTATAGGGGCCACATCCATGGCGCCCTCCATGTAGCGGCCCTTCACACGGCCATAGGCATCGCGTAGAAGTACCTCCTTACCCTTTTCTCCTCGCAACTGCTTCTCATAAAAGCTCTCTATACCCTGCTTGCCTATGAAGTCGCCCTGCACATAGTAGGCGTCATCGGCAATGTTCTTCTTCGACACCTCACCCAGATCGCCGAACAGGTGGCCTGCCACGGGGTAGTTGTACTGGCGTATGGCACGGCGCTGGATAGAAAAGCCATTGAACTTGTAGAGTTGTTCCTGAAACATGGCAAAGTCCTCGGCCGTGAGCTGACTCAGAAAGAGCTGATCAGTATAGGACGAGTATCCTGGATTGAGACGACGGTTCTTGACGTCGGCCATGCGCTTGTCGAAAAACTCACGGGTGATGCCCAACGACTGACAGAAGGCCAGCGTGTCGAGTTCCTTCACGTTACGCATACACACCATCACATCGTAGGCGGGCTGATTCGACACAAGCAGTTTGCCGGTGCGGTCATACATCACACCACGCGAGGGATACACCGTCTTGTTCAAGAATGCATTGGAGTCGGCATATTCCTTATATTCGTCAGTAAGTATCTGGAGATAGAACAAACGTCCGATATACACAAGGACGATAGCCATCACAATACCTACAATAACAAACTTTCGGTTCTCGTACCGATAATTATTGTTCATAGATAAATTACAAGTTAATTGTTTCAGCGACGATGACGGATAAACTCAATCGCGATAATCAGTAACACCGTGAGCACTGTACTGCACAAGACACGCAGCGCCAGATAGCCAAATTGTGCTATGGAGAATGCCTCAAGCAAGAACAAAACTGTATGATGCAGAAGGGCCGCCGTAAGCGCATAGCGGATGAATGCTCCGATGCCTAAGGTGTAGATGCCCGGCTCATAGTTCTCGAACTCCTCCCGAGGAGCGAACAGTCGCAACAGTCGCATGCGCGAGAAGGCCAGCAACACGGACGCACCGGCATTGACTCCTGGGGTGTTACAGAACATATCGATAATCAATCCTAAAACGAAAGCCGTCAACATCAAAGCTATAGGCTCGACGTCCTTGTCCAACACAAGGATGAGGTAAATATAAAGAAAGGGAGTTGCCAACCCAAACAAATAGATATGATTGAGGAATAGCACTTGCACAAACACCAAGCCAATAAACCAAGCTATACGGGTAAAAAATCGTTCCATCGCTACTTCTTTTTCTTTTTAGGATTCAACGATTCTTTCAAAGCCTCCAACTCCGCCGCATCCATCTTACGCATGATGAACACACGCTCTAACTGCGAGAATTGTGCACTGAGCGCTACTTTCAACGTCATCGACAAGCCATCGGACGAAGGATAGAGTTCTTCGACCTTGCCCACTAGGATACCTTCAGGGAAGAATGTTGAGTTGCCACTGGTCACAATCGTATCTCCTATAGCCACTGACGAATAACGGGGCAAGTCGTGCAGCATGCCATAGCGAGCATCACCTCCGTTCCAACGGAGATATCCCAAATCGTTGCTTCCCTGCACCTTACAACTTACACTGCTCTTGCTGTTGAGCAGCGACATCACCAACGAATAGTGTTCGGTGCATTTATACACCACACCGACAATGCCATTGGCACTCATCACGCCCATATTAGGCTGCACTCCATCAAGGATGCCTCGATCAATCGTCATAAAATTGTCGGAACGGTTGATCGACTTATCAATAATCTGTGCCGGTGTGATAACATATCCCATCCGATGCACACGCTGAATGGCCTCAGCCTGCGACAGACTGTCGAGCTGCTGAAAAGCAATCAGAGCCTCCAACTCTTCGACACGCTGCAGTAACGCCGCATTCTGATTTGCCAGACGATCGTTCACCTCGGCCAAACCGAAGTAATCAGTCACACGACTTCGGGCAGAGACTATACGCGCAGAGAGATTGTTTGCCGTAGACAAGTATACACTGCCCTGGAAGCTGTTATACGAAAACAGCAGGACAAAGCAGACAATCTCCAAAACGATAAAAACAATCCAATGGAGATGCTTGTATAGAAATTGGAAGATGCTATTCACGTTCCCTAAATTTTGAATTCTGAATTATGAATTATGCATCATAATATCATAGCTGCAACGATGATATCGAACACAAAATTCAAAATTCAGAATCCAGAATTAAATCATATTATCGCATCAAGAAAGAGAAGCGATCAACATTCTTCAGAGCAATACCTGTACCGCGAGCTACGCAGTGCAAGGGATCTTCAGCCACATGGAAGGGGATATTGATCTTATCCTGCAGACGCTTGGCCAAGCCACGGAGCAGAGCACCACCACCGGCCAGATAGATACCATTATGGATGATATCGGCATAGATTTCGGGCGGGGTCTCCTCAAGCGCATTGAGCACGGCATTCTCAATCTTTGCGATTGACTTATCCAAGCAGTGAGCAATTTCTTGATAGCATACGGGCACCTCCATAGGAAGCGCTGTAATCTTGTTAGGACCATGCACAATGTACTCTTCGGGAGCATCCTCCTCAAGGTCGGTCAAGGCAGAGCCTACGTGGATCTTGATACGCTCAGCCATGCGTTCGCTGACCTTCAGGTTGTGCTGACGACCCATATACTCTTGGATATCAGCAGTAAAATCATCACCCGCCACACGAATGGAGCTATTCTTTACGATGCCGCCAAGTGAGATTACAGCAATCTCAGTAGAACCACCACCTATATCAACCACCATATTGCCCTCAGGGGCCTCTACGTCGAGACCAATACCAACGGCAGCAGCCATAGGCTCGTAGATAAGGTAGATATCACGTCCGCCAGCATGTTCAGCCGAGTCGCGCACAGCACGCAACTCTACTTCAGTACTACCTGAAGGCACACCAATCACCATGCGCAACGAGGGCGTAAAGAGATGTGCACGTGTATTTACCATCTTAATGAGGCCGCGCATCATCTGCTCACAGGCATTAAAGTCGGCAATCACGCCATCGCGCAAAGGGCGGATGGTCTTAATGTTTTCATTCGTTTTTTCGTGCATCAACTTAGCACGTCCGCCCACAGCAATCATCTTGTCAGTACGGCGGTCGAGGGCAACAACAGAAGGCTCATCTACCACAATCTTGCCATTCTGCAAGATGATGGTATTGGCCGTACCGAGGTCCATCGCTATTTCTTGTGTAAAAGAGAAAAGTCCCATGAGATAAATTCAGAATTAAAAATTAATGTTTAAAATGACGGAAACCTGTGATTACCATAGCCACACCGTTGTCGTTGCAATATTGCACTGACTCAGCATCACGTATTGAACCGCCAGGCTGGATTACTGCAGTGACACCTGCCTTGTGAGCAATTTCCACACAGTCGGGGAAGGGAAAGAATGCATCGCTGGCCATCACCGCGCCATGGAGGTCGAAGCCGAAGCCCTGAGCCTTTTCGATGGCATGCTTCAACGCATCCACGCGTGAGGTCTGACCTACTCCGCTTGCGAGCAACTGCTTGCCCTTAGCGAGCACGATGGCATTACTCTTGCTATTCTTCACTATCTTATTCGCAAAGAGCATGTCCTCGATCTCCTCGGCAGTGGGCGCCTTGGTTGTTGCAGTCTTGCAGTCCTCGGCAGTCTCAGTCTTCAGATCGCGGTCCTGTACGAGCACGCCATTTAATACCGAGCGGTATTGCAGGCGAGGGAGTTCATTCTCTTTGCGCACGAGGATGATTCGATTCTTTTTCTGAGTGAGGATTTCAAGAGCGTTCACTTCATAGTCAGGAGCAATAATCACCTCAAAGAAGATCTTATTGATTTCCTCGGCTGTCTCCTTGTCGATGGCACGGTTTGTGATGAGCACACCACCGAAGGCTGATACAGGGTCACCAGCCAACGCGTCCTTCCAAGCCTCAAGCAAGGTCTCGCGTGAAGCGAGTCCGCATGCATTGTTATGCTTAAGAACAGCAAAGGTCGTCTCCTCGAACTCATCGATAAGGTCTACGGCTGCATTGATATCAAGCAGATTGTTGTAGGAAATCTCCTTCCCATGAATTTGGTCAAACATTGCCTCAAAATCGCCATAGAAATAGCCCTTTTGATGGGGGTTCTCGCCATAACGGAGCGCCTTGGGATGGTTCACGGCCTTGCGGAACATTGAGCCATCGCTGCCATCGAAGTAGTTGAAGATGGCTGAATCGTAAGCCGATGACACACCGAATGCCTCCTTAGCAAACCATGCGCGTTCTTCCAGTGTGGTCTGCGCACCCTTTGCACGAAGGATATCGGCGAGCGGAGCATACTGGTCCTTGCTTGCTACGATAACCACGTCCTTGTGATTCTTGGCAGCAGCACGGATAAGCGAGATACCACCTATATCAATCTTTTCGATGATAGCAGCCTCTTCGGCACCCGAAGCAACAGTTTGCTCAAAAGGATACAAGTCGACAATTACCAAGTCGATAGAGGGAATCTCATACTCGGCAATCTGAGCCGCATCGGTCTCATTGTCGCGACGATTGAGAATACCGCCAAACACCTTGGGGTGCAAGGTCTTTACACGACCACCCAATATCGAGGGATAACCGGTAAGGTCTTCCACTGCATTACAGGGAATACCCAACGATTCTATAAACGATTGTGTACCGCCGGTAGAGAGGAACTCCACGCCATCGGCATGCAACATTTTGATGATATCATCAAGACCATCTTTATGAAAAACCGACACTAACGCGGTCTTTATTTTTTTCTCTGTTGTCATTGCTTAATTTTTTCGTTATGTGTCGGCAAAAATAGTAATTTTTATTAGCTTTTACACAATAATAATAGAAGAATTTTTCAAGAATTTATCAACCATTCAACCTCTCTGAATATCAATCAGATAAACAACACACCAAATACAACGGTGCAAAAACGCAACTTTTTTGCTCCAAGTAATCATTTGTTGGTAAGACTACACCTCAAAATCCCCACATCACGCTATTGTACATATAGCGTCTACACCCCTATCTTTGCAGTGTGATAATCGACGAGGATTTCCGCACGATTATCCCGGTTTGTAGCAGCACACGCGCGATGCGAAAAT
>JAZRDT010000054.1:0-1964 GCA_045660385.1 Bacteroidaceae bacterium | reverse complement strand
AGTAAATTTGTATGTACTAAACCAAGACCTGAACCTACCGGATGAAACGACTGCATATCGTATTGGCCGCCTTGCTGGTGGCTGTACCTGTTTTTTCCCAGACAAGGAATACCATATTCAACAAGGAACATATGAATGTGTCCGTGCACTCACGGTATCAGCATATGCTGGATTGGCATGGTATCTATAATGACATGCTGAATAGTTCCGGATCTGTTCTGACAGGTATTCAGGTGGGTATTGATACTCATCCTTCGGACAGCAGCTGGTGGTCGAACGCTTATAATTACCCTGGTCTGTCGTTGGGCTTTTCATATGACAACGCTGGCTCAATGAAGACAAAGCCGGGAACAAGCATCGGTGACTTCTACAATCTCTATCTTGCTGCGGAGTTTGACATCTTCAGGTTAGGAATCTTCTCTTTCGGACCTGTTCTTGAACTTGGAATGTCCTATACTACAGATAAATACAATCCTCGTAGGAATGTCGTAAACCAGTTTATCGGTTCCAGGATAGTGGCAGACCTTGCTGCTGGAGTAGAGGCGGCCATACGTGTTCATCCCCATTGGGAATTGGCCCTGACAGGCTTTTTTGTCCACCATTCTACAGGTATGACCAAAGTCCCTAATCTGGGAACCAACCAGCTTGCTGCGGGTGCCAAGGTCAAGTATTACATGGCTCCTCAGGAGACAGACAAGAAGATCAGTCTGGAAAAACCGTCATTTCCGAAAGGATTAAGGTGGAGCATATACACGGCATTCGGAGGGCACAGCTGTGATTGGGAACTCATCGCCAAAGGTCCGGATGCTTATCCTGTGAAGTTCCGCCTCAGGGCGATCCTCGGTGTCGAGGCTTCATGGAGATATCACAGGATGCTTTCTACTGGTCTGGGCATCGAGGGAAACTATGCTGACAATGCATATAGGGAAATGGACCTGTTGCTGAGAGGTGAAGAGGATCCGAACGGATATTCTCCATTCCACACATCAGTGCACCTTATCCAGAACCTCCATTATTCGAACTTTTCGGTCAATTTTGCCTTGGGCATGTATACCTTCAAGAAGACAGGTCTCGTGGAAGATATGAGCAGATTTTTCCAGCGCATCGGAATGCGTTACCATCTTCCACCGTTCAAGACAGGACAGGCTTTCGTCGGTTTTGGAATGAGAGCCCATTATTTCGACCGTTCATACTGTCTTGAATACAGCGCAGGTATGACATTCTGACTTTGGATCATAAATTATATTTCACATGAAACGGATATTCAAGAAATATTTTGTCGATGCTTTGAGCCACATGGCTTACGGCCTGTTCTGCTCCCTGATACTTGGTCTTATCATCGGGCAGATTGCCAAGATACCGGGGCTGGCATTCCTGAGCTTCATCTCGGAAGCTCTGTCATCGACATCTCCATTGGTGGGAGCCTGCATAGGACTATCCATCGCAAACGGCTTCCAGTGCTCTCCGTTGGTGGTCATCTCATCGGCAGTCACAGGTGCACTCGGATATCAGTTCGGTGGCCCTGTAGGTGCTTATCTGGCGGTTGTCGTAGGTGCCAAGGCAGGAATGCTTGTGTCGAAGAAGACGGCTGTCGACATCATACTCACGCCTTTGGTTACGGTCATTGCCGGCGGACTTGTAGCCAAGTATTGCTGTTCTCCTATCAATGACTTCATGCTGTATCTTGGTTCCCTCATCAATGAAGCCACAAAGCTGAGTCCGTTCATGATGGGAATCACGGTTTCGGTGCTGGTAGGTTGCGCATTGACTCTCCCTATCAGTTCGGTAGCAATATGTGTGATGCTGGGTATAGATGGTCTTGCCGCCGGTGCCGCAACTGCAGGCTGCTGCGCTCAGATGGTAGGTTTCGCAGTGATAAGCTTCAAAGACAATGGCATGGGAGGGCTTGTTTCCCAAGGCGTCGGTACATCCATGTTACAGATCGGAAATATCGTAAGAAAACC
>JAZRDT010000053.1:0-78737 GCA_045660385.1 Bacteroidaceae bacterium | reverse complement strand
ATCCTTTGAATTGTTAAATACAACTGATGGCGCATCATATTTCTTCAGCGAAAGGTTCCTTTTGTGAATATCCGCCAATCTGCTATAATCAATCGGTGCATTACTCGCTTTGATTTGTTCTATCAAATTGGCGGCTTTTTCGGCCGCTGTGCTGTACATACCCAATCGTTCGTAATTACCTAATATTATCTCTGTAAGACTCAAGGCTACATTACTGCCGCCAATCTGCTGCTGATGTGAGTTTATTAGCCTGCGAAATAAATCAACAGCTTCAGCTTCGCGATTGAAGTTTTGTGCTAACATAGCCTCTGCCATCAATCGAACGTAGTCATATTGGATAGAATCTTTTAATAGAGAATATTCTCTCTCTAAAGTAAACCAATCGGAAGAGTTAATCAGTTCGCTTACTCGTATATCTGCATTCTGAGCATATGCAGAAGATATTGTTAAAAAGGTTATTAAAGATACAACAAGTTTGCGCATAGGTTATTGTATTCGTTAGTAATTAAATTGACGACACAAAAATACACATAATAGCTGGAAATGCGATTGCATATGAATAGATATTTGTTCGAAAAATCTTAAAAGGCTATTTACGCTTCAATGTAAATGATAATATGTCGCCAAACTTATTCTTCCGTTTTCTATCTGCCAGTATCCGCCAATGAAGTTTAATGCGTAGGTTTACAATTAACTAATGGCGGACACTACGTACAATTCTCCATGTAGGCTCATGAAAGATTAGTGAATAATTTGTGGAAAATTTACGGTAATTCATGTTCACTAAAAAACATCGTAAAGTAAAGACATATTCATGCAAATTCACGTACATTTTATGGCTAACAAAACAACGTTATTTCCCGAAACACCCCTCTGCTGGCAAGTAGTATCTCACGTTCTTACGCCCTGCTGCACGTAGCTTGCCTGCATCCACGAAGGCTGTGAGTATCTGTGCAGCACGGTAGCGGGTACACTCGCAGATGCTCTCCACCTCGGAGCGGTACAGTGCTTCGTGTGTGGTAAAGTGAGCGGTGAGGCGCTCTTCCACCTCCTCCATAGTGAGCTGCTTGATGTATGTGGGGCCTGCACTCTTCATCTCGGCACCACGCATGGCCTGAGTCAACTCTTTCGAGGGTGCGAAGGCGATGCGGCGCACCTTGATGTCTCGTGCAGTGACGTTATCGGCGCGGTGCTTGTTGCCGCAGGTGAGCGTTACCGATAGTGTACCTATATCACCCAGTTCTACGCGGTCGCCATTGAGCAATGTACGCTGTATGCGCTGGCTCAGCGCCGTGAGCACACCGGCCACGTCGGCCTCCTTGATGGTGCACGATGCCGCAATCTCCTTGGCCAGCTCCTTAGTGGTCACGGTGCGGCTACCCACTACGGTGACTGCAATAGCCGGATTCTCTTCGCTGGCCTCGCCACGGAGGTCGTGCTTCTCTTTCAACTGATAGGCAATGGTGCCAGCTTTCTTCTGTACTAAATTTCGTGTTGCCATAGACTTTTCTTATTATCGGTAGGTTCGAATTTTCTTTTTCTTAGGTTTGATTTATCTTTTTCTGCTTGTCGTTTGTGTTTGCCGTTCGCGAACGACCACGTTGTCCTTCGCGAACGACCATGTTGTTCTTCGTGAAGAGTCACGTTGCTCTTCGCGAACAGCAAATAACTTTTATATGGCGAAGTTACGAATTTCCTTGTCCTTTTCCAAATTTCCGAGGTGCTATTTTATCGTGAGTTTAATATAAGGATATAGATATTCTCAAGACAGAATCAAAGTGGAAAGTACCATCCGAAAGGGAACTCTACACTCAAAATACTAAACAACCGGAATGGACAATCGTACGTAGTGTCTGCCATTAGTTGCTTGATTACATTGAAGTTAAACTATATCGGCGGACACTGGCATATAGAAACGGGAAAAATGTTTTATGATTGTATAGATATTTAAAAAGTATCCTTTCGTACGAAATAGAAAAAAATAAGAGGCTTTTTCGGGGAGAATTATTAAATTTGCGAAATAATACTAAGAAAATGAAATCAGAAGTTTCCAAGAACTATTGATCGAATAGAATAATGTCAATATGGAGTAAATTATTAGGGATAAAGGATACTGCAGACCTAAATAGATTTATAGGCAGAGAACAACCATCCACCTTGTATGATGCATCGCATTATGCATTAGTGGATGTGGAGATAAGTTTGAAGGACCATAAAATCCATGACATAGGTTCTATTCGCTATGACAAGTCTACATTCCATAGCGCTTCTAAAGAGCAACTGTTCAAATTTCTTGGTGACGTAGATTTTATTTGTGGTCACAATATAATCCATCATGATGCGAAATATCTTTTTGGAGATAAAAAGATGCGCTGGATTCTTGTCGACACTCTATATATGTCGCCATTATTGTTTCCCGAACGCCCGTACCACAAGCTTGTAAAGGATGATAAGCTGATGAGCGAACAGATGAATAATCCTGTGAATGACTGTAGCAAAACACAAGATCTATTGTTCGACGAGATTACACGCTGGAAGTCACTGTCGGAGGACAAACGCAAATTGTATGCCTCATTATTGATAAATAAGGAAGAGTTTAGAGGATTCCTGCTTATGGTAGAGGCTGAGACCATACCACTCATTGAGTTACCAGAACTAATAAGAAGCGTTTACGGAGGTAGGATATGTCATCATGCAGATATTAATTCATTGGTCAAGCAATACCCTTGTGAGTTGGCTTATGCTTTGGCATTAATTGATACTACGGATTATCGTTCCATCACGCCTAGTTGGGTGCTGCGCAATTATCCTCAAGTGGAGTATGTGGTAAAACTATTGCGTGAAACTCATTGTAGTATTGGATGTGACTATTGTAATTCTCAATTAGATGTACACCAGAGTTTGAAAACATTCTTCGGTTATGATCAATTCCGTACATATGAGAATGAGCCTCTCCAAGAGAAGGCTGCAAGAGCAGCTGTTGATGGGAAGTCACTTTTAGCTATATTCCCGACTGGCGGCGGTAAGTCGCTGACATTCCAACTTCCTGCATTGATGGCTGGTCGCTCAGTTCATGGACTGACTGTAGTGATATCTCCGCTGCAGTCCTTGATGAAGGACCAAGTTGATAACTTGGCGGAAAGAGGAATCACAGATGCGGTCACAATCAACGGCTTGCTGGACCCTATCACTAGAGCTCTGTCTATCCGGAGAGTACAGGATGGTGAAGCCGCATTATTGTATATAGCACCCGAGATGCTTCGTTCCAAAACGATTGAGAAGGTCCTAATGTCACGTCATGTGGTGAGGTTTGTGATAGATGAAGCGCATTGTTTCTCTTCTTGGGGACAGGATTTCAGAGTCGACTACCTCTATATAGGGAAGTTTATCCGTGAATATCAGCGAAAGAAAGGATGTAAGAGCCCTATTCCAGTGTCTTGTTTTACGGCTACGGCAAAGCAGAAAGTTGTGCAAGACATTTGTGACTATTTTAAGCATGAGTTGAATTTAGAGTTGCAATTGTTTGCATCAAAAGCTACACGTACCAATCTCCGTTACTCTGTCATTCATACGGATACGGATGAGGATAAATATATAAAGTTAAGGCAACTTGTAGCAGAATTTGATTGTCCGACAATCATTTATGTGTCACGAACCAAGCGAACTGAAGAATTGTCAGCCAAACTGACACGCGATGGATTCAAAGCATTGCCCTTCAATGGTAAGATGGATGCCGAAGAGAAGATTGCCAACCAAGATGATTTTATGAACGATAAGGTTCGTATCATTGTGGCAACGTCTGCTTTCGGTATGGGTGTTGACAAGAAAGATGTTGGCTTGGTAATCCATTATGACATATCAGATTCTTTGGAAAACTATGTGCAAGAGGCTGGCAGAGCAGGTCGTGATCCTCATCTCAATGCTCGTTGCTATGTTCTATATAAAGATAGTGACCTTGACAAGCATTTCATCTTATTGAATCAGACCAAACTCAGTATAAGCGAGATTCAGCAGATTTGGAAAGCGGTTAAGAATCTCACTAAACAGCGTCCAAGGATTTGTTGCTCGGCGCTCGAAATAGCAAGACATGCAGGATGGGACGATTCGGTCTCTGAAATAGAAACTCGTGTCCGTACAGCCTTGTCGGCTTTAGAACAAGGTGGCTATCTTGAGCGAGGAAACAATGTACCTCATGTATATGCTACCGGCATTACGGTCAAGAGTATGGACGAGGCTAGAAAACGCATCACTGAGTCCGTTTTGTTTGAGAGCGATGAAATAGAAAAGGCTGTAAGAATTATCAAATCGTTGATTTCTCAGAAACAAATCAGTAAAACCAAAGATGCTGAAGCCGAATCACGTGTAGACTATTTGGCCGACATATTGGGCCTGACCAAAGGTGAGGTGATATCTGCTGTAGAGAGAATGCGGCAAGAAGGAATTTTGGCTGACAGCAAAGATATCTCTGCATACCTTCAAGATGCAGGTGACTCGGAACGTAAGTCCTTATTGCTTCTCGAGCGTTTCGCAAAGTTGGAACAATATATCTTAAGCCATATTCCAGACGGATCATTGAAAATATCCAGCAAGCAATTGAATGACAATGCTGTAAATGACGGGATAACAATGTCTAAAGAAAAAGATATTAGGACTTTGCTTTATTTCCTTACCGTGAAGGGTTATACCCGAAAGAAAGAGGATGGTAATCATAATATGGAGATTATTCGTCAAGCAGATATGGAGTCTACCATCAGTCGCTTCGAAAAACGATTGGATATATGCCGTTTTGTTGTTGAGTGGTTATATAAATTGGTGGCTGAAAATTCTTTAGAACCCAAAGCGAACAATGCAGTTCTGTTTTCTGTGGTAGAACTTCTACATCAAATAAAAAATAGCCACAACTCTCTTTTTTCCAGTTTTGACACACTGCAATTGGAAGATGTTGAGGAAGCGCTACTTTATTTGTCAAAAATTGGAGCGCTTAAACTTGAAGGTGGTTTCCTCGTTCTTTATAATGCAATGGATATTAGAAGAATAAAGGATAACAAGTCGAGGTACAAGATGGATGACTATCGTATGCTCAATGAATTTTACAAACAGAAGATTCAGCAAGTGCATATAGTTGGCGAATATGCCAATCTGATGGTGAAGGATTATAACTCGGCGCTCCAATATGTTCAAGACTATTTCCAAATGGACTATAAGAAGTTCGTTTCTAAATACTTTAAGGGGGAAAGAGTCAATGAAATCCAACGTAACGTGACTCCTGGCAAATATGAACAACTGTTCGGTCAACTCTCAAAACGCCAAATGGAAATTGTCTCAGACAAGGAATCGCGTTGTATTGTTGTAGCTGCTGGGCCGGGTAGTGGAAAGACACGCGTACTTGTACATAAGTTAGCTTCATTGTTACTACTCGAAGATGTCAAGCACGAACAACTCTTGATGCTGACTTTTTCAAGAGCAGCAGCAACAGAGTTTAAGCAACGTCTGATGGAGCTGATTGGTAATGCTGCACATTTTGTTGAAATCAAGACATTCCATTCTTATTGTTTTGACCTATTGGGACGCATCGGGAATCTTGAAGACTCAAAGAATGTAGTTGCAGAAGCTGCAAGGATGATCAGTCAAGGCGAGGTGGAACCGAATAGGATAGGAAAGACAGTGTTGGTTATTGATGAAGCTCAAGACATGAGTGCTGATGAGCATGCACTCGTAAGAGCCCTAATGAATAACAATGAAGAGATGCGCGTAATAGCGGTAGGAGATGATGACCAGAATATCTATGAGTTCCGTGGCTCTAACTCGTGGTACATGCTTCAGTTGGCACAAGAGCCAGGAGGGCGTTTTATTGAGATGACAGAAAACTACCGTAGCTCACGGTACGTAGTAGATTTTGCCAATAAGTTTGCCAAAAACATAGACCGGAGGATAAAAAGTACGCCTATCATATCTATGAGGGACAATGATGGATGGGTGGAAATCACACACCATACAACAAAGGAAATGTATTGTCCCATTGTTAATAACTACATCAAAAATAGTCGTAGTGGTAGAGCTTGTGTATTGACTCAAACAAATGAGGAAGCAGTGATTCTTGTAGCCTTAATGCGTAAACAAGGCATAAATGCTAAGCTGATACAATCTATGGAAGGATTCCGTCTGTATAATTTAGCTGAAATGAAATACTTCCTTAAACAAATAGACAAGAAGATTACCACACCCCTCATTACAGATAAACTATGGGAGGAGGCAAAAAACACCACTAATTCTAGCTACGCTACAAGTCAAAGTATATCATACATAAAGCGTTGCATAGAACTTTTCGAACAAACAAATAAAGTGAAGTACTATAGTGACTTCAAAGAATTTGTGTTTGAATCATCTGTTGAAGATTTCTGCGACACTTCAGATGCCGATGTAGTTGTATCTACCATCCACAAAGCCAAAGGTCGTGAGTTTGACGATATATATATGTTGTTGTCTGATAATTTTTCTATAGATGATAATTTGATGCGTAGATATTACGTAGGAATAACTCGTGCTAAAAATCGTTTATTCATACATACCAATTCCGCTCTTTTTGATAGGATGAAAGTAGATCAACACATTGTTGACACCAAGGAGTATGCTACGCCTGAGGAAATTGTACTACAGCTATCACATAAAGATGTAAATCTAGGATTCTTCAAGAATCTGAAACGGGAAATTCTTTCACTCAGAGCTGGCGACTCTTTGATTTATGATAAGTTCATTTTATTCCACGAACGTAAGCCTATAGCCAAACTATCCCAGAATATGCAACAGAAGATGTTGGAGTGGCACGAAAGAGGGTATATGGTTAAATCTGCTTCTGTAAGGTTTGTTGTAGCTTGGAAACCCAAGGATGCTCCCAAAGAAGAACCAGAATATGCCGTATTGTTGGCTGATATGGTTCTATCCTCAAAAGGTATAGTGCAAACATAAAAAATTGGAAATATTTTCCTTCGGGAATGAATAGATTCAATATTACTTTCACTGAAGCTGTAAATTCGTTTACTCTCTATTGTAAGCGAAATATAGAAAATGTTTTGTTAAATAAAACAAGAATTTACGTAGGAGAAATATAACGTACAAAGAAAATAAAACGGTATACAATGCAAAACCTCAACTCCATGCCTAATATAAGAACAATACGAACCAGCATGGTGCTGTGCCTGATGCTTCTTTGGGGGGCTGTGCCTCGAAACCTTTAGGTCGACGCCCAGCGATAAATATCGAACGGGCTGAAGTCAAATGCACGATAGATTTTGTATTACTCAGCTTTTTTGTATACCTTTGCAAGAAAATCTGAAAAAGGTATAAATTATTATTTATATGAGCAACCAACGTTATATGATGCGCGGTGTTTCGGCCTCTAAGGAGGATGTGCACAACGCAATCAAGAATATTGACAAAGGTATTTTCCCTAAAGCTTTCTGCAAAATCATCCCAGACCTTTTGGGCGGCGATGAGGATTACTGCAACATCATGCATGCCGACGGTGCTGGCACTAAGTCGTCACTGGCTTACCTCTATTGGAAGGAGACTGGCGACCTGGGTGTGTGGAAGGGTATTGCGCAGGATGCACTCATCATGAACATCGATGACCTGCTTTGCGTAGGTGCAACAGACAATATTCTCGTGTCATCGACCATCGGTCGTAACAAATTGTTGATCCCCGGTGAGGTGATATCGGCAATCATCAATGGTACGGACGAGTTGCTTGCTGAGTTGCGTGAGATGGGAGTTGGTGTGTATGCTACCGGTGGTGAAACGGCTGACGTGGGTGACCTCGTGCGCACAATCATCGTGGACAGCACCGTGACTTGCCGTATGAAGCGTAGCGATGTGATTGATAACGGTAACATACAGGCTGGTGACGTGATTGTGGGTCTTGCTTCGTACGGACAGGCTACTTATGAGAAGGAGTATAATGGCGGTATGGGTAGTAACGGCCTCACCAGTGCTCGTCACGACGTGTTTGCTAAGTATCTGGCTGAAAAGTATCCCGAGAGCTATGATCAGGCGGTGCCCGGCGAACTCGTATACTCTGGCACTAAGCATTTGACTGATGGGGTTGAGGGTAGTCCGCTCGATGCTGGTAAGCTGGTGCTTTCGCCCACTCGTACCTATGCGCCCGTCATCAAGCAGATATTGAACGAGATGCGTGGCGATATCCATGGTATGGTGCACTGCTCGGGTGGTGCGCAGACCAAGATATTGCACTTTATTGACAAACTCCATATCATCAAGGATAATATGTTCCCTGTGCCTCCTTTGTTTAAGACAATCCATGAGGAGAGTCATACTGACTGGGCCGAGATGTATAAGGTGTTCAATATGGGTCATCGTATGGAGATTTATCTCCCTGCTGACAAGGCGCAGCGAATCATCGAGATTAGCCAGAGTTTCGGTATCGATGCGCAGATTGTGGGTCGTGTAGAGGCCAGCGAGAAGAAACAACTCGATATCCATAGTGAGTTTGGTGACTTCCACTACGAATAAGAATCCATATTTTATCATATCATGTAATCCCCGATGCTGGCTAGCATTGGGGATTATTGCATTGTGGATTATCTCTTGCAGTTCCTTTTCCTTGAAATCTTTGCTAATATTTCGTTAAATCCTAAAGATAAGCTTCATTCGTTGGAAATAATGCAAGTTTGTATTATCTTTGCCATAACAACTTGTAATTATAATATAAATGTATATAGTATGGAAAATATCGCAAAACAACTGATGGAGTTGCTCGATGCATCGCCTGTCAACTTCCTGGCCGCTGCCTATGTGGAGGAGCAGCTCAAGGCTGCAGGTTTTACTCATCTTGATGCTGGCAAGCCTTTCCCGATGCTGGTTCCTGGCAAGGGATATTTTGTGACAAAGAATAATTCGGCTGTATTTGCTTTCCGAATGGGTACAGCGCATCCTTCTGAGGCTGGATTCAAACTGATTTGTGCTCACAGCGATTCGCCCTGTTTCCGTGTGAAGCCAGCGGCGGAGATGTATACTGAGGGTGGAATGGTGAAACTCAACACGGAGGTGTATGGTGGACCTATTCTCTATACATGGTTTGATCGCCCCTTGTCGCTCGCCGGTCGTGTGTTGCTGCGCAGTGAAAATCCCTTGAAGCCTGTGGTGCGTCGACTCAAGATTGAGCGCCCGTTGCTTCTGATTCCCCATTTGGCCATTCACTTTAACCGCCAGGTGAATGAGGGTAACAAGCTGAGTAAGCAGACTGATATGCTGCCTGTGGTGGGCATCATCAATGACAAACTCGAGGCCGACAATCTGCTGCTGAAGGTGGTAGCTGAGGAATTGGGCGTAGAGATGGGTGATATTCTTGACTTTGATCTCTCTCTTTACGATACACAGAAGGCCGAACTTGTGGGTTTGAATAATGAGTTTGTGTCGTGTGGACGTCTTGACGACTTGGCGATGGTGCATGCCGGATTGTATGCATTGCTCAACAGTAGCGCTACGCCGATGACGCAGGTGCTTGCGGTGTTTGATAACGAGGAGACGGGTAGCGGTACCAAGCAGGGAGCAGCTTCGCCCGTATTACGTAATCTCTTGGAACGTGTAGTGACAAATGACGGATGTGGCACCGATGGATTGTATCGTGCGCTTGAGCATTCGTTCATGATTTCAGCTGATATGGCTCATGCCTTGCATCCGAACTATCCTGGCAAGCATGACCCGACGAACCATCCGGTTATGGGTGGTGGCCCTGTAATCAAGATCAATGCGAATCAGAAATATGTGACCGATGCTGAGTCGGCTGCTGTGTTTGCGGAGATTTGCCGCTTGGCTGGTGTGCCTTGTCAGTATTTTGTGAACCACTCTGATATGGCTGGTGGCTCTACACTGGGTAATATCCTCACTTCGCAGCTTCCGATGCGTGGTGTAGATATGGGTAACCCGATGTGGGGTATGCACTCGGTGCGTGAAACGGCTGCTGTTGCCGATCAGGAGTATGTGTGCAAGGCATTCAAGACATTCTTTGAACTGAAATAAAAGTGAACATTGGGAGGCGCATGCCTCCCAATTGCATTGTTTTGCTGTATGGTACAGGTGGTGAGGCGTGTAAGTGACTTTATTGCACAGCACCAATTGCTGGTGCCCAATGCTCATGTGTTGGTGGCGCTTAGTGGTGGGGCCGACTCGGTGGCTCTACTGCGCATCTTGTTGCACTTGGGTTATCGTTGCCATGCAGTGCATTGCAACTTTCATCTGCGTGGCGAGGAGAGCAATCGCGACGAGCGGTTTGTGGTGTCGCTATGCGAATCTTTGAATGTGCCATGCGAGGTTGTTCATTTTGATACGCAGACTTATGCTGCTGATAGGCGAGTGTCGATCGAGATGGCGGCGCGCGAACTGCGCTACCGGGAGTTTGAACGTGTGCGCGAAACTTTCCATCTGGATGCCATTGCCGTGGCACACCATCAGGATGATGCGGTGGAGACATTTCTGCTTAATCTTATACGTGGAGCAGGCATCAATGGACTGACGGGTATGCGCATGAGAAACGGATACGTAGTGCGTCCGTTGCTCTGTCTTACGCGTAGCGAAGTGCTTGGTTTTCTCGATGCGTCAGGACAATCCTATGTGACTGATAGCACTAACCTGACGGATGAATATGCGCGTAATAAGGTGCGGTTGCACCTGGTGCCTTTGATGCAGCAGATAAATCTGTCGGCTGCTACGAATATCATGCAGGCAGCCGATCACCTGGCTGATGCTGCTACTATATATAATGGTGTAATAGCTGACAATAGCAGCAGGGTGGTGACATCAGTTGAGGATGGGGTGGATGTGTCAATAGCATCGCTTATGGAGACTGAGGTCCCGAAGACACAATTGTTTGAGATACTACATCCTTATGGGTTCAATAGTCGTCAGGTGGCTGATGTCTTCCGTGCGATGCTTGGCGATGGAGTAGGACGCATGTTTTATGCCGATGACTATGTGCTGCTTATTGATCGTACATCGATTATGCTGCGGCATCGGAATGGAAACAGGGAGGTGTCATTTACGCTTCCGCATGAGGGGGTAATGACTTTGCCTGATGGGGCAAGACTCGAAATCAGACGATTTGTTCCTGATGCTTCGTGGCAGGTGCCTCGGCATTGTGATACGTGTGTGCTTGATGCTTCTCGCTTTGTGTCGCCGCTCACACTGCGCCATCCTTGCGAGGGCGACCGCTTCCGTCCCTTCGGATTGAAGGGTACTAAGCTCCTTAGCGATTTATACACGGACATCAAGTTGGATCGCATCGCCAAGCAACGGCAATGGGTGCTTTGCCATGATGACGATATCGTGTGGGCTGTGGGGGTGCGTGCGAGTGAACTTTGTCGCCTGCAGAGTGATGAACAAGAGGTGGTAGAGATTACCTATCATCCGGCCATTGACTAACAATTAGAACAGAAGCCTTGGTGGGGAGCCAAGGCTTCTGTTTTGATAGCGGACGCTTCCGCCCCGTCTGTGCTGACTTTCGCAAGCAAGCGGCGACATGAAAATCTATTTACTATGAAAAACACATGCTTATAACATGGGGAGCATCTGTTTTGTTCATCGGTAAAAGTTTTCCACTTTGCGCCTGCATATGCTTTTCAGCTGACAGTAGAGGCATGCATCGTTGTTCTCGGCGGCAGTGTAGGGGAGGTCGCTATTGAAGATCTCCTCAATGGTGTTGTTGAGTAGGGTGCCAAACTCGTCGCTGTATTCCTTGAAGTTGGTGACGGGATTCTTGTTGATGATGATGTTGGGTTCGAAGTCTGCCTTTGATGTGTTGCGCACGAAGAGAAGCGACGGGGCTATCTGCTCGTATTGGTCTTTCATCAGGTAGGCATAGTAGAAGGCTTGGAACACGTAGTTGTCGCGTGGCTTGTCGGTATGGAAGAGTTGGCTGATGTCTTCGATTTTCTTTTGTGAGCCTCCGGTCTTGTAGTCGATGATGCGGGTGATGCCCTCCTTGCAGTCGATGCGGTCGATGGTGCCACCGAGCAATATGGGTAGTTCGGTGCCGTGGCTTTGAACGATGATGGTTTGTTGTATCTTCATCTCGCTCTTGATATATTGGAACGGGGCACGCTGGGCGTCCATCTTTAATAGCTGGCGCAGGTAGCGCTTTATGGCATGACGGACGATGAGCTGCGTGCCGTTGAAGGGGAGGGGTTCGCCCTTGTCGGTGTGGAAGAACTCAAGGCGGAATGCTTCATCGACGAAATGGGACAGTTTTTCCTCCTGGTTGTATAGCGCTTCGAGTTCGAAGTCATGTATCATGTTGCCGCGCTCGGTGAGCTTCTCATAGGCCAACTCGGCGCTCTTGTGGAATATGCTTCCGAAGTGGGCTACATCGACATCGGCCTTAAGCTCTTCGGGAGGTGTGATCCCTTCGATGTGCTGTAGGTAGAATTTGAGTCGGCATGTCAGGTAATCGTTGATGGCCGAGGGGGATAATTTGTAGTTCCTACGTCTTGTAGGATCGTATCGGAAGTGTTCCTGTAGCTTCTGGCGGGTATAGTCGGTCTGCTCAATGCTGATGCCGGTGTGCTGTGTAGGATGCGTTGTGGCTTGCAAGCTATAGGATGTGAGTGTGCCGGGAAACTCAACCTGCAACTGCATGACATAGCGTGAGGGCTCTTGCTTGTTCATGCCGTCGGTGCCGTCATTATAGACGATGGTTACGTGCTCGGCACGTTGTATCATGCGGTAGAAGTAGTAGGCATACACTGCATTCTGGCGTTGCAGTGTGGTCATGCCGAAGGCTTCGCGCAGGTTGTAGGGGATGAACGAGGCTTCGTTGCTCTTTTTGGGCAGTTTGCCTTCGTTGGTCGAGAGTAGTATAATGCGTCTGAAGTCCAAATTTCGTGTTTCTAGCACGCCCATCACTTGCAGACCGATGGCTGGTTCGCCATGGAAGGGGATGGTGGCCAGTTTCATGGCTCGCTGTATGAGGCGTACCAATGTGCGCGGCTTGACGTTTAGTGTGTTCTCGTCGAGCAGGGTGCGGAAACTGCTTACAAATTGATGTATGCGGAAGAGGGCCTCTTCGTAGAGCTGGGTATACAACTCGTGGGTTTGTTGGGGCTCATCGGTGCTGTTGGAGGCAAACAGATGGCTGATACGCTCGATGAGTTGGCTTATCGTGTCGAGCATTGCTGCGTTGTCGCTGCTGTGATGCACGAACAGGAAACCCAATGATGGGTGGCTGCTGAGTTGGTCGGCAGGCAGGAACAGACGGTTTGACTTCAGTATCTCTTCCCACCACTCTTTGGATTCAGGGTATAGGGCATTGATATAGGGATGTGTCAGCAGCAATCTGAGTTCTTTCGTCTTGTAGAGTTGCTTCTCTTCGTCGAACCCTCGTGTGTGTAGGGTCAGGTAACTGTTGATGAGCGAATACACCGGGGTTTGTGTCAGCTTGAATCCCATGGTGATGTTCACGTTGTTTACCTTTTCGGACGGGAGGGCATGGAGTACGGGGAGTGCCATGTCTTCGTTGCAGAGTACGATAGCTGTCTCTTGTTCGTTGCTGGTAGTGTGGTGCGCATGAATCCATTCGCTGAGATAGCGTGCCTGGGCGTTGTCGGTAGGTGCTGCTATGTAGCTTATCTCGGGCAGACGCTTCAGGTTATCGTAGATGGAGACATCGGCAAGCGCATTGCCATACTTCGAAATGTTCTCGCGTACGAATGTGCCGGCCTCATGGTGTGGGTTGTTGTAATAGTAGAGGTCGTAGTCCCAATAGAATAGGGCTCTGCCGTTTTCTTTCAGTTTGGTGAAGAGTTCCTGCTCTACTTTGTTGAGTACGTTGAATCCGACGATGATGTAGCGGTCGAAGGTGAGTCGCTCCGAATCGAAATGCTCTATCGCATCGCGATACATCATGCCTTCGTAAGCCATGCCGTTGGCATGTAGTTGTGTATGCAGCTCTTTGTATATGGTTCCCATGACTCTCCACAACTCGATGAAGCGGTCCTTAAGTGCGGTGCGCTGCTGCTGGTCGCGAAAGCCGGAAAAGAATCGTTCAAGCACGTTCTTCTGCTCTTCGGTGAGGAATTCGAACCGGCTATTGATGGTCTTGACATCGGCCAGATTGATGAAGAGGTCGTCGGTTTCCACAAGGTTCTTATCGATGTCATCGAAATCGGATAACATGAGCTCGCCCCAATAGAAGAAATCATCAAGCGGCTCGTTGCGTAGGGTATGCTGATTGAAAATCTTGTGTAGTAGGCATACCTGCCGGATGGGGTTCTCGACTTTGAGCGTAGACAGTTGTCCGAACAGGTCACTGATTGTAATATATGCTGGTGCCCACAAGGGATGGCCGGCACACTCTACCAGGTATTGGTTAAAGAACAGTCCTGCTCGTTTGCCCGGAAATACGATGGCTGTGCGGGATAGGTTGTCGCCAAACTTGTGGTAGACGTCTTCGGCTACGGCTTTAAGGAATGGGTACATATATTATAATAGGTGTATGAGGTTAGAGGATGAGTCCGAACGAGAAACTGAGCACGTTCTTTCTCCGGTCGAAGATGATTCCCTGTGTGTGGGAGGTTCCATCGTTATCAATACTCTTGATGCCCTGTGAAATGTTGTGGAGGCCATATTCGAAAGAGAAGTCGAAGAACATGCGGTTGATGCTGACTCCAAGTCCAACCATCAGACTGAAGTTCAGTGGCAGAATCTGCTCCTCAATATGGCTATAGGGAAAGTTGCTGAAGCGATACCGACTGTGCTCGTTGATCACATACTTGGCTTTAGGACCGATGTAGAATGACATGCCATAGGGACCCTCTTTCAAGATGTGGTAGCCGTAGTAGATGGGTAGTTCGAGTCCGTTGATCTGGGTGTTGACGACCGATTGTCGGGATTGCTCCAATGTGGGATCCCACTGGTGGGAGGGGAATAGGATGGAGTAGTTGCTGAAATTATAGCTCAGCTCGGTCTGCAGATAATGGCGCTTGATGTTGAAACGGGTAAAGACAGTGAAGAATGAGCTGAGTTCGGACTTGGCAGAGTATTCGTTGATGGGAGCGGAGTTTACTTCTAAACGGATGATGTCGTATATGGTGGAGCTGAAGCCAGCTTTCACTCCATAGTTGACTTTCGACTCTTGATTGTGTTTCGCATGGGTTGCCAAACAAAGACAAAGAGCCAATACGAATACGATTTGCCGTTTCATGGCTTACTTTTTCTTCTTTTCTACCGACCAACCGAACTTGCCGATCTTGTCGCCCAAATGATAATAGCCTCCATGCAGGTATACGAGCGGATCGCTGTCGGCCAGTTCGAACTTTCCGGTTTCTTCGTTTATATATTTGTCGTCGGCCATTACGTTGACCACTTCGGCGATATACATGTCATGCGAACCTAACGAGATGATCTCTTTGACGCGGCACTCGATGCATAAGGGTGATTCTTCGATGATGGGAGCCTGCACGATGGTGGCTTTCCCGGGTGTGAGCCCCATCTCCTTGAATTTGTTGTAGTCCTTGCCTGAGCGTACACCGCACCAGTCGGTGGCATAGGCTGTGGAGGCATCGGTGAGATTGATGACAAACTCCATATTGCGTCTCAAGATCTCGGCCGAGTGCCGTTCGGGGCGTACTGATATGTAGCACATGGGTGGGTTAGTGCATATTGTTCCCGTCCATGCAATGGTGATAATGTTATATTCCTCTTCGGTGGCGCCGCAGGTGACCATCACTGCGGGCAGAGGGTATATCATCGTGCCAGGTTTCCAGTTTACTTTCACGTTGAATGGTGTGATTGTAGCGTTGTGATTTATGACCTGACGTGCCTCGGCTCATTGTGTCTGATGATGCCGAAGATGAATCAAGGTCATAAATCACAAGTCATACATGGTTATACAAGCTTTACTTCGCTTTTGTTCTGCTCTTTCTCGCAGTAGTGACATTTGAGGATGCCTTCGGTCTTGTCAATTACATGGAAGAAGGTGCCCATGGGCTCGTTGTTGGTAATGCACTTGGGGTTGCCGCAACGTACGATACCATGCAGTTCGTCGGGGATGATAACCTCTTTCTTCTCTACCACGTCAAAGTTGCGGATGATGTTGAGCACCACGTTGGGAGCTACTATGGACAGACGGCTTATCTCTTCGTCGGTGAAGAATTTGTCGGCCACTTTGATGATGCCCTTCTTGCCCAGTTTCTTGCTGTTGAGGTTGTATCCGATGGTAACGCCTGAGCTCAACTTGTCTAATTCGAGCAGTGAAGCGATGGTGAACACAAGTTCCGATGGGATATGATCGATGACGGTGCCATTTTCGAGGGCTGCCACGAGGAGTTCTGTCTTATTGTTTTTCATAACTTGTCTTTTTAATTGTCCATTTTTAATTGTCCATTGTCAATTAAATCTCTATACCCAAGCAGTCGCAGATAAGTGCTTCGCGCACATAGAGTCCGTTCTTTGCTTGTTGGAAATAGTATGCTTTGGGACTTTCGTCGACATCCGTTGCAATCTCATTTACACGGGGAAGCGGGTGTAGAATGCGCAGGTTGTCGCGTGTGCCCTTCAACATATCGGCCTTAAGGATATATACATCTTTTACGCGCTCGTATTCCATGAGGTCGGTGAAGCGTTCGCGCTGTACGCGAGTCATATAAAGAATGTCGGCATCGGCAATGGTCTCCTCGGTGAAATCGGTGTGCTCAACATAGTTGATGCCATGCTCCTTACAGTAGAGCTTGTATTCGTTGGGCATAGCCAGCTCCTTGGGGGCTACAAAGTGGAACTGAGGATTGAAGTGGCGCATGGCCATCAGCAGTGAGTGTACCGTGCGGCCATATTTGAGGTCTCCCACCAGATATATGTTGAGGTTCTCCAAAGTGCCTTGTGTCTTATAGATGGAATAAAGATCAAGCATTGTCTGCGAGGGGTGCTGGTTGGCACCATCACCGGCATTGATGATGGGTACGGGCGAAATTTCGCTGGCATAGCGCGCAGCACCTTCGAGGTGGTGGCGCATCACGATGAGATCGGCATAGTTGCTTACCATCATGATGGTGTCCTTTAAGCTTTCGCCCTTCGATGAACTGGATGTGGCTGCATCGCTAAATCCGATAACTCTACCAGCCAAACGGTTTACAGCCGTCTCAAAAGAGAGGCGCGTACGGGTTGATGGCTCGAAAAATAGTGTGGCAATTACTTTTCCGTCCAAAGTTTTACGGTTGGGGTTTGCCTCAAATCGGCTGGCGGCCTCGAGCAGACTCATGATCTTTTCTTTACTGAGGTCGGCGATGGTTACGAAACTCTTTGTCATGGCGTGTTATGATTAGTCGTTGTATTTGATTCTTATTTAAATCTCTCGGAATGTGTAATTACAAGCCTCCTTCCAGTAGGTCGGGGCGCAGTAGCTTGGTGCGTTCCAATGACTGTTGGAACTCCCATTCGCGTATCTTGGCTTCATGGCCTGAAAGCAAAACATCGGGCACGCGCCATCCCTTATATTCTGCAGGACGAGTATATACGGGGGGAGCCAATAGATTGTCCTGGAATGAGTCTGACAATGCTGATTGCTCATCGCTGATTACTCCAGGAATAATACGCACGAGGCTGTCGGCCATAACTGCTGCCGCCAACTCACCTCCTGTGAGTACATAGTCGCCTATGCTGACCTCTTTCGTGATGAGATGTTCGCGTATGCGATAGTCGATGCCTTTGAAGTGGCCGCATAGGATGATGAGGTTCTCACACATGGACATCGTGTTGGCCATCTTCTGATTCCACTGCTCGCCATCGGGTGTAGTGAAGATTACTTCATCGTAGTGGCGCTCGCTCTTGAGCTTGGTAATGAGGTTGTCAATGGGCTCTATCTTCATGACCATTCCGGCGCATCCGCCGAAGGGGTAATCGTCGGTGCGGCGGTGTTTATCAGTCGTATAGTCGCGTATGTTGTGTATTACGATATCGGCTAGCCCCTTCTTCTTGGCTCGTGCCATGATGGAGCAGTCGAAGAACCCTTCAATCATTTCGGGTAATACTGTGAGTATGTCAATGCGCATAGTCTAATTTGTTAACTTCGCAAAGTTAAGATTTTTTCATGGGAAAAAGAAAATAAACCATGCAAACTTTTTAGTAGTGATGGTTATTTTCTTGTGTAAACGGCAAATGCGTGCAACGCTTTTAGACGATAGCTTGAACTCGTGGGTGTGGCTACAGACCTGTTTCCTGTAGTTTAGTAAAGAATGTTCGCTGTTGTTCGCTCAGTGTGGTGGGGATAGTGATGTTGATACTGATGATGAGGTCTCCGAAGCTGCCTTCATGTTTGTATATTGGGAACCCCTTGCCGCGTAAGCGCAGTTTGCTGTCAGGTTGGGTCCCTGCCTTGACTTTAAGGCGCACATCATGATGTAGGGTAGGGACGGTTATTTCTCCTCCAAGTACGGCGGTGGTGAGTGCGATGTGAACGGTGATATGTAGGTCGTTTCCTACTCGTGTGAATGTCTTGTCAGGGGCGATGCGGAAGGTGACGTAGAGGTCGCCTCGTGTGCCTCCTTGTGGCGCTGCACCGCCATGGCCACGTAACTTGAGGCGTTGTCCGTCGGCAATGCCGGCAGGAATGGTGACGCGCACGGTTTCACCACCGACCGTGAGTACTTGTTTGTGTGTGGTGGCTGCGTCGCGCAAACTAAGCGACAGCTCAGATTCATAGTCTTGTCCGCGTACGGGTGCCCTGTTGTTTCTTCTTCGTGCGCCTCCGAACAGCTGCTCGAAGAAATCACTGAATCCTTCATTGTTTCCCGACGTGCGGGTGAAGTCGCCAAAGCCTCCGAAATTGAATCCGCCAAAGCCTTGTCCGGTGCCTTGTCCGTATTGTTGCTCATATTGGCGGCGTTGTGCTTCGTATTCTTCGGCGTGTACCCAATGTTCGCCATATTCGTCGTACTTCTTTCGCTTCTCGGGATCGCTCAGTACGGCGTTCGCTTCGTTGATTTCCTGGAAGCGTTCTTGTGCGTTGGGATTATCTTTGTTGGTATCGGGATGATACAGTTTGGCCAAGCGGCGATAAGCCTTACGGATGTCGCCTTGTGTGGCATTGCGGTCGATGCCTAGAACTTTATAATAATCAATAAAAGCCATACTAGTCAGAATATGTAATTAATAACTTTTAGCAAGGGAAAAAGTTGCAAGGATATGATTATTTTACTTACTTTGCAGTAATATCCATAAATAAAATGTGTTGTAAACGATGAAACATTATAGAGTAGTTTGTTTGATGTACGTTTTGGCTCTGTTGCTTGGCTCATGCCGTGAAGCCGAACCTGTGCGCATTAAAATCGTATGTACGAGTGATGTGCATGGCAACTTTTTTCCGTATGACTTTCTAACCGACAAGCCAGCTCAGGGAAGTCTGGCTCGTGTGAGCAGCTATTTGTCGGCATTGCGTTCTTCTGATGCCTTTGGAGAGAATGTGATATATGTTGACAATGGGGATATATTGCATGGACAGCCTACATCCTATTATTATAATACTGTAGCGCTTAGCCAGTGTCATTTGGCTGCTGAGGCTCTCAACTATTTGGGTTGCGAGGTGGCGGTATTGGGAAATCATGATATAGAGACAGGTGGCCCTACCTATCAGCGCTATATAAATGACTTGGAGTGTGGTGTCGTGGGAGGAAATATCTATTTTGAAGATACGGAACATCCCTTTTTGCCGCCTTATATCATCGTTGAACGCGAGGGGGTGAAGGTGGCGTTCATGGGACTTACAACTCCAGCGCTGACCGATTGGTTACCGCGTAATCTATGGACTGGCCTTGAATTTAAGGACATGGAAACAGCTGCGAAGCGATGGATGGATTATCTGCATCAGCACGAGAAACCGGAATTGGTGATCGGTGTTTTTCATTCGGGCTATGATGGCGGTATCGTGACTGAAGAGTATGCAGAGAATGCTGCAAAGTCGGTTGCAATAAATGTACCGGGATTTGATGCCATTTTCTTTGGACATATTCACCAACCTCATGTCGCCAGTGTAGTAAATGTGGAGGGTGATACGGTGCTTCTGGTAAATCCGGCCAACAATGCATGTAAAGTGGCCGCATTGGATGTTGCGGTAAACCGGAGTGGTGAGCCGCGTGTAACGCTTGCAGCAGAATTGGTTGACATGGATACGTATGAGCCCGACACGGCTTATATGCGTCATTTTGTTCCCCATATGGAGAGGGTAAGAAAATATGTAGCGAAAAAGATCGGTGAATCTACCCATGAAGTGTATTCAAGGGATGCCTATTTCGGTCCGTCCGACTATGTGGATTTCGTGCATCGCATGCAACTTGATATCACTAAGGCTCAGGTGTCGTTGGCTGCTCCCTTGGCTTATGACTCTTCACTCTCTGGAGGTGATCTTCATGTACGTGACATGTTTGAATTCTATCGCTATGAGAATATGCTTTATGTGATGCATCTGAAGGGGCAAGAGATTAAGAATTATCTGGAGATGTCGTATGGACAATGGACGAACCAGATGAAGAGGGCTGATGATCATCTGTTACTCTTTGATGAGGAAACTTTGACCAGTGCAACTCCTCGCCTGAAAAACCTTTATTACAATTTTGATTCAGCGGCAGGAATCATCTATGAGGTAGACGTTACGAAACCTGTGGGCGAACGGATTCGTATAAAGAGCATGGCCGACGGTAAACCTTTCAGTCTTGAAGCAATGTATCGTGTGGCCGTAAATTCGTATCGTGGCAATGGTGGGGGCGAACTGCTTACCAAAGGTGCAGGGATACCCCGTGAAGAACTGGAAGAGCGTGTCATCTCTTCAACGGATATTGATCTTCGGTTCTATATGCTCAATTACATTGAGATGCGCCAGAATATAGATCCCCAGCGCCTTAATCATTGGAAGTTTGTGCCTGAGCAATGGGCAAATGTAGCGGCTAAACGAGACTATAAATTGTTGTTTGGTAGGTGATTGTCGGTTGGTATTGCTTGATTTTTCAGTCGTAGCTATATATATTGGAATTTATTTGTTAACTTTGCATCTTGAAATTTATTATAAAGAATGATAAAACGATGAAGAAGAATTTGATTTTGGCCGTAATGGCAGCACTTATGATGGTAAGTTGCGCTGAAAAGAAGTCTTTTGAGACTCTTAATGGAGAATGGGGTGTAGTGACAATTGGTGATTTGGCTATCGCCGACTCAATAGATGCATTCATTGGTTTTGACGTTGCCGAGCAGATGATTTATGGCAGCACCGGTTGTAATCATCTTACAGGTGCTATGCCTACAGAAATTGGTGGTGAGTCATTGATTTTCGGTGCAATGGGCAGCACTCGTATGATGTGTCCCGACATGACAATTGAAGATGCAATGCTCCCTGCATTGGGCGTAGTTGTGGATTTCAAGGTAGAAGGTGAAAATCTGTACCTTCTCGATGTTACAGGTAATATCGTGATGACTTTGAAGAAGCGTTAACGCAATAGTATAAGACTTGGATTTAAAGAGCGGGAGGTATACGCTAATGCGTGCACCTCTCGCTTGTTGTTTTATGATAATGTATAATATTGCGCCTTTTCGATGCGCCTTGTTCTTGTTGTTTGGCGTACATATCTGCCCCATTCACCACTTTTTTAAATATATTTTTGCAATTTTAAAGGCTATAGCTTACTTTTGTAGCTAAATAAACCGATGGTGTGGCCAGGTGTGCTATGCCATATAAAAACCACTTTATGAAAAAAACTTTAGTAGATTTATTTGAAGAATCTGTTCGTAAGTATCCGAACAACACATTCCTTTTGGAAAAAACAGACAAGGTGTTTGAACCTACTACCTATACACAAGTGAAGGAGATGGTATACCAACTCGGTGCAGGTCTCCAAGCTCTTGGCGTAAAGAAGGGCGATAATATGGCTCTTCTTAGTGAGGGTCGCAACATGTGGGTCATCGGTGAGCTGGCTATGTTCTACGCTGGCGCTACCAACGTGCCCTTGTCAATCAAGCTCGAAGAGAGCAACGATCTCATGTTCCGCCTCCTCCATGGTGATGTGAAATACATCATGGTGTCGGGCAATCAGTTGAAGAAGGTGCGCCTTATCAAGGATAAGCTCCCCGCGGTGGAGAAGATCATCGTGTTTGATGCTCAGGAGAACTACGAGGAGCGCGAGATTGCACTCAGCGAGGTGCAGCAGATGGGTGATGAGTGGCTTAAGAGTCACACAATGGAGGAGTTCCTTGCTGTTGGTCAGTCATTGCAGAACGATGATATCGCTACCATTACCTACACCAGCGGTACGACGGCCGATCCTAAGGGTGTAGTGCTCACACACCGCAATTACACCGCAAATGTAGAACAGTCGTGCACGCTCATCAATATCGATGAGACGTGGCGTACACTCATCATCCTGCCTCTCGACCACTGCTTCGCACACGTGGTGGGATTCTACATCATGATGTCGCGCGGTGCTACTGCTGCTACCGTACAGGTAGGTCGCACAGGTGCTGAGACCTTGCGTAACATACCTATCAACATCAAGGAGGTTCGCCCACACTTCATCCTCAGTGTGCCCTCACTGGCTAAGACCTTCAAGAAGAATATCGAGAGCAACATCAAGAAGAAGGGTGCGATGACAGAGCGCCTCTTCAACTGGGGTATGGCCATCAACCAATGCTACTTCGGTGACAGCAGTCTCGACCCCAAGGGTCTGCGCATCCTGCTCAAGCCTCTCGTAGCCCTCTTCGACAAGGTGGTATTCTCAAAGGTACGCGAGGGATTCGGTGGCGAGATCAAGTTCTTCGTCGGCGGTGGTGCATTGCTCGACAAGGATTTGCAGAAGTTCTACATCGGCGTACGCATGCCTATGTTCCAGGGCTACGGCTTGTCTGAGGCTACTCCCGTAATCTCATCAAACGGTCCCGACCTCTATCGCTTCGGTTCAAGCGGTAAGCTGGTGAAGCCCATCGAGGTGAAGATTTGTGATGCTGATGGCAAGGAGCTGCCCACAGGTGAGCTCGGCGAAATCGTGGTACGTGGTGAGAACGTGATGAAGGGCTACTGGAAGAACCCCGAGTCGACCGCTGATACCGTACGTGACGGATGGCTCTATACTGGTGACCTCGGCTACATGTCTGAGGAGAACCTCCTCTACGTGAAGGGCCGCTTCAAGAGCTTGCTCATCTCTAGCGACGGTGAGAAGTACAGCCCCGAAGGCATCGAGGAGGCATTCGTAGAGCATCTGCCTACTGTAGATCAGGTGATCCTCTACAACAACCAGTCTCCGTATACGATTGCATTGCTCGTTCCTAACAAGGAGAATATTCGCACTCGTCTTAAAGAACAGGGCCTCGATCTCACCACAGAGGAGGGTCGCAAGGCTGGCGTACAGCTGATTGACGCTGATATTGCCCGCTTCAAGAAGGGTGGCGATTTGGCCGAACTCTTCCCTGATCGTTGGTTGCCCAGTACCTTTGCTGTATTGCCGGAGGCATTTACCGAACAGAATGGTATGATGAATAGTACCATGAAGATTGTTCGTGGTAAGATTGAAAAGGCTTATGCTGACCGAATTGAGGCTCTTTATACTCCCGAGGGTAAGAGCTTCCTCAATGAAAAGAATCTTGATTCATTGAAGTAAGGTAACGTAAGAATCGATAATTTTTTCCCTTGCTTATAGCCAGTATGAAAATATGGTGGTTGTAAGCAAGGGATTTTGTTGTTGTATTTGTTAAATTCCCTAATTTTAGGTATTGCAAGGATGTTAAGTTTGGGGTATCTTTGTGCAAATAATAGAAATTTGTAAGTTGTTGCAATAAAATTGTTACGAGATGCGTATATCTGAAATGCAAATCGGCCAGAAGGGCTGCATTGTCAAGGTAAAAGGGCATGGTAGTGCTCGCAGACGTGCTGTTGATGCCGGACTATACAAAGGTATATATATCGAAGTGCTGGAGATAGATCAGATTTCCGGTATCATTAGCCTTGACGTCGAGGGCGAACGCTCTGAGATTATATGGCCCGAGGCTTCAATGATTGAGGTACTTACTTACGAGGAGGCGGCATATGAACAGGGCGTGAATGAGGTGAGTGCTGAGGCTCTGAAGGAATTGGCTCATCGACGTCGCCATCAGATTGATATCGCTTTGGTAGGCCAACCTCTTTCTGGTAAGGATATGTTGTTTCGTGCAGCTTTAGATGGAAATTCCCGCGTTGAGGACGATTTGCGTAAGGGTACTCGTGTTTTCCAGGATTACCATTTGCATTTAGTGGATTTGCCTGATACTTATTCGTTGACATCTCCTGCAATTGATACCTCGACAGTGCGTCGATATTTGGTTGATGAGACTCCGGATGTGGTTATCAGTGTTGTTGATGCTACAAACTTGGAGCGGACCATGCAGATGACTGCCCAGTTGCTTGATATGAACTTGCGCGTAATTGTTGCGCTTAATCGATTTGATGCCATGCAGGCAAAGGGGGCTCGACTTGACAGTCAGATGTTGAGTAGGCTTTTGGGAACTCCTGTAGTGCCAATCATTAGCCCAGAGAAGGAGGGAATGGAACATCTCCTCCATTTGGCTATCAATATTTACGAAGGAGCGGACTTCCTGGATGATGAGGGTGAAATCAATAAGGAGGTGATGCGTGAGTTGCAGGAATGGCATCGCAGCATCATACATACCGATGATGATTCTGAGCACTTGGCGGACTTTACCCGAGATCATACGCTCGATACTCGATATAGGAAGCATGCGTACCGCCATATTCATATTTACCACGGAAGTGAGTTGGAGCGTAGTATCGAAGCTCTTCGAACAGAAATCTGGAAGAGTGTAAATACCCGTTATCGTTATTCGACTCGCTTTGTTGCTATCGCATTGCTTGATGGTGATGCTGCAATAGAAGAGTATGTGCGTTCTGAAATGGCTAATAGCACAGCTATTCTATCGCTTCGTAATAAGGAGCAAGCCCGCTATTTCCGTCTTACTGGAGAAAAAATGTCTGAAGCTTTACGCACAGCGAAGCAAAGCTTTGTGCAAGGAGCCTTAAAAGAGACCTATATAGAACCTCCTCATCCAACGGGCAAACCTGATTTGCGCTTTGCTCAGCGAATAGATCGACTGGTGACGCATAAGGTTTGGGGAGTAGTCATTTTCCTTTTGTCCTTGTTTATAATGTTTGAGGCCACCTTCGTGTTGGGTGAATATCCAATGCAGGCTATCGAATGGTTGGTGGAACAGGCTGGTATGCTTATTGAGCGTCTGTTTCCAGATGGCCCCATTAAAGACATGCTGGTTGATGGCATTATAGGTGGTGTAGGAGGGGTGATTGTGTTTCTTCCTAACATCTTGATCCTATATTTCTTTATATCGTTAATGGAGGACTCCGGCTATATGTCTCGTGCTGCATTTATTATGGATAAGGCGATGCATCGCATGGGACTGCATGGAAAATCTTTTATCACGCTCATCATGGGATTTGGATGTAATGTGCCGGCAATATTGGCAACACGAATGATTGAGAGTCGTAAGGGAAGACTGATTACGATGCTTGTTACTCCTTTAATGTCGTGTAGTGCTCGATTGCCGGTGTATATTATTTTTGTTGCAGCCTTTTTTCCTCACCATTCTGGCCTGGTTCTTATGGGATTATATCTTACGGGTATAATTCTCGCAGTGTTAGTGGCGCGATTGCTGAGTCGTACTTTGATGCGTGGTGATGAGGCTCCCTATGTAATGGAGCTTGCTCCATACCGACAACCTGTGTGGAAGGTCATCTTTAAGCATACATGGGACAAAGGGTATGAGTATCTGAAGAAGATGGGTGGAGTTATTCTGGTAGCTTCTATTGTGGTATGGTTTCTTGGGTATTATCCTCGTAGCAGCGAGTATCGTACTCCGGCTGAACAACAAGAGCATTCTTATATCGGCTACATAGGTAAAGCGATAGAGCCTGCCATTGAACCGCTTGGCTTTGATTGGAAAATGGGTATTGGCCTTGTTAGTGGAGTGGGGGCCAAGGAACTGATTGTAAGTACGCTTGGTGTTCTTTATGCCGACCAGGAGGTAGATGGCACAGTAGAAAGTGAAGCGCAAATCGCTGCAGCCTTGCAAACTGTTACAACTCCTGCTGCAGCACTGGCTTATATGATATTTGTCCTAATCTATTTCCCATGTTTGGCTACGCTTATTGCCATCAAAAAGGAAACGGGGCGCTGGAGTTGGGCTATCTTTACCGCTCTGTATACAACCCTGTTGGCTTGGGTTATGGCTTTCGCTGTATATAAGGTCGCGTTGCTTCTGTAATAACAGATGAATACTCATGGTTTGAAGGTTTTAATTTGCAATAAAGCATGTGTGGTATGTGGCAGCATCTTTTAGTCGGTCTGGTATTTGCTATTTGTCTTTATTGGTTGACAAGACGTATTGTACGTTATTTGTCTCATGTAAAAAAGGGGAAGGCGAAATGTAGTACCTGCTCTGATACCTCGTGTCCGTTATGTTGCGCTCATGTGAGCACTTGCGGTGAAGGAAAGCATGAGAAAAAGAGGAGTGTGATAAAAAACTGTAAAAAAAGGTCGATATAAATTTGTCAATCCAAAAATAAGTGCTACCTTTGCACTCGCAAACCACAAGGGTACCTTGGCCGAGTGGCTAGGCAACGGTCTGCAAAACCGTCTACGGCGGTTCGAATCCGCCAGGTACCTCAAGAGAGTCATCGGTAATTTCTGATGACTCTTATTTTTTTTGAATCAGCTTTGGGTAAATATTTTTCTCCTGAATAAATTGTTTTTTCTCTTTGAAGTTCGCATTATGTAGGCTTGAAAAAAAACAGACAACAGATGGTTCGTTACTCTATCTTTGTTATATTGGCATTATCATCTATTTAAATTAGATAGAGCGTTGGCGCTTTGATAAAATAATGCTACTTTTGTGTGATTTTTAAGAATAGAATAAAAACGAATGATTATATGAAAAAGAAATTTCTAGCGATACTGGTTCCAACCTTATCCCTCCTTCTAGCTTCTTGCAGCAAGGATCAACTTGATACATTTGACATTCCTCATGGCGAGGAGGCACATACACATGCTGTAGACCTCGGATTGTCTGTCAAATGGGCCTGCTGTAATATCGGAGCTGAATATCCCGAGGAGTATGGTGGATATTATGCTTGGGGTGACCCTGAAGAGAAAGATTCTTGTATATGGGATAGATATAAATGGCACGACAGCATTACAGAGGAGATAACAAAGTATAATGACCTGGACAAAATAAAGGTACTTGAACTTTCTGATGATGTTGCCCATATTATGTGGGGAGATGGTTGGCGTATGCCTACTCAAGAGGAGATGCAGGAGCTCATGGATTGCTGTGAATGGGAATGGGTTTCTGTCAATGGCGTCAATGGATATAGAGTCAGTGGCAATGGTAATAGTATCTTCCTCCCTGCAGCCGGCTCGCAATACAAGGATAACTTTACAAACCAAGGCTCACAGGGCTGCTATATGTCAGCTACGCTCTATAGTGCCGACTACGAACTTGATGTCTGCATGGGATTCAGCAAGAAGGGCTACTATATAATTAATAGTGACCGTTGTGATGGCCACACCATACGCCCTGTCAGGGAATAAGAGACGAGAACTATAAAAAAACAAGCAGCGGGTCTGATAGGCTCGCTGCTTGTTTTTTTATCTCCATTGTGACGGCTCTCTATTTCCACCAATTCTTCTTGTGGTGGAAAAGGGTGTTGCCCTCCTTGTGTAAATTCTTTTTCAAGAAAGGTATCTGATAGCCCAAACCAAACTCTACATACTCGCAGATGTGGAGGTGAGTCTTGGCCGATGCCTGCAGATAGAGATTATCCCAAATGCGGAACTTCATGCCGAAACGAATGTAGTGAAACGCTTCATCAGTACCAGCACCATCATTCTTATAGAACAAGGGACGTTTGCCGTATCCGTAGATAGGGTGGTCGGTATCATAGTAGTTACGTGAAGGGTTGAAGAAATATACACCCCAATCCACCATAGCTGTCACTACACCGAAACGGAACTCATTATTCAAGGCCAAGCCCGCTCGTATCTTGTCCATAGTGGTATACTCTAAATCTTGACGATAAAGTGAACGGCCTGTATTTTTGTCAATGGCACCATTATAGAAAACATCCATACCGAGACCGACTCCGTACCAATTGTTTACACTATAAACAGCACCCGTATGGAACGAAGAGATGAGATATAGGGGATAGTACATCCAGGCTCTGTGTGCACCGGCAGCCCCTGTGATGTTGAGCGACCATTTGTAGGGGAGGTCGGGAAATACGATAGGTTCCTTCGAACTCTGTGCATTAAAGGTTGTGATGACACCTACACCTGCGAAAAGAATGTCAGCTCCGATATTGGGCATACAGGTACGTCCGTTGCTCATGTGGAAGTATCCAGCTTCACCGTTGAGGGCGATGTTCTTCGTGATGGGAACACTGACATTGAGCGCTGCACTGAGGTAGGCATTGAGGTAACACCCGAAAATTGTGTTCACGTCGGGTGAATAGTATTCATAATTGTCAGGATCAACATTGCCCGTATACCAGTGCTCTGTCACTAGGCCTAATCCTGCAGCTACCTTGAAATTGATACCTAAATACTTGCTTCGTACTGCAGGAATAAGAAGGTAGGGATACATCGACACAGCTTCACCCATCATTGTGTGACCAAAATCGATAACCGAAAGACCTACGCCCCATGTAGGGTTCCCTAAATACTGTTGCCAGGGACGTTGTTGTGATGAAGGGAGTTCAAGACCTAAATTTACGCCCTTAGGTGAAAATGGTCTGAACTTCTCGAAATGATAGGAATGGCTGGTGTATGCACCATGGAAAGGCTCTACCTTAATGGCAAACTTGTTTCCACCTGTCGCACCGGTTTCTTGTGCCATAGCAAAAGATCCCCATAATGCACATATGAGCAAAAGTAAAGAAAAACGTCGCATGATTGTTGTTGATTATTATGTATTGGGCATCACTATCGGATAGCCAAAAGACTTCCCTAGGGCGAATGCCTCAGAGAAGTCTTTTTTCGGATTGGTCCCTTATTTCTTGTTTGCTTCGTATCGAGCATTCAGCCCTTCGATGATATCGTAAGTGATGTTCATTTCACTATCGATATACAAGATATTGTCTCCGATGCGGCTGAGAATTACATTGTAGCCCTTCTCCTTGTTGTATGCATTGATGTATGCGTTGATTGAGTCACGGAAAAGGATGTTGTTCTTGTTGCTTTCAATGGCGAGCTCGTTGCCCAAACGCTCTTGCAACTCTTCAAGTTCCTTGCTTTTTTTGAGAATTCGGTTCTGCTCTGACTCAGCACGCTCGCGGGTAGCAAAGGCATTGTTGTTAAGCTTACGCTCAAACTCCTCATAGTCAGCCTGCAAGCTCTTGGCTTTTTCGTTGAGTGTGGCACGGATGTTCTCCTCCTTGCGGATCATCTCTTCATTGAGTTCAATCCAGAGCTTGTAGTTAACAAGCAAGGTGTCGATATCAACATAAGCAATCTTGATAGTAGGTGTAGTGTCGCAACATACGGTTTGAGTCGCTGCGGGAGCTTGTTGTGATACCTGGTTACATTGAGTGAAGGTCAGCATAAAAGCCGATGCGCAAAGTGCGGATGCAATAGTTTTGAGAGTTTTCATTATTTGTGTATACTTTATTGTTATTTCGTTTTCTACTTTTATCGCTTGATACTTTCCTTGACAGCCATTCTGTTCTCGCGTTGCGCCTGCTTGTCTTGGGTTTGAGCACTGGTAATGCCTCGTTTACGCAGGTGTTTGTTTCCGCACACATGGGTATTGGGAAAGCGTCCTCCCTTCTTTATGAGGATGGTAACACTCATTAACACCATGCAAACTGCAATTATTAACAGAGAAATTAGGAATAAACGTACCATTTTCTTATTTTTGCGGTTGCAAAGAATGAACAAGTTTGTGGAAAAAATTGTGTTATCCGCTATAGACCTATCATATCTCTGCAAATTCGAATGCAAAGATACAACAAACGAGCGAATAAAGCCTCGTGCGAGATGTAACTTTTGCTTTTTTTAAGGGTATAAACGATTAAATAAGTAGAAAATGAAAACTGAAAACTTGAAACCGTCAACTCTGTTTGGCTATTTTGAAGAAATTTGCGGTATTCCTCACCCCTCAAAGCATGAGGAGAAGATGACTGCCTTTTTGAAGAATTTCGGCGAATCTCATGGTTTGACAACTAAGGTAGACGAAGCTGGCAACGTAGTTATCAGCAAACCTGCTACTCCGGGCATGGAGGATCGTAAGGCAATTATCTTGCAATCACACATGGATATGGTGTGTGAGAGCAATAAAGGCGTGAACCACGATTTTATGACTGACCCCATTCGCCTTGTTATTGATGGCGACTGGCTCAAGGCTGACGGCACAACACTTGGTGCTGACAATGGTATCGGTGTGGCAGCTGCACTTGCTGTGCTCACCGATGACAGCATCAAGCATGGCCCCATTGAATGTGTGTTTACCGTAGATGAAGAGACAGGTCTCACTGGTGCTATGGCTATGCAGAGTGGCTTCATGAACGGTGATATACTGCTTAACCTCGACTCAGAGGATGAGGGAGAAATCTTCATCGGCTGTGCTGGCGGTGTGCGTACAGACGCTACCTTTAATTATAATGATGTAGCCGTTCCCGAAGGCTACTTTGCCTTCAAGGTGGTTGTAAACAATCTTCTTGGCGGACATAGTGGCGACGATATCAACAAGGGTCATGCCAATGCAAATAAGGTGCTTAACCGTTTCCTTTGCACTGCAGCTGAAAAGTACGATCTCTATCTCTCATACATAGAGGGTGGAAACAAGCATAATGCAATTCCTCGTGAAGCTATGGCTATCTGCGCTGTGCCTTGGGCAGATAAGGAGAATGTTCGCGTAGACTTCAACGTGTTTGCGGCAGAAGTGGAAGCAGAATATGCAGCTATCGAGACTAAGGCACAATTTACCATGGAGTCCACCGATGCAGTAGCTACCGCGATGGACAAAGCCACCATGAACAACCTCTTGCGTGCGCTTCACGGCGTGTTCAATGGCGTGTTTGCCATGAGCAACGATGTTCCCGGATTGGTGGAAACCTCAAGTAACCTCGCTTCTGTTCGCATGGCCGATGGAGAAGTAAAAATAGTACTCTCACAACGTAGTTCATCAGCTTCAGGCAAGAAGGATGTGGCAGACTCGGTGCGTGCTGTGTTCGAGCTGGCTGGCGCTACTGTCGAGGTGGGCGAAGGCTACCCTGGATGGAAACCTAATGCCAAGTCGGAGATTCTGCAGATTGCAATTGCTACCTACAAGCAGCTTTTCGGCAAAGAACCAAAAGTAAAGGCTATTCATGCCGGTCTCGAGTGCGGACTCTTCCTGGAGAAATACCCTCACTTGGATATGATTTCATTCGGTCCCACGATGCGTGGTGTGCACTCGCCCGACGAGCGTTTGCTGATCCCTACTGTCGAACTTTGGTGGAAACACCTTGTTGCCGTGTTGGAGAATGCACCGAAAAAGTAAGTTTATAATTATTGCACCGGGTAAGTCGTTGCATTAAAGAAGATCGGGCGCTATGTACAATCATCCACGTGTACATAGCGCCAAACTTTCATCTTCACCCGCATGGATTAACGTACAAAAGCACTCATGATTATTCGAGATGTCGTGTTGTTTTCTCTCTTTTAACTAATTGGTTATCAAATAACATAAAGGCTAGTCTTAATATGTTTAAGCTAGCCTTTATGTTTTTGGGAATCAATCTTTCAGCTCAAAGTTCCAGTACGATCTCTATTGGATAATGGTCCGAAATGAAGGGGGCTCCGTAGTCACCATCTAGTATGTGGTATTCGGTACATTTGATTCTGCGTCCCCTGTAAAATATGTGGTCTATTACGTTTGGCTCCTTCTGGCGGCCAAATGCGTTGAAAGTACCTTTTTCTTCGGTGACTGTGGCCGTGGTTCGTGCATCTAGCATAAACTCGTTTAATGGAGAAAGAACCGTATCTTCAGGTATTACGTTAAAATCACCACCTACTATCACGGGAGTTCGTGGACTGGTAATCTCCTTAATTCTTTCCACAATCAGTTTGATTGATTCCGTCTGGGCAACTCGTCCTCTATGGTCGAGGTGAGTGTTGAAGTAATAGAGTTTCTTTCGACTTTCCTTATCACGCACTTGCACCCATGTCACGGTACGGAAACAAGCTGCATCCCAACCCATGGATACTTTGTCGGGAGTTTCGCTCAGCCAGAATGTACCGTTGTCAAGCAGTTCAAAACGTTCGGTGTTATAGTATATGGCCATCGTTTCACCGGCCTTCTTGCCATCGTCGCGCCCTACGCCCACACGCTTATATTGAGGGAAGAATTTGTCAATATACTTCAAATGCGGTTTCATGGCCTCTTGCAGACCGAAGAGGTCAGGATTGTGCATGTTTAACATATTGCGTGTGGCATGTCGACGATTCTCCCAATTGTTATCGCCATCACGTGCTATCGTGCGGATATTGAACGAAATAACTTTTATCTCTATGGGCGGTTTAGCCATTACTACATCGCACATGGTCAGTGCGAATGTAATGATTGTCAGTATTTTCTTCATTTGTATGAGTCTTGATTGACTACAAAAGTACAAATTCAATTTATAAATCACGTAAGAATGGTTGTAAAAATCGTCAAATATTAGAAACAATTGTTAGACGTATAATCATATATAAGGATATCTTTACTGTCTATAAGGGTATATGGTGAAATCTTCAATAGTGATCTACATAAAGTAAGGACAACCTATTTGCATGGGTTGTCCTTACTTTGTTATATTTGACTTTAACTCCTATTCAGCCCATAGATAAACTTGATAGGCGTTAAGTCTTGTTTACTTTGTGAGCCACTCGGTTACGTTCTTCTCGATACGTGCTGCAATATCCTCGGTGTTCTCCTTTACGAAGGTCTCACCGGTGATGTGCTCATAGAGTTCGATGTAGCGCTCGCTGATGCCTGTAACGATTTCGTCGGTCATCTCGGCTACCTGCTGACCCTCCTGGCCTTGGAAGCCATTGCTCATGAGCCACTCGCGTACGAACTCCTTAGAGAGCTGCTTTTGAGGTTCGCCCTTTTCAAAACGTTCCTGATAGCCTTCGCTATAGAAATAACGGCTGCTGTCGGGAGTGTGAATCTCGTCCATGAGGTAGATGGTACCGTTGTGCTTACCAAACTCGTACTTGGTGTCTACGAGGATGAGTCCGCGCTCAGCGGCCATCTCTGTGCCGCGCTTGAAGAGAGCAAGGGTGTACTGCTCCAGCAATGCATACTCTTCGGGAGTGGCAAGGCCTTGTGCCAAGATTTCCTCCTTAGAGATGTCTGCATCGTGCTCGCCAATCTCAGCCTTTGTTGTAGGAGTGATAATGGGTTCGGGGAAACGCTCGTTCTCGCGCATGCCATCGGGGAGCTTTACGCCACAGATCTCGCGCACACCACTCTTATAAGCGCGCCATGCTGATCCACAGAGATAGCCGCGTACAATCATCTCTACAGGGAATCCCTCGCACATCACACCCACTGTTACCATAGGGTCGGGGGTAGCGAGTTTCCAGTTGGGGCAGATGTCGGTAGTGGCATCGAGAAACTTTGCTGCAATCTGGTTGAGCATCTGGCCCTTGAAGGGGATGCCCTTGGGTAATACTACGTCGAACGCAGAGATGCGGTCGGTGGCTACCATCACGAGCTTGTCGCCCATGTTGTACACATCACGTACCTTGCCGTGATACACTCCCTGCTGACCAGGAAAGTTGAAATCGGTTGCTGTTAATGCCATAGCTTTTTTGAATTGATAATTGACAATAGACAATTGACAATTATCTTGTCAGTGTCGTGTGCCAATTGTGGTTATAACTTTATTATTTATTATTGCTATTCGTTGTCAATTATTCATTGTCACTTGTCAATCAATTGTCTTTTGAAGACTTCTCGGCTTCGTACGCTTCCACGATGCGTGTCACCAGTTTGTGACGTACGATATCCTTCTTGTTGAGTTCCACGATACCGATGCCCTTGATACCGCGCAAGAGATGCATTGCATGTGATAACCCGCTGCGTACGGATGAAGGAAGGTCAATCTGCGTGAGGTCGCCCGTAACAATCATCTTTGTGTTCATACCCATACGAGTAAGGAACATCTTCAATTGTGGTATTGTGGTGTTCTGTGCCTCGTCGAGGATGACTACCGCATCGTTCAATGTGCGACCACGCATGAAGGCAAGCGGAGCAATCTGTATGATGCCCAATTCCATGAACTCCTTCAGTTTCTGAGGAGGAATCATATCTTCCAAAGCGTCGTATAGGGGCTGCAAGTAGGGATCAATTTTCTCCTTCATGTCACCAGGAAGGAAACCAAGTTTCTCACCTGCCTCTACTGCCGGACGACAAAGGATAAGTTTCTTTACCTCCTTGTTCTTCAGGGCACGTACCGCAAGTGCTATGGCGGTGTAGGTCTTGCCTGAACCTGCGGGGCCTACAGCGAATACCATGTCGTTCTCTCGGTAGCTCTTTACCAATTGCAGTTGGTTTTCACTACGGGGGGTGATGGGGCGTCCCGTGATGGAGAAAACGATGACATCGCCTTCGCGTTCTACCATGGGGCGATTGCCATTGAATATGTCGAGCAGTACCTCTTCTTTTAGTGAATTATAGCGTGAGCCATGCTCTTCGAGTTGCTTTACGTAGTTTTCAAATGTTTCCAACACCTCATCGTCGCCCATAGCACGGATGACATTGCCACGTGCCATAATGCGCAACTTAGGGAACAATGCTTTAATCATTTGTAGATTGGCATTGTTGGCTCCATAGAAAAGTGCGGGATCTATTTCTTCTAATACAATATGTTTTTCTATCATCAATCTTAATTTTCTATGCAAAATTAGTGCATGCTGAGGTAATAATCAAATTTATTTGATTTTTTCTTTGCATGGACTATCTTTCGTTTACTGCGTTACTTGAAGATTGGTTGAGGAAAATATAAATAAATTAGTATTATTGAATATCCTCCTCGCTCAGTGTGGATGAAAAAAACTTTTTCTCTACTTTCGCTTGTTGAGATTTGTTTTTCCGTTCGGCTTGCACTATCTTTGTCGTTAAAAGTTTGTAACCGTGAAAAATATGAAAATCTATTATGTGTTGTGGTGTGTTGTTTTTGGATTGACATCGTGTACTCGCACTACGATTGATCTGGCAGGTGAATGGCAGTTTGCCATGGGTGATGAACCTACTTATAATGACCGCATCGAATTGCCAGGCTCGATGTTGACGAACGGAAAAGGATATGATGTCAGTTTGACGACACGTTGGACCGGCTCTACTTATGATTCGTCTTATTATTATAGTCCTCAATTGGAGGCTTACCGCAAAGAGGGTAATCTAAAGTTCCCCTTCTTCCTTACCCCTGATAAATATTATGTTGGAAATGCTTGGTATAGCAAGAAAATACATGTGCCCAATAGTTGGAAAGATCGTCCTATAACATTGTTCTTGGAACGTCCGCACATCGAGACTACACTTTTTGTCAATGGACAGGAGGTTGGTCATCAGATGTCGCTAAGTACTCCGCATCAGTACGATATAAGTAGCTATGTGAAATTTGGTGAAGCTAACGTAATTGAACTGCGTATTTATAATGGTATAGAGAATGTGTGCGTGGGACAGGACTCACATAGCGTTACCGATCAGACACAAGGAAATTGGAATGGTGTGATAGGAGCTATTGAACTTCGTGCTGCTCCAGTCATCCATAAGGTACGTGCAGTGCCGGATGTTAAGAGTGGGGTGGTGCGCATTGAGGTGAATGAAGCGCATTATGAATTGCCGTTGGAGGGTGATACTTGTCGTTGGAGCGAATTTAATCCGATACTCTATACGCGTACTGTAGACTATCAAGGTACCCCTATTGAGGTAACCTTTGGTATACGTGATATTCGTATCGAGGGACGCCAGTTTTATTTGAACGACCAACCCATCTGGTTCCGCGGAACATTGGAGAACTGTTGCTTCCCTGAAACCGGATATCCGCCAACTGACGTGGCGTCGTGGATGAGAGTATTTGAAAAATGTAAGGAGTACGGACTTAACCATGTGCGTTTCCATTCATGGTGTCCGCCTGAAGCCGCATTTGTTGCAGCCGATAAGGTGGGAATGTATCTTCAGCCCGAAGGTCCATCATGGCCCAATCATGGAGTGCGTATGCGTAGTGGACAAGCTGTTGATCGCTATTTGATGGAGGAAACCAAGCGCATAATTGATACCTATGGCCACCACCCCTCGTTTGTTATGTTTGCTATGGGCAATGAGCCGGCAGGCCGTTGGGTTGAGTATTGTAATGATTGGGTGCGTGAGATGATGGCTTATGATTCTACACGTGTATATTGTGGTGCTTCTGTAGGTGGCGGATGGGCATGGGATGATGGTAGTCAGTTTCATGTGAAAGGTGGAGGACGCGGACTTGAATGGAGTTCTCGTGCACCGCAATCGGTCGACGATTATTATACATCGCTTGTCTTTCCTCGCAACTACTACGATACGGTTCCCAACAACTCGCCCATCATAGCGCATGAACAAGGTCAGTGGTGTGCTTTCCCCGACTTGAAAGAGGTGTCGCAATATACGGGAGCCTATAAGCCTGGAAATTTCGAAATCTTTGCAGATCTGCTTGCAGAAAACGGAATGGCATCACGCGCCGAGGTATTCCTTCATGCAAGTGGAAAACTACAGACGTTGGCCTATAAATATGAAATGGAGCGTAATCTACGTACCCCGGATTATGCAGGATTCCAACTGCTTGGACTCAATGACTACAGCGGTCAAGGTAGTGCACTTGTCGGTGTACTCAATGTGCATTGGCGTGAGAAAGGGTATTGTTCTGTTGATGAGTGGCGTGAGTTTTGCTCTCCGATAGTACCTCTTGCTCGTTTCTCTAAGTTTGTATATACGGATGCAGATTCACTGTATGTTCCGATTGAAATCTATCATGCCGGAAGTAGTCCTCTTGGCGATGTTACCTGTCGTTATACGTTAAGTGGTTTTGACGAAGAGATCATAAAAGATTTGCCGTTGCAACAATTGCCTGTAGGAAAGAATATTGCTTCGGGTGTTGTCACCCGTTCGCTTGCAGGTGTAAATCATCCTACGAAAGCGACACTGACAGTGGAGGTTGTTGATAATGGCACTGCTCATGTTGTGGGACGCAATCATTGGGATTTCTGGGTTTATCCCTCTCGTTTGGAAAGTCCTTCTGAAGAGGGAATTTTCGTCGCCGAAGAATTCTCTGACGAGGCTGTAGAAATATTAAAACAAGGAGGAAAAGTGTTACTTTTGGCTGCAGGAGATGTTACCTATGGTAAAGATGTAGTACAACATTATTTGCCCGTGTTCTGGAACACAAGCTGGTTTAAGATGCGTCCGCCTCACACGACGGGTGCGGCTATTCAAACCTCTCATCCGCTTTTTGCGTATGGATTTCCGACTGATGATTGGAGTAACTTGAATTGGTGGGAATTGCTCAATAGGGCTCAAGTGATGAATCTTTCAGATTTTCCTCTCGACTATCAGTCGCCGATACAGCCTATTGATACCTGGCATATCAGTCGCAAGCTTGGAATGCTTGTAGAGGCCAATGTGATGGGTGGTAAATTGTTGATGACGACCATGGACATAACCAACCATTTGGAGCGTCGTCCGGTTGCGCGTCAGATGCGTCATGCAATTGTACGTTATATGCAAAGCGATGACTTTGCTCCGTCACTTGATCTATCACCGACTGTAATTGCCGATCTTTTCGTGAAGGAGGGACCTAAGGTGGATATGTACACCAATGGGTCGCCCGATGAACTTAAACCAGCAATCGTACGTTGAGTAGGATATATCATAAAAATAATGCGCGAGTTTCCTCGCGCATTATTTTTATGATTGATATTTATCAGTCTCTTTCAATATATGCTACGGCATCCCCTTTATTGACGGTAGCTCCTTGTGGGGTCACCTCGGCCAGGCGGCCTGCAAAGCCTGCGTAAACGGGTATCATCTGTCCCCAGCGGGTGGTGATATGGCACATCAACTCGCCCTCCTTATAGGTACGCCCTACGTTGGGTGCCGATGAGGGACCTTCAACAGAGATTTCCCATACTACCTGTCCGTTTTCGGGTGCGGTGACAGCATCGGCTTTGGCGTGCTTGAGGGCCTGCAACTGCTCGGGGGTGACGCCTGTGCCGCCGAGTGCGGCATCCTTGGCCTTCTGAAGCTCGGTCTCGAAGCGCTGCTTGGCTACGCCCGAGCGGTAGTCGCGGTACTGGCGGTCGTGCATGGCAAACTCGAAGAGTTCTTCATCGTCCTTGCCGGTATCCCAACCCTGCTCCTTCATCTCCTTGCGGTAGGTGTCAAGGGCATCGGGGTAGTAGCTCTGCGGGTCGGCATCGGTGAACTCTCGGCCTTGGCTTTTGGCCAGTTCTATGATTTCTGGAGCCAACGGACCGGGTAGGCGGCCGCACTTTCCGAGAATCATGTCCCACGCGTTGTTGTCGATCATCGAGAAGCGCTCCTCGCCCTTGATGAGCTGCATGAGGTTCATCAGTGCAATGTTCTTCACATATTGGCTGTAGGGGGTCACGAGGGGAGGGTAGCCGAGCTTGGGCCATACGTACTCAACTTCATCAAAGAGCATGATGACGAGGTCGTCGAGACTGAGAGGTGCCTTGCCTTGGCCCTTGAGAATAAGGTTGATGCCTGAGTGCACGCCTTTGAGGTCGGCCATCATCGAACCCATCATGCCGCCGGGGAGTCCGCACTTGAGCAGGAGCGATGACATATGCTTATTGGTGGGGTCCATAAAGTAGCCGAGGAAGTCGTCCATGAACTCCTGTGTGAGGCTGCGTGCCTTCATGTAGGCGTTCATGTTGATGTCGGGCACCTGGAAGCCGGCATCTTTGAGCATAGCCTGCACGGAGATGATGTCCGGGTGTACCTTACCCCATGACAAGGGCTCGATGGCGGTGTCGATGATATCGGCACCATTCTCGCATACCTCGAGGATGGAGGCCATGGAGAGGCCGGGGCCTGAGTGGCCGTGGTACTGGACGATGACTTCGGGGTGGTGGGTCTTGATGTTCTTCACCAGCTGTCCCAGCATTTTTGGGCGACCAATACCTGCCATATCCTTGAGAGCTATCTCTGTGGCTCCGGCAGCGATGAGCTGTTCGGCCAGGTCGGTATAGTACTCGACGGTGTGGATAGGGGAGTGGGTGATGCAGAGTGCGGCCTGCGGTATCATGCCGGCTTCAAGGGCGTACTTGATGGAGGGGATGATGTTGCGCGGGTCGTTGAGTCCGCAGAAGATACGGGTGATGTCGGTTCCCTGTGCCTTCTTTACCTTATACATGAGGCGTCGCACATCGGCCGGTACGGGGAACATACGCAGTCCGTTGAGGGCACGGTCGAGCATATGGGTCTGTATGCCTGCTTCGTGGAAGGTTTTGGTGAAGGTGCGCACGGCCGTGTTGGGGTTCTCGCCATAAAGGAGGTTAACCTGCTCGAAGGCACCACCATTGGTCTCTACGCGGGCAAAGCATCCCATCTCTACGATGACGGGAGCGATGCGGGCAAGCTGGTCGGCACGGGGTTGGTATTTGCCCGACGACTGGAACATGTCGCGGTACAAAAGGCTAAATTTGATTTCCTTTTTCATGGTTTTTCTCAGTGTATTTCTATTCTTAAAGTGTATGTTGACTGATGTCGGCCACAAATGTAGGAAATAATATTCGAATTATGAATTATGAATTATGATTTTTTATTGCAATTAGCCAAAACATATTCCATTCATTTTGTTTTTGGCTCATAAATCCTGCTCCACCCAGATGAACTTGCTGGTGTCGTATCCGCGCTGCTGTAGGTTCGTGAGGATTTCCTCCTTGGCCTGAGGCTTGAGTTGTGGTGTACGGCTGAGTATCCATAGATACTTGGGGCTGCTGCTTCCTACGACAGAGTATGAATAATCGGGCGCAAGGTCAAGGATGTAATAGTCGCTATAGAATGGTCCGAAGAAACTCACGCGAAGCTGTCCGGGTTTGCCGTTCTTGTTGGGCTTGGCCTTGCCTATGCTCTCTTTGAACTTGCCGTCAAGGGTGTAGAGGTGACCGCTGTTGAGGACATTGATCATGCCGTCGTCGCGTAGGGTGTATTCGGCCATAGATCCTACCAGGCCGCGCTCGAAGGCATGGTCGTAGCGGGCTATCTCGTACCATTTGCCCAGGTAGCGGTCGAGGTCAAATGCTGTGATGGTGCTGTTGTCAATGGATTGCCCCATTGTGGTGGCACATAATCCGACGAGGAGAGAGGTCAGGAGATTTGCTTTCATGATGTTAAGGATATGATTTATGGCATATAAACGTGGCAGTAATGTTATTTGTTCTCTTTTGAGTTTTTTTTTAGGGCTATATTTTGTTCGTTCGGGCACCTTTTCTTAATTTTGCAGATTATGAATATGAGACGAACAATACACTATTTTTCGATGGCATTGCTGCTCTGTGGCATGCCCTCGTTAGCTGAGGCACAGCAGCAGTCTGTGGTAGAAAAGGTACTGGTACGCCAAAAGTCAAAGGTGCTTAAGGATGGTTCTACATACAAGGGGGATATGATGTTGATGCGCCCCCATGGAAAGGGTAAACGGACTTATGCCAATGGCACGGTTTATCAAGGACAGTTTGAATTTGGAAAGCGTCATGGGGAAGGAACGATGACCTATGCCAATGGAGAACGCTATGAAGGCCAGTGGATTAAAGATGTACGACACGGTGTAGGTACATATCACTATACCGATGGCCGTCGATATGAAGGAAACTATTATATGGATAAGGTCCAGGGTTTCGGCACTATGTACTATGTCAATGGCGATACATATACTGGTCTTTGGGATGAGGGTAAGCGTCATGGCAAGGGTGTGTATATATGGTGCTACGATGGTTCGAACTATAACGGTGAATGGCTCAACGACAAGAAAGAGGGACAGGGACGCATGTTCTGGCTGGATGGTGCCAGCTACGAAGGTGAATGGAAAGCCGACTTGCGTCATGGTACGGGTACATTCTACTACTCGAACGGTGATGAATATTCTGGACAATGGCGCGATAATGTGCAGCATGGAAAAGGGGAGTATCACTTTGCCGACGGCGATGTATATGTAGGCGAATATGTTATGGGCATTCGTTCAGGATATGGAGATTATACCCGAGCTGATGGCAGCAGATATGTTGGCGAGTATAAGAATGGCGATATTGATGGCCGTGGTAAATATGAAATGGCCAGTGGTGAAACGTATGACGGGGAGTGGCGTGCCAATAAACGTCATGGCGAGGGAATCTGCCGTTGGGCTAACGGGGACGTGTATGAGGGCCAATGGGCTGATGACCTGCCTCATGGAAAGGGATGCATGACTTTGGCTGATAGCACTGTGTATGAGGGCGAGTATAAGAATGGTCTCAAGGATGGAGAAGGTACGATAACCTTGGCTGATGGTTCGCGTATGATAGGAACCTTTGCCAACGATCTGAAGCATGGTCCATTCAAGGAGTATGATGCCGAAGGTAAATTTGTAAAGAGTAGTACTTATGTCAACGGATTGACGAGATAATGGATGGTATGGTGAATTTGAAACAACTCGTGCAGGAGGTTAAGAAGATAGCCATAGAAACTGGAAACTTCTTGAGAGACGAACGTGCTAAGTTTGATCGTTCTGCTGTAAAGGAGAAGGGCCCCCACGACTATGTGTCTTATGTGGACAAAGCGTCAGAAGAACGCCTTGTAGCCCAACTCTCGCTCCTGCTGCCTGATGCCGGTTTTATAACAGAAGAGAAGACGACACAACAGCATGCTACAGAAGAGTATTGCTGGGTGATCGATCCATTGGATGGTACTACTAACTTCATTCACGATATGGCTCCTTATTGTGTAAGCATCGCTTTGCGCAACAGTCGGGAGGTGTTGCTGGGGGTCGTTTATGAGGTTTGTCGCGATGAATGTTTCTGGGCCTATAAGGGTGGAGGCGCTTATCTTAATGAGCAATCCATACACGTGTCGCCTATTGCTGATATCAGTCAGGCGCAGATACTACTTGGCTTTCCCTATGATAGTGAACGGTTCCGTCCTGTCGTGCTGGGTCTCATAGCACAAATGTATGGTTCTGTTGGCGCCGAGCGTCTGCTTGGGTCAGCGGCTGCCGAACTCTGCTACGTCGCAGCCGGGCGCGCCGAAGGGCGCATCGAGGGGCTGCTCGGTCCGTGGGATGTGGCTGCAGGTACATTGATACTTTCCGAAGCGGGTGGTACCACCACCGATTTCAGTGGAGGAGATACTTATCTTAATGGACGCGAAGTGTTAGCTTCAAATGGATTTATACACAAGCAGTTGATGGAAGTTGTGTCGAATGCGCTTACGAAATGATTTTATAATGTTCTGTAAATTGTGATAGCTATGAATAAGAATGGAGAAAAGAAAGAAGAACTTCTGATGGAAGAGTCTGTACAGCCCAAAGGTAGAAAGAAATTTCAAGGATTTTCCATGGGCTTCCTTCTTCTATTGTTAGCCTTAGTGGTTGCGGTATATGTAGTATGTACCATTTTGTCTGCTTAATATAATTATGAGAATAAAACATTTTATTTGTCGCATGCTTATGGCCGGCACTTTGGTTGGGTGGACCGGTGGAGTTATGGCGCAAACGGATAACTTCGATTTGTATGTATCCTATAAAGATAGTGCAGTGGTTAGTCTTGACCTTGCCAATTTGCGCAGTCTGAAGTTTTCATATTCTGATCGTACGATGACAGCCAACTATCGTGATGGTAGCAGCTATACACACGACTATGTTCGAATAGGGCGTATGTACTTTGCTATATCCAACGATATTGTGGACGTTGAGACTGAAATGAATTTGCTATATCGTTTGGAGGGAACCGTGTTGACACTGCATGAAGATGCGCATCATGCGGTGTTGTATGGAGTCGATGGTAAACTGGTAATGAATATTACCGATAGGGTAGTGTCGTTGTCTGGACTGAAACCAGGAATATATGTATTACGTGTAGATAACCAAACCGCAAAGCTATGTGTGCAATGAAACGATTGATGGCAATGACACTTTGTGGCGTCATGGGATGTGTAGCTATGGCGCAAGCAATCCCCGAGAAGATATATGTGAGTCGCTATAGTTCGGAAAAGCGTGTAGAGGTGGTTGGCGGAATGTATGTGGATAGCATCAAGATGACACTTGGAAATGTGAAACTGTACGACTCGCTATACTTTCATATGACCGATGGCACTACACGTGGATTCAGAGTGCGTGGTATTGATAGTATCACGATGGATGAACCCCGCGATTTGTTGCTCAAGGAGTTGGACTATTATAATAAGATTTCAAATAAACGCATCCCGACGTATTCTGATAGTTATGTGAATATTGCTTCGTGGACTCAGCGTTCTCAGTGGAACTTGGCCAATGTACATGATCCTACGGTGATGAAGGCCGCAGATGGTTATTATTATATGTATCAGACCGATGCTTCGTATGGTAATTCTCATGTGGGACACGGACACTTTCATGGAAGACGTTCGCGTGACCTTGTCAATTGGGAATATTTGGGCGGCACATTAATGGACGATCAGCCTCAGTGGGCACTCGACTCTGTGAATGCCTATTTCTCCCGTATGGGCCGAGCTAAAGTGAACAAATTGACTGATATGGGCTATTGGGCACCTGTTGTACGTAAGATAAACGATAACCTTTATCGCATGTATTATTGCCTGGTTCCGAGTGAATGGGCTTTCATTGGTATGATGGAAACCACCGATCCTGCATCAAACAAATGGGAGGATAAGGGATTTGTTATCAGTAGTAGTTCTGACAAGAGCGCATCAGCCTATGGTACGGGTAGTCAATGGGGCGGTTGGTTTTGTTTCAATGCCATTGACCCAACCTATGAGGTTACTCCCGATGGTAAGCATTGGCTCATATATGGTTCATGGCATACCGGAATAGCTGCTGTGGAGATAAATCCCGAAACGGGAAAGTTGATGGAGTCTCCCGGAAACCCTTGGAATATAGGTAGTACGTCCCCGGGGGCTACCACTCGTTACGGAAAGCGTGTATATACCCGTAAGGCCGGTGACCGTTGGCAAGCTTCTGAAGGTCCAGAGGTAATATACAATCCGGAGACTGGTTATTATTATATGTTCCTGGCATATGATGAACTGGCCGTAGCGTATAATACGCGCGTCTGTCGTGCCCGCAATATTACTGGTCCATACTATGGTATGGATGGAACGAATGTAACAAACGGAGGAGATTGTTATCCTGTAGTGACGCATCCCTATAAGTTTGATCCACAGGTAGCTGCTGACAGTATCAGCGGATGGGTCGGTATTGCTCATTGTGGAGTGTTCAATGATGGTGAAGGAAATTGGTATTATACTTCGCAGGGCCGTTTGCCGGAAGGAGCACGAGGTAATGCTTATTCCAATGCTATTATGCATGGACACGTGCGTCGCATCCTTTGGACCGAGAGTGGTTGGCCTGTAGTGTTGCCCGAGCGTTATGCTGCGGTGCCGCAGCCTTCGATTACTGCCGAAGAATTGGTGGGTGATTGGGAACATATACTATTACAATATAGCTATCAAAAACAGCGAACATCTGCTACTTTGACCCTCAAAGAGGATGGTTCGATTTCGGGTGCTATGAGTGGTAGATGGAGTTTTGACCCTAATACCAATACTCTTCGATTGGGGGCTTATAAATTATGCGTTGCGCGTGAACTGGATTGGGAAGCATCTCCTCGTAAGACTACTATTGTGTATGCAGGTTATAGCTCCGATGGAAAGCGCACTTTTTGGGGAAAGAAGAAATAAGGTGAAAGAGTATGGCAAAACAAGAGGTAACATACGATAGTATTATTAAGGAGGTCAACTCACGTCAGTTCGCTCCCATATATTACTTAATGGGTGAGGAAACCTATTATATAGATCGGTTGTCCGACTATATTGCTGAAAATGTGCTCACTGATGAAGAACGCGGATTTAACCAAATGGTCATATATGGCCAGGATACTGATATCGGTACAATTGTAGCCGCTGCAAAACGATATCCGATGATGGCTGAGTTTCAGGTAATCATCGTAAAGGAGGCGCAAACATTGCGCAATATGGATGAATTAATCTATTACTTGCAGAAACCACAGCCGACAACAGTACTCGTGTTTTGTCATAAGCATGGAACGCTTGATCGTCGAAAGAAAGTTGCTGTAGAAATCGAGAAAACGGGACGCTTATTTGAGTCGAAGAAACTCAAGGATAGTATGTTGCCCTCTTTCATCAGTAATTACGTGCGGTCTAAAGGTACGGCCATTGATGTCAAGGCAGCCAACATGATGGTTGAGAGCATAGGTTCCGATCTCAGTAGACTGGCCAGCGAGTTGGATAAACTTATTATAGCCAAGCCGCAAGGTGATAGCCCCATTACGCCCGAACTTGTTGAGGATTGTGTAGGTATCAGCAAGGATTACAATGTGTTCGAACTAAAGAATGCATTGATGGTGAAAGATGTTGTAAAGGCCAACACGATCGCAAAGTATATGGAGGATAATAAGAAGAGTTTTGCGATGCCTATGGTATTGGCTATGCTATACAACTTCTATGCCAATCTGATGATGGCGTACTATGCTCCAGATAAATCAGACAATGGTATAGCTGCATACTTGGATTTACGTTCTCCATGGCAAGCTAAGGAATATCAAACCGCCATGCGCTATTACAATGCATGGAAGGTGATGTATATCATCAGCGATTTACGCAAATATGATGCTCTTTCAAAGGGGTATGGGGCGAATGCTACTGATAAGGGATTGTTGCGTGAGCTAATTTACCATATATTGCATTAGAACTTGGTGAAGTTTAAAATAAAAGAAGACTTATAATAAGACCATGGTCAAATTATAAGTCTTCTTTTTATACTGGTATTTGCTTATCCGTTTCTCAAACTTTCAGCCATAGCAGCTGCAGCACGGCGTCCGTCACCCATAGCGAGGATTACGGTAGCACCTCCGCGTACGATGTCGCCACCTGCATAGATGGTGGGGATGTTTGACTGCATGTTGTCGTTCACGGCGATGGTATTCTTACGGCCGAGCTCGAGACCCTTCACCGAGGTGGGCACGATGGGGTTGGGCGATACGCCTACGGCTACGATGGCCATGTCGATATCGATGGTCTCAGTAGCGCCGGGGATAGCCACAGGGCTGCGACGACCGCTGGCATCAGGCTCGCCAAGTTCCATCTTCTGCAATACTACCTGCTTTACGCGACCCTTCTCGTCGGCGATATACTCGATGGGGTTGTGTAGGGTGAGGAACTCTACGCCCTCTTCCTTAGCATGCTTCACCTCCTCGATACGAGCAGGCATCTCCTCCTCGCTACGGCGATAGATAATCATCGCGCGCTCGGCACCGAGGCGCAGGGCGGTGCGCACAGAGTCCATAGCGGTATTACCACCACCGATGACGGCTACGCGCTTACCGAAGATGACGGGTGTGTCTGTCTCGGGGTTTGAAGCATCCATGAGGTTAACACGAGTGAGGTATTCGTTAGATGAGAAGATACCTGTACTATTCTCACCGGGGATATTCATGAAGTTGGGAAGACCGGCACCTGAAGCGATGAAGATACCCTTGTAACCCTCTGTCTCAAGCTGCTCTACGGTGATAGTCTTACCGATGATGCAATCCTTTTCGAAGTGTACTCCCATCTGGCGTAGTCCCTCAATTTCTACATCCACGATGTGGTTGGGGAGACGGAACTCGGGAATACCATATTTCAATACACCACCAATCTCGTGCAAAGCCTCGAATACGGTAACGTCGAAGCCTTGCTTAGCCATATCGCCAGCAAATGACAGACCTGCAGGACCCGAACCTACTACTGCTACCTTGATGCCATTGGCAGGGGCTACGATAGGCTTGGCTGCCTTGCCGCTCTCGCGTTCATAGTCGGCGGCAAAGCGCTCGAGGTAACCGATAGCTACAGGCTTGTGACCCATTTTGAGGTGCATACAGCGGCTTTCACACTGCTTCTCTTGCGGACATACGCGGCCACACACGGCGGGTAGGGCAGAGGTGAGTTTGAGCACGCGGGCAGCTTCGAGTATCTCACCGCGCTCGATATTCTTTACAAATGAGGGGATATTGATACCTACGGGGCAACCCTCCATACAGGTGGGGTTAGCGCAGTCGAGGCAGCGCTTGGCCTCGGTAAGTGCCTGCTCCATGGTGAGACCCTGGTTTACCTCCTCGCGCAACTGGTGGCGACGGTAGTCGGGAGCCAATTCGGGCATTTCGCAACGCTCAATTTGAGTACGCTCCTTAGCCTTCATGCTCTTGCGCAGTGCTTCGCGCCACTCGCTGTTGCGGTCGATGTCAACGGGAGCGGCAGCAGTATTATTTGAGCACTCCGAGTCCTCCGAGCACTCCGAGTTCTCCAAAAGTACAGGATGTGTATGTTCGGGTTTCTCCATCTCTTGCACCTCAATTTCTTTGAAGGCGCCCATACGCTTGAGCATTTCATCGAAGTCTACTTGGTGACCGTCAAACTCGGGGCCGTCGACACACACAAACTTGGTCTTTCCACCAACGGTGATTCGGCAGGCACCACACATACCGGTACCATCCACCATAATGGTATTGAGTGATACGTCGGTGGGTATCTCATATTTCTTGGTGAGGAGACATACGAATTTCATCATGATGGCAGGACCAATGGCAAAGCATTTGTTCACCTTCTCGCGCTGGATGATACTTTCGATACCTTCTGTTACGAGACCTTTATTGCCATATGAACCATCGTCGGTCATGATCACTACCTCATCGGAACTCTGACGCACCTCATCCTCCAGAATGATAAGGTCCTTTGAACGACCTGCGAGCACCGAGATGACACGGTTACCTGCAGCCTTCAAAGCCTGGATGATGGGGAGCATAGGTGCTACACCTACTCCACCACCGGCACACACTACCGTGCCGAAATTTTCGATATGAGTTGCTTGTCCGAGCGGACCTACGATATCGGCAATTGTATCGCCTACGTTAAGGTCGCAGATTTGGGTAGACGAGTGACCTACTTTCTGGATAACCAAGGTGATGGTGCCCTTCTCTATATCAGCACCTGCAATGGTTAGGGGTACACGCTCACCCTTTTCGCCGAGGCGTACAATAACGAAGTGACCCGCTTTGCGCGAACGGGCAATAAGCGGTGCGGTAATCTCCAATTTGAATACCTTTTCTGAAAACTGCTGTTTGCTTACTACGGTGTACATAGTTTTCTACCTATTAAATTATTACAATTGACTTGTCTTTTAAAGTCATCTTTTTAGTTAATTGGGCACAAAGGTAAACATTTCTTTTTATAACACACCTTACACAGAATATTTTTTCGTACCTTTGCCATAAATGGTTAAACAATTTGTTCAATATCTGCAGGTATGTATGTGCGCTGTGTTGCTGATAGGCTGCTCGGCGCACCAGGGTCATACTGTAGGTGCACATGAAGCGGACAGACTAAATCGTGTGGCACGAGAGTGGTGCTATCGCAATCTGGATTCCACTGCATATTATGCCTTACAAGCCTACGATGCGGCTACGCGCTATCGGCACGGACGTAGTGTGGCAAGCAATATGCTTGGATTTGTAGCCTATATGCAGATGGATTATGAACAAGCATTGCAATGGTATGACAAGGTAATTGATGATTCGGGTTGTGAATTAGAGCGATTGGTGGCTGATGTCGGTCGCATGAAAGTGTATTTGCGGGCCGCGGATAATTTGGCATTCTTTAATTGTAGAGCGATTGCAATGCAACGCTTGGCACACATCGAAGAGGAGTTGGATGGATTTATGCCAGCCGAGAAAGCCCGTCTGAACTCTGTTGTCAATGATTTGCGTATGGTGACAGCCTTGCATCATCATATGATGGGTCAACGCCCCGAGGCTCATGCCGAGTTAGCAAACATCGAGGAAAATGATCAGTTGCGTGCCGATACGGTTCAATGGCTGATGTTGCAATATCTGAAAGGATTGGGACTCGGGGTAGAAGTTGATACAAGAGAGCAGCGTATATTGCGCCGATATACCCATCTTAATACCTGTTTGCGCGAAGGTCGAGAGAGTGGATACACCTATTTTGAGGGAGTTGCTTTATCGGGCTTGTCTGAATTGTTGTCAGATTCTATTCGTAGCGGGTATGTAGCACAGAACCGTCCCAACTCATACTCTCAATTGATAGAGAATGATGAGAACAAGGTTTTCTCTTTGTTGAACGACGCATTGCGATGTCTGCAGTCTTATGGTGATCGATATGGCGTGGCAAATGCCAAAGTGGTGGAGGCATCTTTGCTTAACAAGCGTGGTGATTATACAATTGCGTTGGATACCTTATTCCGATTGCTCGAAGATAGCGTGCTAATGCCCAATATTCTATGTCGTTTACATGAAGAGGCAAGTGTTGCATATGCCGGATTAGGCAATAAACAAGCATCGGATAATCATCGCAATCTATATTTGGACTTGTTGGAAACTACGCGACAGGATAAGGAACTGGAAGGACGATATATTGAACTAAAGCGTCAGCGCCGCACGATGACCCTTCTTCTTGGTATTGTTGTCGTAGGAGCAACCCTGTTTGTCGTGATAATAGCATTGTTGTCTCGACGTCGCCGTAATCACAAGAGAGGTTACGAACACCAATTACGCGAGGTGCTGGCAGAAACAGAAAAACGAGTCTATTTACATCAGTTACATGTAGCCAAAGGCAAACGTGATAATGTGGTGCGCAAAGCAACCTTTTCGATGATGACAGGTATGATTCCATATGTCGACCGTATGGCGCACGAAGTGGAACGGTTGCAACGTGCTGAAGTCTGGGATGATATCGGGCAGCGAGAGCGTAAACTTAACTATATTGCAGAACTATCAGATGAGATAAACCATCAGAACGAGGTGCTGGCTCAATGGGTAAAAACCACACAGGGAGTAGTGAATCTGCATATAGAAACATTCGCCTTAAGTGATGTCCTGAATATGATTGAGCGCAGCAACGCAAACTTTACGCTTAAAGGACTTATTTTAGAGGTACAGCCTACTGAGGCGGTTGTCAAGGCTGATAAAGCACTCACTTTCTTTATGCTGAATACATTGGCCGACAATGCACGTAAGTTTACTCCGGAGGGTGGCCGCGTAGTCGTGGGTGCGCAAATATGCGATGATTATGTGGAAATCTTTGTCAAGGATAATGGCATAGGCATGTCGCCCCAGGATATTACCCGCATTATGCGTGAGAAGGTGTACAATGCAGCAGAGATTGGGCACGACCTCCCTCCCGAACAACGAAAGAATAAGGGAAGCGGATTTGGATTACTCAACTGTAAGGGCATTATAGAGAAATATCGCAAGACCGATGCCCTGTTTGAATTATGCCAATTTGGTATTGATAGCCGTATAGGGGAGGGTAGCCGTTTCTGGTTCCGCTTGCCCAAAGGTGTACGACGTTTGATGGCATTGTTGTGTGTAACCCTCTTTCCGTGGGGCGCTTCGGCTCAGGTTCAAGAGCCGATGTTTTCGGATACTCCCCAAGTGGACACATTGTTGGTGCATGCCGCAATCTTTGCAGATAGTGTCTATTTCGCCAATGTCGACGGACGCTATGAAGAGGCTTTAGCTTTTGCCGATTCGGTCATACTGTACCTCAATGCCCACCACCGTAAGTATGCTAAAGAGTATATAGCGCCCCTTACCTCCAATCGGGGAGAAACAGATGTGGAGATACGTTGGTGGCTCAGCGACTATGCCACCGATTATCATACGATACTTGATGTACGCAACGAAATGGCTGTAGCCAATCTCGCGTTACGACGTTGGCACGAATATCGCTATAATAATAGGATATACAATGATCTGTATATCTTGATTAGTGAGGACCGTTCACTGATTGATTATTGCACCCGTATGCAGCGATATAACAGCAATATATCAATCGCTATACTCATTTGCGTGTTGCTGGCACTGGGCTACCTTGCAGTACTCATTTACACATTTATGGAACGTGTAGGCGTTGTGTATCGTGATATCGAAACTGTTGAGGACGATGAACGTCGGGTGCGCCATGAAGAGAATCGACTACATGTGCAAAACATGGTACTTGACAATTGCCTGTCGACGATAAAGCACGAAACGATATATTATCCGAATCGTATCAAGCAGTTAGTGAACCGAATCAACGAGCATGATGAACGCTTGCAGATGAAGGAACTGGTGGACTATTATAAGGTGGTTTTCACCACACTCACCGAATGTGCTTCGAGGCAGTTGGATGAGGTGACTTTCCGTCGTGCCGTAGTCGATGTCGGACGTTTATTGCAAGGTGCCGTAGCCTATCATCGCAAGCGCTATAGAAATTCCGACTCGAAGGTGCTTGTTACGGACGCCTATGAGGGGAAGGTGACATGTGATAATGATTTGATTGGCTATCTGTTCGAACAGCTTATCGATGCTGCGCTTTTGATGTCTCCAGTGTCAGAGTTGCAATTGACGGTAAAGGACGATGGCGATTTTGTAAGGTTCGTCATCTCATCCAATACATGCACGTTTACCGATGATATGCTTGAGTCACTTTTCTATCCCTCACGTATCAGTACCGGTCCCATGTCGGATGGTTACCTTCAGGGTGCCGAATACATCGTATGCCGACAAATCATACGTGAGCATGATGATAATTTCAATCATATAGGCTGTCGCATCAAAGCCGAACCCACATCCGAAGGTTACATGGTTTGGTTTACCTTGCCTAAAGTGTTAGCCTGATTTTTAGTGTTAATTATAAAAAACGATAATATATGTATTCAGTAATAATTGTTGAAGATGTAAAACTCGAACTTAAGGGTACCGAAGAGATCTTTCGTAATGAGATTCCCGAAGCGCAGGTTATTGGCACGGCCATGTCGGAAGAAGAGTTCTGGCCGCTTATGGAACGCCAACTTCCCGATATGGTGTTGCTTGATCTTGGTTTAGGCGGATCTACTACGATAGGTGTCAGTATTTGTCGCACGATCAAGCATCGCTATCCAGAGGTGCGCGTGTTGATCTTTACAGGTGAGATACTCAATGAGAAACTGTGGGTCGACGCCTTGGATGCTGGCGCATGTGGCGTGGTATTGAAGACGGGCGAACTGATTACCCGTACCGAGATACAGAACGTAATCGATGGTAAGCAATTGGTGTTCAACCAACCCGTATTGGAGAAGATTGTCGCCCGCTTTAAGCAAGCTGTCAATGCTGAAACGCAACGCCGCAAGGCGTTGATATCGTACGATATCGATGAATATGATGAGTGCTTCCTCCGTCACCTGGCTCTAGGTTATACCAAAGATATGATTGCACAGTTACGCACCATGCCCTTCAGCCCCAAATCGTTGGAAAAACGTCAGACCGACCTTATTTCGCGTTTGTTCTCCGAGAAGGAGCAGCGCGGAGTCAATGTGACACGCCTGGTGGTGCGCGCCATCGAATTGCATATCATCGATGCCGATCATCTGGAAGCCGATGATTGAACTTTTGTTTTTACAATACGATAATCTCAGATAAAGACGTGTTTCCACTTATCTATACATTGCTGCTTTTTATACTGGTGATGTTCTCTTGGATTGCCAGTGTATATGGCTTTGTGCTTCCCGATGGAGAGCTGATACCAAGCCTGCTTAGTTCCAACAGTTTGCGTTGGTTTGTGCGTCATAGCATAGAGCACATTGCTTCAGCCCCCCTCGTGTATGTGTTGCTTGTGCTGATAATGATGAGTGCTATTCGCAGTTGTGGCGTTGTTTTTTATGTGAAGCATCTCTTTCACGAACGCCGACGCCCCACTTTGGCACGTAGACAACAATATGCGGCACGCATAGCATGGTTGGTGTTTCTTGTATGCCTGCTATGGGTCCTATGGGGTGTCGTTTCACCCATAGGCAACCTCCTCAGTGTCACAGGCCGCATAGCGGGTGGTCCGCTTGCCAGTGGATGGCTGTTCTTACTTTTCGTCATAGTATGCGTGCCTTGTCTTGTCTATGGCCTTATGACCGGTATGTGGCATACTCCCCAATCGATACTCAAGGCTTTTACCACGGAGATAGCTCGTTGCTCTGATTATTTTGTGACATTCGTCATCACGTCACAGCTTATGGCGGCATTGCATTACGCACAGATGTTCCAATTGTTAGGGTGGGGAAGCTGTGCTGTATCGTTGTTTACCATCCTGGTGTATGGAGTTCCTTTAGTGTCGTCGTTGTGTCGTAAATGAATGAAATTCGGATTGTTTTTGGAGGTAAAGATTTGAATTGAAATGAGTAGAAAGATTGTTGAAATAGTGAATGGAGTGGCGCGCCACCCCTTGTATCGGATGCGTGAACCGATCAACTTCGTATTGCACGAAGGAGAGCAATTGGCTATTGTTGGTCCCAATGGTAGCGGTAAAACGATATTGATAAATACGATTATTGGCCGTTATCCGCTCTTGATGAACGAGGTTCATTATGATTTTGGCCAGGACAATGGCCGTATGGCTTATGAGAATATCCGCTATATAGCTTTCCGCGATAGTTATGGCGATAATGATACCAGTTATTTTTATCAGCAGCGATGGCATTCGCAAGAGGTAGAAGAACTTCCTGTGGTGCGAGATTTATTTGTAGGCTACACCGATGAAGACTTATGTAGTGGAGTATGTGAATATTTTGGTCTCTCTTCGCTATTGGATAAGCGTTTGGTGATGTTGTCAAGTGGCGAGTTGCGTCGTCTTCAAGTGGCGAAAGCCTTAATGGGTTCTCCGAAGGTACTCATTATGGACAATCCCTTCATTGGATTGGATGCACCCATGCGTACTCAGTTGTGCGAACTGTTGCAGCACCTGGTTTCTGAAACCGGCCTTCATCTCATCCTAGTCTTGTCGAGAGCCGAGGAGGTGCCTGGATTCATTACCCGTGTAGTGCCTGTATGTGACCGTGTGGTAGGAGCCGGCAATGATTCTTCTATAGAGTGTGGGGAAGTGGTACTTCCCTGTGCGCAGCCGGTTCTTCAACATGCCTCCTCCGATGATATGAAGACCTCTTCTTCTATCATTGAATTTCGTGATGTAACCCTTCGTTATGGAGATCGTACCATCTTTGAACATCTCGATTGGAGTGTGTTACGTGGTGAACGCTGGGCTCTTCACGGACGAAACGGAAGCGGCAAGTCGGCATTGTTGGCTTTGGTATGTGCCGATAATCCTCAGTCGTATGCGTGTGACATAACTCTATTTGGAAAGCGTAGAGGTACTGGTGAGAGTATCTGGGATATCAAGCGCCGCATAGGTTATGTGTCGCCCGAGATGCATCGGGCCTATTTGAAGGATTTACCTTCAATCGAAATTGTAGCTTCAGGCCTGCATGATAGTATCGGACTCTATAAGCGTCCTCGACCCGAACAGATGGGCATCTGTAAAGAGTGGATGCGCGTGTTCGGTATTGAGGACTTGGCCGAACGCACGTTCCTTACACTTTCAAGTGGTGAGCAACGACTTGTCCTCTTGGCACGAGCCTTTGTCAAGGATCCCGAACTACTCATTCTCGACGAGCCGTTGCACGGACTGGATACGGCCAACCGTGAATGGGTGCGCAAGGTGATAGATACATTTTGTAGCCGTCCCGACAAGACGCTGATAATGGTTTCCCATTATCTGGACGAGTTACCCACTTGTATCACCCATCATAAGACCCTATGATTTTTCTGCATTGATTGTTTGCTTTTCTAATGAGCATGTTGTATCTTCGCAACAATATTTTAACTTCTAAAAATTTATTATGATGAAAGCATTAAACAAAACTACGGCTAACAAGACTATTCGTCCCGAGAAGGTCATTCAGTTTGGTGAAGGAAACTTTTTACGTGCTTTTGTTGACTGGATTATTTTCAACATGAATGAAAAGACCGATTTTAATGGTAGTGTAGTCGTTGTCCAACCCATTGAGAATGGCATGATTGATATGCTCAATGGTCAGGATTGCCTTTACCATGTCAATCTCCAGGGCCTCGACAATGGCGAACCAGTCAATAGTCTGACAAAGATTGATGTCATCAGCCGTGCATTGAATGTATATACACAGAATGATGAGTTCATGCGGCTGGCCGAGCAACCAGAGATGCGCTTTGTCATTTCAAACACTACGGAGGCTGGTATCACCTTTGATCCCACATGTAAATTTACCGACAAGCCTGCATCGTCATATCCTGGTAAGTTGACACAGTTGCTGTATCATCGTTATGAATATTTCAAGGGCGATATGAGTAAGGGACTTATCGTGTTCCCCTGCGAGCTCATCTTCCTTAACGGTCATAAACTTAAGGAGTGCATCCTTCAATATATTGAACTGTGGCAGTTAGGCGCTGAATTCAAAGACTGGTTCCTTCATGCATGTGGCGTGTATGCAACCCTTGTTGATCGTATTGTCCCAGGATTCCCCCGCAAGGAGATTGATGAGATTAAGGCTAAGTTGGGATACGATGATAACATGGTCGTTCAAGGCGAATTCTTCCACCTGTGGGTGATTGAGGCCCCGGCTTCTATTGCCGATGAGTTCCCCGCCGATAAGGCTGGTCTGAATGTGCTCTTCGTACCCTCTGAGGAACCCTACCACGAACGCAAGGTAACCCTCCTCAATGGTCCGCACACCGTACTTTCTCCCGTAGCATACCTTTCAGGAATCAATATCGTACGTGATGCATGTCAGCATCCTGTAGTTGGTAAGTATATCAATAAGGTGATGTGTGAAGAGTTGATGGAAACTCTCAACCTGCCCAAGGAAGAACTGCAGAAATTTGCAGCCGATGTGCTTGAGCGCTTCGTGAATCCCTTCGTCGACCATCAGGTGACAAGCATTATGCTCAATTCGTTCCCCAAATACGAGACTCGCGATCTTCCCGGTCTCAAAACCTATCTGGCTCGTAAGGGTGAGTTGCCTAAGGGACTCGTGCTTGGCCTTGCTGCCATTATTACCTATTATAAAGGAGGTGTGCGTGAAGATGGCGCTGAGATTGTTCCCAACGATGCACCAGAAATCATGGCACTGCTCAAGGAGCTTTGGGCAACAGGTGATACCCGCAAGGTTGCCGAGGGCGTTTTGGCTGAGGAGAGCATTTGGAAGAGCAACCTCAATGCCATTCCTGGTCTGACTGATCTTGTTGTGCAGTATCTCGATAGCATTCAGTCTATCGGCATGCTTGAGACTGTCAAGACAATTCTTTAATCAAAATAGAGGCCAACCAACATTAATAAATCAAAATTATGAGAAACAAAACGTTTACACTCATTGCCGGCCTTTTGTTGGCGAGTACAAGTGTGATGGCTGAGATTCAGCCTCCAGAATTGAAAACTGAGGTTTTGACCGCAGGTGAAAAGTATGTATTGTTTAATAAGGCAACTCCGAACGGCTATATGAGCCGTACCAGTTGGGATGGAGCGTTGTATAATCTTAGCGCTACTGATTCACACTATGCCGACTATCAGCTAGAGGCTGTCGAAACATCGTATGGCACATGGATGTTTAAGCACGATGATATAGTGCCCTCATTGGTTGATGGCTCTGACTCTATTGTTGCCACCAACTACTTGTGTGTGCCCAGCGGAACAGCCAATGTCAACATGCGCGATTACGAAGCCGAATGGACCGTTGTAGGTGGTGATTACGAAGGCTATTACAAGTTGATTGCAGGTGATTACAACAATACCAATGTGGTCGGTTTACATATGCATCTCAACAAGGGACAGCAGTATTGGGTAATTTCATATCCCGGTTCAGGATGGCATCCCGATTTCGATATACTATATGATGAAATTGGTAATCCGGTTTATGACTTGACCGATACCTACGTACAGATGGCCGATAGTACCTCGCTTAACTGGGCATTCGTTAAGGCTGAGAATGTGGCTGCATACTCATCCTTTGCTTCTGCCTATGAACTTATCAATAATTTTGAGGTTTCTTATTTGGAAACAGAGGGCTTCGAGGCCGGTTTCCAAGTTACTGCAACAGAAGTTGAGCGCATGTACAATGAAGTAGTTCTTGACGATTCTGTGATTGCGATTATCAAGTCGCTTATCGATGCTAAGGTTGCTCTCTATAAGGAGATTGATGTCGCTGTGTCTGCTGCAGAAGAGAGCGGTGATGAGGTCCTTTTAGCGGCCATCACAACAGCTATGGAGGTGTTTAATACGAAAATCGATGTAGAGTCTCTTGCTGCGGCAAAGTTGGCTATTATCGATGCTGTAGCATCTCATAACCAAGGAATGGGAGACTATACTTCGTTGGGTACAAACATGAGTTTCGAGGACCTCTCTGCTCAAGGTGGTGGTACTACATCAAACATCGCGGCTCCTCCCGTAGGATGGACCCTTGTTCTTGGTGGTGATACCGTGACTACTGTAAGTGAAATTCAAAATCATGGTGTGGCAAACTGGTGTGGTGTCAATGCTGACTGTACAGGTGAAGCAAAAGATGGACAGTATGGTTTCGGTATTTGGACCGCAGGTTTCCCCACAGTTGAACTCTCTCAAACGATTGACGGCATTGAAAATGGAACCTATATCGTAAGTGCTGCTCTCATGGTAGGCGCTAACGGAAGCGGTTCGCGCCGTACCACTCAACGTATCTTCGGAAACTTGAACTCAACCTATTTCGGATACGTGTATGACTATGACCTATCATTACTTGATAACTCAGAAGTATATGACTTTGCCGGTTTGGAAGAGCCTGTTACTGATACTGAGTTGCAAGCTATGCAAGTACGTGCTTATGTTTATGATGGTAAGCTCACCTTTGGTTTGCGCACTGATGGTAATATCGCAGCAGCATTACGTAGTTCATCTAACTCTGCTGGTGGTGATGGCTGGTTCAAGGTCGACAACTTCCGCATAGAGAAGGTGGGTTATACCGCTGACGATGCATTGTCAGTGTTGGCCCACTACGTAAATCAGATGAACCAATACATCGAAAATGAGGATTTGATGTCGAAAGTCATCTATGATTTGGTTGAGAACAAAGTAGAGGAGTTGGACGAGTATGATGAATCAAATTCACAGGCAGAAATCAATGCTGCCATCCTTCTCGCTAAGGACCTTTTGGTTGCAATGGATCGTTCGGTAAAGTTGTATGCTAAGTTGGGTCAGGCTCTTGCTGAAGCCGATGAAAACTTGAGTATCTATGGCGATCTGCCTGGTGCCGGTGAGTATAGCGATGTTATGATGGAAGTGCTTGATAAATACGAATATGGTGAATATACCGATGACGAGATTCCTGGTGTGATAGCTATGCTTGAAGAGGCATTGGAAACATGCAAGAAATCGGAAATTCTCGTAGGTAAGGACATCACCTATATCCTCAAGAACCCGAGTTTCGAGGATATGTCTACACAACCCGGTGGTGATTCAGGTGGTGTGGCCGATGCACCTAAGGGATGGAACCTTATTCTCAATGGCGATACATGTCGTACCGCATCAGAGATTACTGCTCATGATGTTACAGGATGGTGCGCTATTAACTCTGGTGATGCTATTAGTGTTACTTTGGATGATGGAACCTACGTTGATCGTCAGCCTACCGATGGAGATAAACTCTGGGGTATTTGGACTGAGAGTGTACCCGAAGTGGAGATGAGCCAGACTCTCACAGGATTGCCCATGGGTACATATGTTCTTACTGCCGATGTAATGGTACAGCACAACTGGGCAGGTGATAACATCACCACACAGCGCATCTTTGCTAACGGCTATGTACAGATGTTCTCTACCAAAGAGGCGCACGAATTGAATCTGCCGGAAGATGCTAAGGCTGCAGCCCAGCGTGATATCGACTTCCCTGAGGCTTCTGTTCCTTTCTTGACCTATGCTGACTATACATGCTTGACTGATGACCCCACCACTGATCTTCTCCACAAGATGACAGTAACCTTCGCTGTAAGGGAAGATGGTGTTGCCCGCATTGGTTTCCGCACCAATAATGTCAATACATACGGTATTTCAAAGGATGATGTAGTCTCTGGTGACACCGACGAATATGGTGAGAATGTACGCGGTCAAGGCTGGTTCAAGCTTGACAACTTCACTCTCTTCTATGAGTCAGAGGAGGTTCCTTCTGCCATTAAATGTATTGATGTTGAGTCAAGTGCAAAGGCATCAGCATGCGAGTATTACACAATCGATGGCGTGCGCATCGCAGCACCTCAGAAGGGTATTACTCTTGTCAAGAGCATAATGACCGACGGACAGGTAAAGGTGAGCAAGGTGCTTATCAAGTAATGCACTGATATCTATAAATTCCAAAATCGATGTGGAGCAATGTCTGGATAGCATTGCTCCACACTTTTTTTATATTTTTAGCATAAAAAAAGATTGTTTTGTTCCGTTTATTCGTAGGTAATCCGTAACTTTGCACGATAATTATTAGTTATAGGTATTCAAGGATGAAGAAATTCGTAGCAATCATACTCTCAGCCATCATGTTGGCAAGCTGTACTCAATATGCGAAGGTGCAGAAGTCGATGGATTATGACTATAAGTATGAGCTGGCCAAGGCATACTATGTAGAAGGAGAGTATAGCCAGGCAAGCTCATTGCTCGAGGATGTGCTCGCCTTCATGAAGGGTACTATCTATGCCGAAGAGTCACTCTACATGCTTTCAATGTGCTATTTCGGTATGAAGGACTATGTGACCGCTTCACAATACTTTACAACCTATTGTAACACCTATCCCAAGGGAGTATATGCCGAGACTGCCCGTTTCATGTCGGCTAAAGCCCTCTATCTGGATACCCCTGACCCTCGTCTCGACCAATCAAGCACGATACGTGCCATCAATGAGATTCAGGTTTTCACCGAATATTATCCCTATTCAGATTATCGTACTGTAGCTCACGATATGTTGTATGAGTTGCACGACCGTTTGGTTGAGAAGGAATATCGTTCGGCCAAGCTCTATTATGACTTGGGCAACTATATGGGTAACAATTACCAAGCTTGCATCATCACAGCACAGAACGCACTCAATGACTATCCCTATACCAAGTTGCGCGAGGATCTTTCAATATTGATTCTTCGTGCTCGTTATGGTATGGCCAAGGAGAGCGTTAAGGAAAAGATGATTGACCGTTATCGTGATACGATTGATGAGTATCATGCCTTCAAGAATGAGTTTCCTGAAAGCAAGTATATGAAGGAAGCTGACAAGATGTATCGCGATTCACAAAAAGCAATAAAATAAAAAAAGAATAAACAAATATATTATAACAATAGACTATGGATTACAAAAAGACCAATGCTCCTACTAACACTGTTACTCGTGATTTGTCGGATTTCAGAGACAAGACTGGTAATGTGTATGAATCAATCGCTATCATGGGCAAGCGTGCCAATCAAATTTCTGTAGAGATCAAGGACGAGTTGAAGAAGAAACTCGATGAGTTCAGCTCATCATCAGACAATTTGGAAGAGGTATTCGAGAACCGTGAGCAGATTGAGATTTCACGCTACTATGAGCGTCTTCCCAAGCCCGCACTCATTGCAACACAAGAGTTCCTCGAGGACAAAGTGTACTACCGCAACCCCCTGAAGGAAAGCGCTAGTCAAGAGTAATCGTTTTTTAGAGTTATCTTATAGAGCTTGGCGTCTGGTATGTAAGTGTAGAGGTTCCGCTTCTTGTCGGAAGCCATAGCACGATGCCAAACGCCAAGCCCTTTATTATTTTCTGATGTCATTATGAAATTTTATATTCATCACTTGTATATGCTATTAGCGGTTGTGGCTCTTGTCGTTTGTATGTGCAACCCGCTCATTACTTTCTTCTATCAGGATAGCCCCACCGTAGAGATGACCAACTTCGTGTTTCGCCGTTGGGCCGAGGGAACCACTTCAGCTGCTCCGTGTGCCTTAGGCATACTGCTCATCGTATCGGCTGTAGTCAGCATGTTCACGATGTTTATCTGCTTGTTCCAGAACTTCGCGTTGCAGAAGCGCAGTGCAGTTTTTAATTGCTGTGTGCTGGCAGGATATTATGTGGTCATGTTGGCGTTTGTGCTTATTTTGCGTGGAGATACGCGTATGGTCGAACTCCATTGGCAGATGTGCCTTCCGTTGGTGTCCCTCATCCTTACAGCAATGAGTTTCTCCTCTATCCGCAATACTGAGGCTAAGATGTTGGCTCGTGCCAATAACTTCCGTTTGCGCGATTGATAAGTTGTTTATCTGATAAATAAAAAGTGTGCCGTTCGTATGAACGGCACACTTTTATTATTACCAGCTTATCAATTTGTTTTAGCATATTCGCTCGGTGTCATTCCTACGGTTTTCTTGAATACCTCGCGGAAATATTTCTGGTCAGAGAATCCTACCAGTTCGCCTATCTCCACTATTTGGTATCGATGTTCACGCAGTAATTTCTTCGCCTTGTTGATACGTGCCTCCCTGATGAGGTCCGATGGCGTGTTTCCGGTGAGTCCCTTCACCTTGTTATATAGTGTGGTGCGGCTCACACGTAATTCGTACGCCAATGTGTCCACCGTGAAGTCCGGCTTCTCAAGGTTAGCACTGATAATTTCCTTCAGTTCCTTCATCAGTTTGAGGTCAAGTTCTGAAGTGCCGTCAGCAATGTTCTCGTTGATATCCTCCAGCGATGCCAGTCGCTCTCTGAGTTTCTGTCGGCTCTCTACGAGGTTGCGCAGAGTAAGTTGCAGCACCTTCATGTCGAAAGGTTTGGTCACATACGCATCAGCCTTTACCGATAATCCTTTGATGATGCTCTGTTGGTCAGATAGTGCCGATATCAGCACCACGGCTATGTGCGACGTATCGATGTTGCTCTTGATGGATACACAGAGGTCGTCGCCACGCATCTCAGGCATCATCACATCGGACAGCACGATAAGTGGCTGTATGTAATGCAGCTTGGCCAATGCCTCCTTGCCGTTGGTGGCAGTGTACACCCGATACTCCTTTTCAAATATCTTTGTCAGGTAGGCCAACAGTTCTGGATTATCCTCCACAATGAGTAGTCGTGTACGCTGATCCATGGCGTCAATGGCCTCGTCCATGTTAGACTGCATAGGCTGTGTCCTATTTTCTTCATGAGGCTTCTCAATGAATAGGGTAGTGTGCGGGTCGTAGTGCTCCTTGCCTATGGGGAACCTCACGTGGAAGTCCGATCCCTTGTTGAGCTGGCTGCTCACCTCAATCTTTCCCTTCATATTCTTGATGTATCGGCCTATGGACAGTAGTCCGATGCCACTGCCCACCACCTTGGCGTTGATGGCATTGCTACCACGGAACAGTTGGTTGAATAGCTTCTTCTGCTCCTGTTCGTCGATGCCTATGCCACTATCAGTTACATGAAATCCCCATGCCCTGTCCTCTTCGTAGAGGGTAAATGTGATGGTGCTCTTCTCACGGCTGTACTTGATGGCATTTGACAACAGGTTCTGGATGATAGAGTTAAGTTTGCGTACATCAACCCATATGTTAAAAGGCGTCTCGGGGTTTATATACTCTATCTGCTGCTGTTTAATTTGTGCCAACATCTTCCAACGGTCAATCTGCTTGCCTATGTGTGCTATGGCTTCATGGCATTCCACGCGTAACATTCCCTTTTCGATACTCTCAATCTCATATCTCATTGCCTTGTCGGTCATCTCGGCCAGCGTGTTGGTGTTTCTCAGTGCCAGCGCTATCGACTCCTTGTCGTTCTGACTCAGTGTCTGGCTTTCGTTCAGCTCCTCCAACGGAGCCTTGATGAGTGTGATGGGGGTACGCAGGTCGTGCGCCGTGTTGATGAAGAACTTCACCTTCTCGTCCGATACATGTAGGACACTCGATGCCTTAGTAATCTTGATTACGAGCACGAAGGCCAGCACCAATATGGCGAGTTCGATGACAATGCCCCAGAACGAGAAGTAATATGGTGGCTTGATGCTCAGTTTGAGACTATGCTCGTCGAGTACCTGCCCCGACTCTTTTGATGTAGAACGTATGGTCATCACGTAGTTGCCCGGTTTCAGTCCGTTCAGTGTGATGAAGTTGTCCTCGTTCAGTTCGTTCCACTTGGCATTGTCCAGGTTGCGGTCGGTAGTCCATGCAATCAAACAATCCGATGGGTATATATGGTTGATGTTCTTTACTTTGATGGCCGCATCACGCTGACTGTTTGAAAGTCTCAAGTGTTGTGTATTGTTGAGCGCAACGTTCAGTGGCGATTTCTTGTCGTTGGGGTTCACGCGCGCGTTTCCTATATATAGGTCGGCCAATATCAGGTTAGCCTGATAGATGTGTGGCAAGCTTGCATCTTCGCTTATCTCGATAGCTCCATGGTCGCCTCCGAAAATGATGGAGTTCCGATTGGTGCGTATACCCGAACGTATGCTGAAGTTGATACCCTGCATACCCTGATCGTTTGTCCATGTGGTAATACGTTTCGTGTTCTTGTTGAAGCGCACGATGCCACCATTCGAACTGATGTAGAGCGAACCATTGCGGGCATTGATGATGCACTTCATACAGTCGTCGGTGAGGGCACTGTTGCTCTTGTTGTATCGGGTGTAGTAGTTCTCCTCCTCATTGTAAACCAGCAATCCGTGGTGATGTGTACCGATATAAATGGTTCCGTCTGCATCCTGGAATAGCGTATTCACTCTGAATCGCTCCAACGGAAGTTCTATGCGACGCTTCTCATAATTCTTCTTGTTGAATATGTACAATCCCTCTTTGGTTCCTATCCACAGGTGTTCGCTGTCCTTTTGGGTGATGTAGTTGATACCACCGAATACCTCGGCGTAGTTGACCTGTATGTCTGTGTCGTAGCTGATGTTGAATAGTTGGTTTTCACCGCCCATCCACACACTGCCGTCCGATGGGTCGCGATACATCGTCTGAATGTACTTCTCGGGAGTCATTGATGCAGGCTTCACGAAACGTGCACTGTATGTAGCCTTATCTACGATGTATATGCCCGATGCATATCCGCCCACAAGTATGGTACCGGGCTTCACCTCGCACAGGGTCAGGAAGTGGTGGTTGGGGTTGGGCGATTCGTCGTCCTTTGATAGCAGCGTTTTCCATTGCCCGCTGTTGCGACCATACATGCTTATGCCATTGTCGGTTGCAAACCACAGGTCGTTGTTCTTGTCCTCCAACAAGCAGTTGATACTGTTGTCAGTGAGCGTATTGTTGCTCAGGTTCGAACGGCGTAACCAATTGAATCCCGGGTACTGTCCGTTGCGTATGGTCAGTCCCTCCGGAAATGAGCATAACCACAGCTGTCCGTCCTCGTCGAAGCACATGTCGGCCACATTATCCGTGTTCATGCGATAGTCGGTGGTAAAATCGGCCTGCAGGTAGGGTGTGGGCATACATTGGTCAAGTGTCATGTGGTATACGCATGCTGCATTGGTCGAGAATATCACCTCATTGCCATTGCCGCAAGGTAGAATCTTGGTCACACGCATGTCAGGCAATGCCTCCTTGTGGTGTATCACCTCACCCGTGTTCTCCTTGAATGCCACGATGCCAGCATCCTCCGTGCCTATCAGCAGTGTTGCATGGCTTATAGCGTAAAACAACGTGTTTACGTTGCATTCGTGTTCCCCCATTTCGGGAATAGCCTCCAGCGTCAGCCTATCACCATCCACATGTCCTATGCATACCCCCTGCTTGTTACCTATATATAGAGTTGCCGAGTCTTTGGGTGTCACGGCCGAGAAGGAGGGCGCAATTCCATTGCTCGTCAGCGCCAGCCTTCTGCCCTGCCGGGTGCGCACATTGTAGCAGAAGGCCTCGTCGCCTATCAGAATCCAAATGTTGCCCTTTTCGTCGATGGGCGATCTGGCACATTCTGCGATATCTGCCTTACTGGCATTTATAGTGGGCGAGTACATCACCCTAAACGCATTGTCGCGTCGGTCATATTGCAGTACGCGTCCCAGTCCTGTTACCACCAATATGTTGTCATCGGCGGCATCGTATATGAGGCGGCAGGTCGAGTATTCGGTAAACTTCTGTCCAGCGATGCGGATGGTATATTTCGTCATGTTGCTACCATCATAGCGATCGATGCCATTGTCTGTGAGAAACCACATGAAGCCACCATTGGCCTGCTGCACGGCATATACGTTGCGCGAACTCAATCCATCGTCCAAACCAATGTACTTATATATCTGCCCGAAGGCAGCAGTAAATGACAGGCAAATAGCCAGAAGAATGAGTCCCCGCAATCGTTTCATGATGTGTATTGTATTCTGATTAAAAAGTTTCTGCCATTCTGAGCTAAGCGAAGAGTCACGCAACGGTTCTCTATATGAGTATCTTCACTTCGTTCAGAATGACAGAAAGCATTCGATTAAACTATGTTTCTACTAATCGAAGATTGGCTTATAAGCTATCGCCAAAGTCCTCACGGAACTTCTCCATCAAGCGGTTGGGCCAGTTACTTGTAGGCTCAAGTCCACCCATGAAGAAACGCAGCACCTTGGGCTCATATACGAAACGCAATCCGCCGATGAGGTGACGGTTGTCGTAGAGCCAGTGCATACGGTCGATGACGTAGTTGATCTGCGACAGAGTGAATACGCGGCGGGGCACAGCCAAGCGCAGCAATTCAACGTCGGCAGGAATTTCATTGCCATTCTCGTCACGTGTGCTCGATACAGTACCACGCTCCATACCGCGTACACCTGAGATGAGGTAGAAGGCAGCTGCCAATGCACCCGCAGGGTACTGGTCTTGAGGAATGTGGCTACAGAACTCCATTGCATTCACGTGTGCACCCAACACACCCGGAGGTGTCACCATAGGCACACCACGCTTCTCGAGCTCGGTCACCAGGTACTTGATAAACTCGGGGCTCTGGCTGATGGCGGTCTCATCGAGCGTCTCATACATACCCACGGTCATCGCCTCAATCTCGCGTACAGAGATACCACCATAGGTCAAGAATCCCTCAAACAAGGGGATCAAAGCCTCCATCTGGTTGTAGAGCTCGCGTTGGTTGGTACAGATACCACCACCACGTGATGAGGTCAGCTTACGAGCCGAGAAGTATACGATATCGGCCAGCCCTGTCATCATCTTCAGAATCTCGCCCAGTGAATTCTCCTTCCACTTATCTTCGCGTTGCTTGATGAGGTATGCGTTCTCACCTAAGAGCGAAGCATCCAATACGAGCATGATGCCATACTTGTCGGCAATGCGGCGCACGTCCATGAGGTTAGCCATAGAGAAGGGCTGTCCACCGATGAGGTTGGTCGATGCCTCCATGCGGATGTAAGGGATATTCTCCTTACCCTCGGCGAGGATCAGTTCCTCCAGCTTCTCGATGTTCATGTTGCCCTTGAAGGGATAGTCGCTCTTGAGCTCCATGGCGCGGTCGTAGTATAGCTCAGCTACGCGGGCACCCATCTCCTGCACGTGGGCGAGGGTAGTGGTGAAGTGGTAGTTCATAGGCACCACGTTGCCCTTCTTGATGAAAGCCTTGGCCAAGATGTTTTCGCAGGCACGTCCCTGGTGAGCGGGCAGCAAGTATTTCTTGCCCATCACATCCTCCACGGCCTTCTGCAGGCGGATAAACGACTGTGAACCAGCATACGCATCATCGGCATGCATCATGGCAGCCACCTGATTGTCGCTCATGGCATTCACACCACTATCGGTGAGCATATCGAGATAAACGTCCAGCGTACTCAGACGGAATGTATTGAAACCACCCTCTTTCAACGCCTCCATACGGCGTTCGATGGGAACCAAGTGCAACTTCTGCACCACGCGCACCTTGTGCAATTCGAGCGGCTGCTCGCCACCCTTGTAAAATTTTACCTTATTCATAACGTATCCTATTTTATGTTATTCTAAAAAGCGCCCAAATGTACTACATATATTTTATAAATGAAATAAAAATTAAGCTTCTTTTTCAAAAAACAATCAAAATGTTTAAAATGTTCATCCATCAGTGAACAAATTATTACAAATCTTAGGATTAAGTTCTTTGTTGCAATTGTATTCCTATTCTTTAACTCTCAATTCAAGACCTCTCTTCTATCTCCATTTTATTAAATTCACTCATCGGAATCACATACCCCTTATCGATCCAACGGAACGATACCTCGTTCGTTGCTGTGGGGCGTACAACCCCTACAAAATCAGATGGCAACAAGGTTTGTAGGAAAGGAAATCGATGAATGTCGATCGTGTAGTCGGTGTATTCATCCTCATGCTCTACGGTGATGATCATTGAATGGCGGTCTATCGTTACGTTCTCCACCACATAATCGCTCAGGTAGTCCATTCCCTCGAATGCAAACACCGCGTTTATAACACTCTTTGGTGTATTCTCGTTGTATCCTCTCATCACATTGGCCCATATCTTGGCATCCTTCCCTTGCGGATCGTCAAGGTCTATGCGGTGCAGACAGCTGGGGATGTTGTATTGGGCATGTTGCTTCTTTTCGGCTTTTATCTGCAGTTCGGTGTGGCTCTCGTTCCACTCATATTGTACCACGATAGGCTTGCGTTCTTTGGTCACCTCCATCTGCAATGTACCCTGGCTTTCGCAGAAGAGCATCGGTATAATCTGCTTCACGGTGAACTCCTCCTTGTTGCGCCCCACCTCTATCTCCAGTGCATAGTACAGGCCGTGTGTGCCTTCACCCACCTGTATCTCCATAAGATGCCATACCTGTGCCTTTTCCTTATATATAGTGCCCGGCACTATCCAGTAACTGTCGTCGCCCAAGTTGAAGAGATCATAGCTGCGTACACTCCTGTCCAGCGTGTCGGGCTCGGTATAGTTCAGCAATGCCAGCGCACCATAGTACATAAGGTCCCACGTACACCCTAAGCTATACTCCTTTATATATCCTTCTCTGAAGACATTGTTTATGCTCGATTTCGGGCGATCGCAATTCTCATAGTTCTGTTGTAGCCACTCGTGCAACTTGTTGAGTTCGCCGAGCAGGTCAAAGTCCTTGGCATACGCATCCACCCCCTCTTCTTCGAAATAGTAGTGTGCCATCATCATCCAAAATGGATCGGTATCCTCGGTGCGCAAGTCCATCAAGTCGGGCCACACTTCGCGTTGGAATCTCTCGGGGAACCGCTCGGCGTCGCCTAGCATCACCCCTTGCAACACCCATAGGTGACGATTTTCGATGTCTATCCCCTCCGCACCCTTCTCCTTAACCAAGCGCTTTAGCGTGCGACAATTCTTCACGGCACGTGCAGCATAAAACAACTGCTCGTCCGTGCCCTGCAGGAAAGCTCTCAACTTATCCCACGCCTCCTCGATGGCTCCAGCCGATGCCTCACCCTGCTGTATGCGGTAGATCGATGTCTTACCCTTGTAGCCCAGCCGCTTGGCCAGTGCCGATGCCGACGGAGCAAATACACATCCATTGATCAATAGCTGCAGTGCATCCTGCTTTTCTTGTATTTCGGGGTCAAGTTCTTTCATATATAACGTTAATCGTTTGTTTGTTTAGAGTTTAGAGTGTAGTGTTTAGTGTGTGAGGAACCCATAACCTTTCACCCATAACCATTAATAGTTGCGAATATACACAAACTTTCTGATAGTACCAAAACTGGGTGGTTTTGGTACTATTTTCAATGGCTCCAGATATTGTTCTTATTCCTACATTATATATGGCGCTAAAGTGTGTAACTTCGCTGCAGAAACGATAACGCGAAACCTAATCGTTGACTGTGCCGGTTAATCCTGCTATGCAGGCTTTTCCTCCTTCGCACCTTGGCAATTCAAGTAAACTTGATTGCTCTCGGTTGGGCGTCTGTTGTCTGTAGACTTTTGGCTTTTTATAAAATAAAACGATTATGAACGTAAAAGAACTGATGAAGCGCTTCCTTGAGGAGGAGGGCTTCAAGAGCGAGTGGGAAGAGGCTGGTGTCCTCTTCAAGTTTCAAGGACTGAAGATTTGGTGTGAGTTTTACGAAAACCACGAAAACTATTTAGAGTTTACCATATCCTTCCCCTCAGAGCTCCCTCGCTGTGTGGCGCTCGATCTCTGCAACGAACTCAACCCCTCGAGTGTGCTCAAGCACTACCTCCTTGGCGATGACACATTGGTGGTATCGTATGGCGAGTTCAAGGATGCTCCCGATGTTCCCAACGAGACAGTGATGGAAGCCCTCGAGCTCCTCGTCCATGGTGCCTATCGTTTCGATGAGCGTAGGGATGAGATGAAATCCTACCTCTCGCATCCTGCGAGTAAGACGGTAAACTGATTATCTTCCCGCGTAATATTTTAATCGCCCACAAATGTCACGGATGACCACGAATTATTATCATGTTGACCTTAATTCATCAGCACGATAGTGCTTACAGGTTATCGTTATCGTCATCGTTATCGTTGATATAGTGTCCATTTGTGGGCCTTATAGATATGTATAGCAGAAAATTAGCCCCATGCAGCGATTGATTTCCGAAAAATTGCGTATCTTCGCAGTGTCATAGCTCGCCCAGAGACCTATGACCTACATAAAGAAGCGTTTTTGGCTCCGTTCCGCGAAACCGAAATCTGGAAAATTTCACCGCAGGCCGATGGAGAAAATCAATTGCTCCGAGGAGTTGTTAGTATACAACTTCTTGATGTTTTGTATACGCCCAAGGCGTAGTGCACGATGTGTGCTACTCTGTATACAAAAGCATGGGACTATGTTTTCTGTATTCATTCTGCAAGGCTTTTCCAGATGCCCGGTTTCGATGATGCCCAGAACTCGGTCCCGTGCTTCTTTTTGTGTCGAAATGTGAGAAAATGTAAAGAATATTTGCGAAATGTTTAATATATGTGTAAACTTGCAGTTGAAAAACTTGTACAATAGTGACCGTTTTATAATATAGAGATTAACAACTAAAGAAACCATGTATATGAGTAAAAGACAATGTAAGGAATGTGTATTCAATAATTATGGTAATTGCGATAATGATAGTGATATGTATATGGAGAGTGGCTATTGCGATGAATTTATAGAAGATGAAGATGCTGGCGCTCTTGATGAGGATTTGTATAATGAAGATGAAGAATATTAATATAGAATGATATGAGAGAATGGAGAACTATTCGTAAAGAGATATATGCTGCTTTAAGTAATTATGACTGCAGCGTATATTATAATAAACCAACTAGTGATGGTGAATGTGGTTATTTTGAAGTCAATATTGATGATGAATTTGACGAAGATTGGATAGAAAGTGATTTGGCTGACGTTTGTGAGGAGTGGGACTTAGACTTTGATTGGCACGGTACAGAATTAGACTTGAATGCTTATTGGGACGTTCGATGACAATTGTTCTACGTGTTAAATTAAGAAAATATATAGCAGTTGTCAAGAACTGAACTGATTAAAGTATCTAGAGAGTCCCTAGAATGAGATTGTTGCGGAGAGTTTTTTGGGGGGGACAACTATTATATGAATGAATAAATAGGATTAGGCTATGAGAAACTTTTATCTTTTATTACTAATTGTATTGTGCCTTGCCTCATGTAAGAGCAAACAAGAAGTGGTGTTACAGCCACTTCCTGCAGAAATTCTAACAATCAATGAACATTATTACAATGATGATTTAGATGCTCTTATTGAAGATTTTAAGGCATACCCTCAGTATAGAGATTATGCTTATGAAGTTATCTTTATGGATTATGACTTTTCAAGAATGAGCTATGAGGATATTTTCTTTTTGAAAGAAAACAATGCTAACACACCTGAATTGCAGGAAGGTTTCAAAGGTGTGTTAGAGGTATATCAATTAGACATTACTGAACAATTATCTCAGATGTCTATTGATAGCTTGTATTTGTATTATATGAAGCATCCTGTTCAACGAGGTTTTATAGGTGAGCTTTTAGATTCTACAATTATAAAGGTAATGCCTGAATTGGAATATCCTGAAATCAAGTATCTCGCAAATCTTTTTGACGGAACACTGGTTGGGGAGAAAATGCGTCAGATTCAACAAGAACAAAAAGCAAAGAAAACTACAATATTGGAGGACTTAGATAATTTCACTCTACGTGAAACTGGGTCATTGGATATCTTTAAAAAGGAGATTGAAGTATATGCATTGCGCTCTGCATTTGATAACCTTGAAACCTTTATGGAAAAAATGATGAAGGATGACTTTCCAAAGGATAAGGAAGAGGTTACAAAACTTGTGAATACATTGATTAGACAAACAATGTCTGCTGAAGTCGAAAAGTATGTGAGAGGTAGAGTGCTAGAGTATGTAGATGAAATAAATAGTGTGCGCAAATCTTGTTTCATTTCATTATCAGATGATTCTATTAAAGCCTTAAATTCTTTGAATAGTGAGATGCTTGTTGATTATAACCAGCTGCAAATACCACGATATAGAATTCGGTATAATCCTGACCCTTTATATGTAATTAGCAAGAAACAAAATAGACGAGATTGGCTAGGTGGGGCATTGACCATTATATCTTTTGCTCCCATACCTTTTATTGATGCTATAGATTTAGCATATGGAGTTGGTTCTACCATAAAAGTTCAAAATGACATAAAGAAACAAAATGTTAATTTTCTAAATGATTTTGCTGAATCAATAAAAAAATCATCCTGGGAATATTCCGAAAAGATAGCAAATGTCATAAATGAAGAGTTGACCAAATCGCAAGAAACGTTTAAAACTGAGGTATATGAAATCTATTAAAAAATATTTGATAATACTGTTCATGTTTGCTTGCCCTCTTTATATAAAAGGACAAGCACAAATCGTTTTGAAAGAAGGTGCTGAATTTGCAGCTAAGCAAGCTGTTAAGGAAGCTACGCAAGCTGTAGCTAAGAAAGTGACAAAAGAGGCTGTAGAAGCTGCCGCCAATAAAACAGCAAAAGAGCAAGTAGAAAGGTATTCCATCCTTTTTATTAAAGAATCGGGAGAGGAATTGGTTGAGAAATCTACTCGTATTCTTATTAAAGAAGGAGCAGAGGCGGCGTTAGATGGGAGTATAAAGAAATCTACTAAGGCCATAGGAAAGGTTTCTACTAATTCTTTCTTGAGATTAGCAAACAAGGCTACGACAAAACAAGCTGCTCCTACAATTGCACAAAAGGCAGCGGTGAAGACAGCTAAAGAGTTTATCGGAGATGGATTACAAAAGAAAATTGGTAAAACAGCTGCGGAAAAGGCTCAAAAAATGACATTTGAGATGCAACAAAAACTATTGGATGATGTTGCAGCCAATCCTCAACTTGCGAATGCTATAAAAAATAATCCGTTGCTTCTTGATGCTTATGAACAATGTGGGACTTCCGCATTGCGAACAGATATTTCGCATTTAAGGTATTTGAATACTCATGCTGATAAATATGTAGATGTATTTAGTGCTCAGAAGAAAAAATATTTAAGAGCAAAGGATTTGCAGTTTACGGATAATAAGGCGGGTGAAGTTATAATAAAAAATGGGAATGATGGAACGTTCTTGGGAAAGATGAAAGGTGATGTGATAGAAGTAGGTGATGATAAGTCGTTGTTAAATATGCGTTTGATGGGAAATAAAACATACAAATCAGGAAACAATGTGTATATAACTGATAAACATGGAAGAGTAAAAACTGCAGTAAATGATATTAACCCGAAATTCAAAAATCAGAAGATCGAAGGAAGAGATCCTGCAATACAGAAAGATTTTAAGGATGCTAAGACTTATGTATCTGGACTTGACGGAAGCAAGTTAGATGATGATGCAGGGCATATCGTGGGCCGCCAATTGGGAGGAGAGAATTGTGGAGCAAATCTGACTCCTCAAGATGCAGTACTGAATAGAGGCGAATACAAGTCATTAGAAGCAAGAGTTGCTAAAGACGTCAGAAATGGACACTCTGCGAGAATTGAAGTTGATATGAAGTATTCTGGTAGTAGTGAAAGACCTACTTCATTCGTTTACAGGTATTTTAAAGATGGTAATCTTAAGGAAATGAAAACTTTTCAAAATGTAGCGAGAAAAGCATCTTAACTTCTGTTTTTTGAAATCACAATAAAGTAATCTAAAAAGAGTTTTAGTATGTTTGAAGAAGATGATATTGTTAAATATAACGGACAATATAGAGTAGTAGAACATGTGTCATCCATTGGCGTTCACTTTAAAGATTGTGATAAGAAAACGCAATTTTCATTTGCCCCTTACAAATTAGTAAAAAAGATTTCACCTATAGAGTTTTGGGAGGACTTTATGGATGCTTCTATACAGGAAGAAATATTTAGTAAGGCTATAGAAAAGTATATAGAAAACCTATAATCATTAGGTGGTCTTGAAATGAAAGGTGAAGGTGAACTTGAAAATAAAAACAAAAGAATGAAACGAATTTTAATAGTTTTGACTCTACTCTGCTTTAGCATAGGCTCCGCTTACTCACAAGGGAAGAAAGTGAGAAGGATTGACCTACCTGAGGGGGATCTCAAATGGTCATACGAGAGACCTAAGGATGCCAAATTTTGTGTGCCAGCAGCATTCACAGATTCAATTGGGAATAAGATTATTGGTCAATACCGATACAAGGGGGAGATCCTCCAAAAAAAGAACAAGAAGATGGTGATTGTTTCCTTAAAAGGGAACATGTTCTATATCAGCGACAATTGGCTGAGCGACAATGGATTTCAGCAATGGCCTTTGGTGTATGACTCGAAAACCATAAAGTTCAACAAAGACCCAAATAAGGAATTCCGCCGTGCCTTGTGCAAAGATAAGAATGGAGTGGTTTTTCTATTGCAGTCAAACATACCGATGACGCTCTCTGACTTTGCCGTCGAGTGTAGCAAGTGCAGTACCAATGCCACCTACTTGGATATGGGGGAATATGGCTATGGGTACATCAAGAAGAATAATATCGTAATACCGCTCTTAGGTTTGGTTTATGGCAAGCGGGATAAACAAACGAATTGGCTGTACATTGAGTAAAACCAAGCAGCAAACCTGCGGTTAAGGTTGATGGGTTAACGTTTAACGTTGAATGATTAGCGTTTAACGAAGTCCCTTTTAGTAATCAATAGCACCAAGCCAACAATCTTGGTGCTATTTTTATCATAGAATTTGGGTGGATATGGAAAAGAGTGCTACTTTTTTACGTAAATCATCCGCTCTTTCAATAAAGAAATAGTACCAAAACGGAGGGTTTTGGTACTATTTTTATCTTCGCATATTTTTCCATCCTATTCAGACACCTTTTGTCTTGCTATTACGATAAATTTGCATCGTGAAGGTAAGGCAATTATAAACCTCAAACAATAGGAGACAACACTATGAACTTTTTGGATGGATTGAAAATTATTTGGAGTGATCCCGAGATTCGCAAGACGGCTATCAAGAGTACGGTTGCGGCGGTGGCTGCTACTGGTGTGGCTACGTATGCTGTAACTCGTGTGGCCACACGCAAATGGCGCAAAGAAAGTGAAGCATATCTAGCTGAACCAAAGACAACAATGGTCGATGGTGAGCTCTACAAGAAGATGCCCGATGGCACGCTGGTGCCCTACTTCGCTCGCGAGGAACAGGACTCTGGGTATGACGGCTACGAGGAGTATGAGGCTTGCGAGGCGTATGAGGAACAGGCCGATGATGTCATCTACATCAAGGGGCGTCCCTATGTGATGGATGATCGTGGCAACTATGTGCCGGTGAGGATGCCGAGTAGGGCGAAACGGAGAAGGAGATAAGAATGGCAATTATTTGTCTCCCACGAAGTATGTGTTTGGTTCTTGCCCACAAATAAGCACAAATTATCACAAATTATATATCAACGAAAACGATAACCTGTTAAAAGATTCGTGTAGATTCGTGCCCATTCGTGGGAGAATAATAGAAACAAGCAGTTTTGTGGGAGATAACAAACATTTGTGAGCAATAAAACAAATAAGATTATGGATAAGTATCAGAAGAATATGAATAACTCAGGAGAATCGATATTGGATTTGGCCATAGGCGCAGTGAAGCGTGTTGCGGCCTGGTTGGCCTACTGGGCGATGGTAGTGTACTACGCCTTACGGTCGCCGGCTTTGCCGTGGAAGGACAAGGCGAAGATCATCGCGGCATTGGCGTATCTCCTCTTGCCCTTTGATATCCTGCCCGATGCCATCCCCGTGGTAGGCGTCATTGATGATGCGGCTATCTTGTGGGCGGTGTTTCGGTTGCTGGTGGTGATAGACGATAGCATCAAGGCACAAGCGGCGGAGAGGGTGCGCCAGTGGAGTTGATTAGTTAGGAGTTAGGAAGGTTCATGCCAGTGAGCAAGAGTCAAGCTTGATTGAAACTCTTACTGCGAACGCAGCCGAAGCTCAACAACGGAGTTGTTAATTAGGAATTAGGAGTTGCACGAATTATATCTACCAACGATGAAGACAACGATAACGATGAATTATAGGCACTATTGTGCTGATGATTTAAAGTCAACTGATGTAACAGAACTTAGAATCTGTTTGGATTTTACCGCTAATAAGTTTTATGTTATACTTTTCAGTTTATTTGAGGCTCTTTTTACCATCTTTACACTCTTTGTTCTTGCAAATAGACCACTATTTGCTGCGACCAAACAGTGCAAATCTGCTCAAAAATACCTCTCAACTAAACTTGAAATAAAATCCAAACAGATTCTTAGACTGCTTCTTCTCTTACGGAGTGTTTTACTTTAAACACAAATTTCCATCAATTACCCGTAAATTATCACAAATATATACCCGAATTATTGCATCTTTAGGCAACCAATATAATTTGTGGTTATTTGTAAAAATTCGTGGGAAAAGACTGTAAAAAATGAGTTCTACCTTTTTTAGCTGAGGTGTCGGTATTTGCTTGTAAATAGCAATGAATGAGCTGATTGACGACCGACACCCGGTATCGGTGGGGTGTCGGTTATCCTTATATTACCGAGTAAACGATTTTTATTTTTGGCCTGGCAAGGAGCAATTAAATTGAGAATTGAAAATTGAAAGTTCGTGCTAGTGCCGACGCGGTATGAAAGCGTCGGTTGCGACGACGGAAACTTTAGTTTCCCAAAGGAGTTTCAAATCTCTCAGCGAGCACCGCCGAACTTCAACGAAGTTAAAGTTGAAAATTTATCAACATCATGGTTTTCATATAATAAAACAATAAGAACTCCTTTTGGGGAGATGAACCAAAGGGCTGCAAGCAGTACTCCTTTGCTTTTCCCTTGCCCTTTTTATTCCTTTGCCATCAGCGTTACTTTTTTCAAGAATTTTCAAGGGCTTGAAAATAAATTTTCAACAAAGCGAAAATTCAATTTGGATGGACCCAAACTGCAGTACTTACGGGTAAGTACTGTAATACTTGTATATAAGTACTGGACTTTAGCAAAACTCAAGATTGCCATTGTGTCGTGTAAAAATGTACGGATACATATGGCGTTTTCGTACAATAATTCATATAATGACTTCGCCATTGCCAACCGATTTATGAACTTTCTTAACCTTAGTGGCTTCGCCCCTTGCCAGGGCAAAAATGAAATTGTTTTACTCACTCATGTATGGCCTATAGCATGTGGGGCTTTGCTTAATGCATCTGCGACCGACACCCCACCGATACCAGGTATCGGTCGCTATTGTGTTATGTATCATGCAGTTATTGTCAACTACCGATACCTTGACCAAAAATAAGGAAAACTTTATTTTTTAGTTATCGTTTTCGTTATCGTTATCGTTGAAAAGTTCTTTTCATAGCCTACAAGTAAGTCTTCAGCAGGGTGCTGCGCGAGGTGCTGCGGAGGCGGCGGAGGGCTTTCTCCTTGACTTGGCGTACGCGCTCACGGGTGAGGCCAAAGTGGTCGCCTATCTCCTCGAGTGTCATCTCCTGGCAGCCGATGCCGAAGAGCATCTGCAGTATCTCCTTCTCACGGTCGGTGAGCGTGGAGAGGGCGCGGTCGATCTCCGTGGCGAGTGACTCGTTTATGAGCGACTTGTCGGTAGTGGGTGTGGCGCTGCTGGGGAGCACATCGAGCAGACTGTTTGACTCGCCCTCCTCGAAGGGAGCGTCTATCGAGAGGGAGGAACCCGAGTGGTTTAGAGCCTCATCAATCTTCTCTGCTGGGATATCCAAGATGTCGGACAGCTCCTCCGATGTGGGGCGTCGCTCGTATCGTTGCTCGAATTGTGCCGACTCCTTGCTGATCTTGTTGAGCAGTCCTACCTGGTTGAGCGGCAAGCGTATGTTGCGCGACTGCTCGGCCAGGGCCTGCAGTATGGACTGGCGTATCCACCACACAGCATAGCTGATAAACTTGAATCCGCGGGTCTCGTCGAACTTCTCAGCGGCCTTGAGGAGCCCGATGTTACCCTCGTTGATGAGGTCTGACAGGCTCAAGCCCTGGTTCTGATATTGCTTGGCTACCGATACCACGAAACGCAAGTTGGCACATGTGAGTTTCTCCAAGGCCACGCGGTCGCCCTGACGGATGCGCTGAGCAAGCTCTACCTCCTCGTTGACAGAAATCATGGGTTGGCGACTGATGTCCTGCAAGTACTTGTCGAGTGTTTCACTGCGGGTGGTGATGCTAGTCGAAATCTTTAGTTGTCTCATCAGCTAATTGTTTTAAGTGAATAAAAAAGTCATGTTGAAGCGCCTTAGGAAAGAAGACCCTCTATATATAGGGTCGTTTTTTGTGCAAAATCGGGCCAAAACGATGAAAAAAGGGGGTAAAATGGGTGAAAATAAACAAACATAAGGTTTATTTAAGATTATTTAACGCGACATGAAGGGGAATCAGATGCTATGACAACAACTATCGGGCTATGATCCCTCCTATTATTTTAGAACATAAACATCCATAAATGGTACCGTAAATTATCGAAAATAAGATAAGCTTATGTATGTTTTTCTCAAAGCGCTTCCTTAGCGGTACCAAAAATGAGTGGTTTTGGTACTATTTGCATCGGGCAAAAATTATGCAAGAGTTCTTGCTTTCTGTTGGCATCGGAATACTATATCTTTGCGAAGTAAACAAAGTTAAATGCTATGGAAAAGTTTTATTACAACATCTCAGAACAGACAATAGTAAACTGGTACAATCAAGCCATGCAGGGCAATGCTGAGGCGCAATACTACGTAGGCATGTACGAATCGTTATATAATGACTTCAGGTACGGAGCCGAAGGCCATTGGTATGCAGCTGCAAAGAAGGGCTTGGCCAAAGCACAGTTTCGCATAGGCAATTGCGGCTACTTTGGCAATGGCATTTCGTGTGACAGAGAGGAGGTGAAGCAATGGTATGAGAAAGCTGCAGCGCAAGGCAATGCCGATGCTAAGTTTGGCTTGGTACTTTGTTGCTTTGCCAATTATGAGCAGGCCTTCCAATGGTGCAAGGAACAGGCTGAGGCAGGCGCTGCCGAAGCACAATTCATCCTGGGCCTATACTATGAATATGGGAGTTACATAAAACCCGACAGAGAGGAGGCTATCAGATGGTTTGTACAGGCAGGTGAGCAGGGACACGAAGCAGCTAACGAGTGGTTGGCTTTTGTGAAATATGCCAAGGAGAACTCTCA
>JAZRDT010000052.1:0-9424 GCA_045660385.1 Bacteroidaceae bacterium | reverse complement strand
CGCAATTGAGAAACAGATGCACTCTTAGCTCAGTTGGTAGAGCAATTGACTCTTAATCAATGGGTCCAGGGTTCGAGTCCCTGAGGGTGTACAAAGGTTCTGAAACATAAGTTTCGGAACCTTTTTCTTTATGATATTTCTATATGTATTCTTTAATTTTCTCTATATTTTGCCAATTGGTAGCAGATAAATCACGAAACACTTTGTTATTTCAAAAATAAGCACTACCTTTGCATCGCAATTGAGAAACAGATGCACTCTTAGCTCAGTTGGTAGAGCAATTGACTCTTAATCAATGGGTCCAGGGTTCGAGTCCCTGAGGGTGTACAAAGGTTCTGAAACATAAGTTTCGGAACCTTTTTCTTTATGTGCTATTTCAAAAAACGGATACACATGCGGCATATTCGCAGAAAAATGTGTACTTTTGTATGCTATGATTGATAATTCACTATTCAAAGATAAAAAGGCGGCATATTACACGCTGGGGTGCAAACTCAACTTTTCGGAGACATCGACCATTGGGCGTACACTGCAGGAGGCGGGATTCCGTACCGTGCGCAGGGGCGAACAGGCTGATATATGCGTGGTGAACACTTGCTCGGTGACCGAACAGGCCGACAAGAAGTGCCGACAAGCGATTCACAAACTGGTGAAGCAGCATCCGAACGCCTTTGTGGTGGTGACGGGTTGCTATGCACAGCTGAAACCTGAACAGGTGGCTGCCATACCGGGTGTGGACCTGGTACTGGGCATGGACAAGAAGGGCGAACTGCTGAAGCATCTACACTCGCTGGAGAAGCGGGAGCAGGGAGAGATGCTCACCATCCCAACGAAGGATATACGTACCTTTGTGCCTTCGTGCTCGCAAGGCGACCGCACACGCTTCTTCCTTAAGGTTCAGGATGGATGTGATTACTTCTGTTCCTATTGTACCATACCTTATGCCCGTGGACGTAGCCGCAACGGCACGATAGAGTCGCTCGTGGGACAGGCACGCCAAGCTGCTGCTGAGGGAGCGAAGGAGATCGTGATTACAGGTGTGAACATCGGTGACTTTGGTAAGTCGACCGGTGAGAGTTTTATCGACCTCATACGCCAACTTGATAAGGTGGAGGGCATTGAACGCTATCGTATATCTTCCATTGAACCTAACCTGCTCACCGATGAGGTGATTGAGTTTGTGGCAGCCTCGAGGGCTTTCATGCCGCACTTCCATATCCCCTTACAGGCGGGTAGCGATGCGGTGCTTAAACTGATGCGCCGACGTTACGATACGGCGCTGTTTGCCGCAAAGATTGCCAAGATACGCGAACTCATGCCGGATGCATTCATTGGCGTAGATGTGATTGTTGGTACGCGTGGCGAGGAGGAGCAGTACTTTGAGGAGGCTTACCGGTTTATCGATTCGCTCGACATCACGGCGCTGCATGTGTTCAGCTACTCGGAGCGTCCGGGCACGCAGGCGCTGAAGATTGAGTATAAGGTGACGCCGCAGGAGAAGCATCGCCGTAGCGAACGGCTGTTGGCGCTCTCTGACGACAAGCAGCAGGCTTTTTATACTCGCCATATTGGTGCAGAAGCTATTGTGCTGCTGGAGCGTCCTAAAGCTGGACATCCGTTCCATGGATTCACCGACAACTACATTCGTGTGGAGGTGAACGACCCTGCTGCACGCGACAATGCTTTGGTGCGTGTGAAGCTGGGCGACTTTAACGAGGACCGTACGGCGCTGGTGGCAGAGATGCTGGACTTTGTGTAGTGCAGTCATGTAGGATGATAAAGATTTAATATTTAAGTTTTGCAATTTGTGAAAGTAGCAGTAGTCATACTCAACTGGAATGGCGAGCAGATGCTTCGCGACTTCCTGCCCTCTGTGGTGACCCATTCGGTGCTGCCTGAGACGATGGGCGAGGCGGTGGTATATGTGGCCGATAATGGCTCTACAGATGGCTCGCTGAGGCTTTTGGCTGATGCGTTCCCCATGGTGCGCACTATCGTGTTTGATAAGAACTGGGGCTTTGCCGATGGGTATAACAAGGCTTTCGAGCAGATTGACGCCGAATATGCGGTGCTGCTCAACTCGGATGTGGAGGTTACCGCCGGGTGGCTGCTCCCTTTGGTGGAGTATATGGAGGCGCATGCTGAGGTTGCTGCCTGCCAACCTAAGCTGATGGCTTATCATGCGAAGGATTCGTTTGAATATGCGGGTGCCATGGGGGGATATATCGACCGCTATGGTTATCCTTTCTGTCGCGGGCGTATCTTCGATACGGTGGAGAAGGACCGACATCAGTACGATGCGGATGTGCCGCTGCTTTGGGCTACAGGGGCTTGCCTGATGGTGCGACTGCCTAAATATAAGGAGGTGGGCGGACTGGATGGACGGTTCTTTGCTCACATGGAGGAGATTGATCTGTGCTGGCGCATGCGTTGCCGTGGCTATGAGGTGCGCAGTGTGGCTGGTAGTGTGGTGTACCATGTGGGCGGGGCTACGCTGAATGCGGGAAACCCGCGCAAGACTTTCCTAAACTTCAGAAACAACTTGCTGATGTTGTATAAGAACCTGCCTGCCGGGGAGCTGCGTGGCGTAATGATGGTACGTGGCTTGCTCGACTATGTGGCTGCAGCGATGTTTCTCCTCAAAGGGGAGTGGGGCAGTGCCAAGGCGGTGCTTCGTGCCCGTAGGGAGTATCGCAAGCTGAAGGGTGAGTTTGCTGCTTCGCGCCAGGAGAATATCGCCAAGGCGGCAAACATGGAGGTGCCTGAACGTATGGGCTTCTCGATTCTCTGGCGCTATCACCTGAAGGGGTGCAAGACCTTCGACAAGTTGTAACAATACGAATGGTAAGGATATGAAAAAGGCCGTCACGGATGTGGCGGCCTTTATGTTTGGTATATGAAGCGGGGGTTAGAGTCTGTCTTCGCCCTCCTCGTTGCGGATTACGGTCATGGGCACAATCTCGATGTAGTCGTGCATGAACTGGTAGTATCCGTTGTCGTCTTCCATCACGTTCTTGATGCGAATCCAGTGATCGCCCTTGGTGAGGTACTTGGTGGTGATAATCTTGCGCAAGGCGCCTTCGTAGTCGCGGGCTGTCTGGTTGCCACCGTAGGTGTAGATGCTGGGGCCCTTCATGTAGCCACGGTTGCGCATGGCTTTGTCGTTGGCCTTACCATTGTCGTCGGTCTTGGAGTCTTTGACCCAACCTACGGGCGAACCGGTATCGTTACCCTTGTAGCGGAGGTCGATAGGAATACCGGTTACCTCGCCATCGAAGTAGAACTGGGCAATACCGCGTGTGGGCCATCCGGTGTAGGCCAAACGGATCTCATAGGTACCTGCAGGTACGGGAGGAATGCGGTAGGCAAAGTCGTATGAGCCGATGGCGATGAACTCATCACCCTGATAGTCGCACCAGCCTGTGTTGGCGGTGAGGTAGTAGAGGCGGCTCTCTTCGTTGTATGACTTGTAGTACTTGCAGTAGTTGGTGGGGATGAAGAACTCGCTACCGCCTGTGTTACCGGCAGCACCACGCGGACAGAGGCGGATGCCGTTGTTGGTGAGCTCAGACATGAGAGCAGATACATCGAAACGCAAGCGCTCGTTCATGACATTACCGGCCATCTCGTCCTCGTTGTATATCATGATCTTGTCGATGATGTGGATGGTACCATTGAGGGCGCTGGGGTTGAACTCGGCGTATTTCTCGTCAAGGTCCCTCACTTCACTGAGTGAAAGAATCTTGATGTTGAGGTGATTGCTCATCTCGGGGTTTACGGTGGCGCGATCGCTGAAGTTGAGGTACAGGTAGGGGCTGTGCTCATCGCTGCTGAGTTTCTTAATGGTCTTGAAGAGCGAGTATTCGAGCATGCTCTCATAGTATTCGTAGCGGTCGGCATTCTTCTTGAAGTTGACCTCTGAGTTGTAGTAGTCGTTCTTGATGTTGTAGCACACCAAGCGGTTGTAGGCTACCTCGCGGTCGAGCAGGTGATATGAAATGAACTTGTTGAGGGCGTTGTTGCGGCTCTTGGGATTGTCCTGGTCCTCGGTGCCATACCACTTCTCGGCAAAGGCCTTGAGGTCGTCGAGATTCTCGATACCATACTCGCGGTAGGTGTCGTCGGTCTCTACGAATGCGGTGTACTTGTAGTAGCGATTGGCGGGGTAGTTGCAGTAGCCGCTACCATCGTAGCGCTGTATCAGCTTGTCGCCATCGGTGTAGCTATAGTCCTTGTAAAGCTGCAGTGAGTCCTCCAATCCTGTCTCCTTCAATGCCGAGTAGAAGATGCTGAGGTAGGGGTGGTTCTCAATCTGCTGGGGAAGCATGTTTGAAGAGGGGTCTACCACGCTGCTTACTATATGTACCACACCGTTCTCAACCTCATTGTCAGATGATGCAATGATGGAGTTGTTGATGCTGATGGTGCTGTTTTGGTCATCGTCGTTACCAAAGCTTACTACCAAATAGCGGTCGTTGAAGTTCATGGTGGGTATCACACCTTCGTACATGTCGGTGGTGAGGTAGGTATCCGGTAGGATATGGGTTTGCGAGAGTACGACACACATCGAGTCGGAGAGATCGGAAAAGTGGGGTGAGTCGATTCCTCTAAACTTACCCGTGGCGCGGTAGAGTGAGTCCTCGACGTAGAGGAAGCGCTCAAAGGCGTCGTTGGTGGGCGCAAAACAGGTGTATTGGCCATAGGCTGCCAATACAGAGAAACGTCCGCCACGCTTGGCTACCTCGATGAAACTGCTGAAGGTGTCTTCGTGCTTTTCCAGGTAGCTGGCAACGGTGTCGCCGGTAAAGGTGTAGCGTGCGCCATCGTCAATGGGGTCTACGCATGCTCCTATGATACCAATGGCGGCAATGCCAAGAGTGCGACGTATGATTTCGTTTCTTTTTCTCATAGTTTATTATATCTTGTAAGGGTTTGATTATTTCAACTTTTCGTTCCAGAAATTGAGCATCTTGGTGAAGATGTGGTAACGGGTGTTGCCACCGAAGATGCTGTGATTGCGGTTGGTGTAGTAGAACATGTCGAACTGCTTGTCGGCCTGTACCAAAGCTTCAGAGTATTCGATGCTGTTGCGTACGTGTACATTGTCGTCGGCCATACCGTGCATGAGAAGCAGACTGCCGTTGAGGTTGGGGGCGCGGTTGATGGCTGAGGTTCTTTCGTAGTTCTCGCCATTCTCCTGCGGAGTGCGCATGAAACGCTCGGTGTATACAGAGTCGTAGAACTTCCAATAGGTGGGAGGTGCTACGGCGATACCTGCCTTGAACACGGCCTCGCCTGTAGACATTGACATGAGTGTGTTGTAGCCGCCGAAGCTCCAACCCCAGATGCCGATGCGGTTCTTGTCAACATAGGGGAGGGTAGCGAGGTACTTGGCTGTCTCAACCTGGTCATCGGCTTCGCGCAATCCCAGCTCCAAATAGGTGCAGTTCTTGAATGCGGCTCCACGGCCACCTGTACCACGACCATCAACACACACCACTACATAGCCTTGCTGGGCAAGGAAGCTTTCCCATAAGGTGCCGCCATAGAAACCGGCACGCCAGCTGTCGAGTACCTCCTGTGAACCAGGACCGCTGTATTGGTACATGATCACGGGGTACTGACCTTCGAGGGTGGCGGGCTTCACCATCCAACCGTTCAGCACGTCGCCGTTCGAGGTGGTGAACTGGAAGAACTCCTTGGTGGGCATGCCGGGCTGATTCAGCTTCTCGGCCAACGCCTTGTTGTCGACGAGGGTCTTGAGCACCTTACCCTTCACATTTTCGATGGTGATCACGGCGGGGGTGTGGATGTCTGAGTGGGTGTGCACGAAGTTTTGCAGGTTCTTGCTGAACACAGCATCGCTGGTACCGGTCTCGGGGGTGAGTCGGGTCTTCTTACCCTTCTTGTCCTGACGGTATACGGCGCGGCGTAGGGGGCTGGTTTCATTGCTCTGGTAGTAGAGTTCGCCTGTCTTCTCATCCCATCCGTAGAAGTTGGTCACCTCATATTCGCCATCGGTGAGCTGCTTTACCAACTGTCCGTTGAGGTTGTAGAGGTACAGGTGGTTGAAGTTGTTGCGCTGGCTCTGCAAGATGAAGTTGTTGGGGTAGAAGCGGATGTCCTGATAGGTGGGCTCGTTGATGTAGTGCTCTGACTCCTCGCGCAACACGAGTTTGCATACGGTAGAGCGCGGGTTGGCCATGTACATGTCCATGCGGTTCTGATGACGGTTTAGGGTCACGATGGCCAACTTCTCGGGGTCAGAGGTGAAGTGGATGCGGGGGATGTAGTCCTCCTCGTCAATCTGAAGGTCGATTTTGCGTGTTACCATTGACTTGATGTCGAAGGTGTGTACGCTCACTTTTGAGTTGTCAACTCCGGGCAGCGGATATTTGTAGGTGTATTCGCCGGGGTAGAGCGCGTTTTCCTCGAAACTGGGAGCCATGCCGCGATACATGGCAAAAGAGAATGAGGGTACGTGGCTCTCTACGCTCTTGACATAGGCAATCATCTTGCTGTCGGCGCTGAACTCATAGCATTTGTTCATGGTGAACTCCTCCTCGTATACCCAGTCGGGGATACCATTGAGCACCTCGTTGAACTTGCCGTCGGTGGTCACTTGTGACTCGCTGTTGTTGAACAATAGCTTCACCAAGAAGATGTTGTTGTCGCGCACGAAAGCAATCATCTTGCCGTCGGGTGAGAATGAGGGTACCTGCTGGGGACCTCCTGCAGAGAGGGGTACCATCTTCTTGTTCTTCACATCGTAGATGTAGTAGTCTGCAGTGAACGAACGGCGGTAGATGGCCTTCGTGTTGGTCTGTATCAGGATACGGTCCTCGGCGGGCGACATGATGTAGCCGTCGAAACGCTTGAAGTCGCAACCGCGGGCATTGTCTACCGAGAATAGGGTGTCAACCACTTCGCCGGTCTTGAATGCATAGCGTACGATGCTTGTGCCACCGCCGCCAATCATCATGTAATGTTCTCCATCGTTCATTGAACGCATGCCGCCTACACCCTGTGCACTGTAGGTGCCGTTGGTGATTTTGCGGATGTCGAGCTGCTCTACGGCGTGTGCACCGAATGTTACAAGAAACCCTGCTGCGAGGGCCATAAATGCTTTCTTTATCATATCTTTTGTGTTATTCTCTAAATATTTAGCAAAGGTACTGCAAGTAGCGAAAAAAAACAAGTTTACTTGCGTTTTATAGTATAAGATTTGCAATTTCTTCAGCATGGTGCACGATATGGTCAGCACCATTGTCGAGCAGTTCGTTGACGCTACGGAAACCCCAGCTGACACCGATGCTCTCGACCTCGGCATTGCGGGCCGTCTGCATGTCGACTCCCGAGTCGCCAATATATATTGTCTCTGCGCGTGTGATGCCGGTATCGCTCAGTATGTCGGACACAATCGTGGGGTCGGGCTTGATGGATACCCCCTCGCGCTGGCCATATACGGCAGCAAAACAGATGTCGGGGAAGAAGTGCTTTACGAGTTTGACGGTAGCCTGCTGGTATTTGTTTGACGCCACCGCCACCTGTATGCCTTGTTCCTGAAGGGTGCGCAGCAGCTCGCTCACGCCGGGGTAGGGGCGGCTGGCGTCGGCATTGTGTTCGTTGTAGTAGGGTACGAATAGCGAACGTATGCGTAGTACGTTCTCCTCGGTGCGTGCCTCTTCGGGCAGTGCGCGGAAGAAAAGCTTGTTGATGCCGTTGCCTACAAACTGGTAATAGGCATCGATAGGGTGGGTAGGGTATCCGCATTGTGCCAAAGCCTGGTTGGTGGCATTGGCCAGATCGGCTACGGTGTCGAGCAGCGTGCCGTCGAGATCGAAGATGGCGAGTCGTTTGTTCATAGTCCTTTCGTTACTTGAGTGCAAAGGTACGATTTTATTCCTATTCTGCGAAAAGTGAAATAATGATTTGACAATGCCGCCGAAACTTTATACCTTTGTATTCGCATACAGAGGTAGGCTACACTATCTTTGTCATTTTCGTTATCCAGTTTATGATAGATCCTGCATTATACCTTATCCCCTGCACATTGGGCGATACACCCGTCGAGAAGGTGCTGCCTTCCTACAATCACGATATCGTGGTGGCGTTGCGTCATTTCATCGTCGAAGATATCCGTTCGGCTCGTCGCTTCCTCAAGAAGGTCGACCGCGATATCAATATCGATGAACTCACCTTCTATGAACTCAACAAGCATACCTCGCCCGAGGCAATTGCTTCGTATCTGAAGCCTCTGCAGGCTGGCGAGCCCATGGGTGTTATATCGGAGGCGGGATGCCCTGCTGTGGCTGATCCGGGCGCCGACGTGGTGGCCATTGCACAGCGCAAGAAGTTGAAAGTGGTACCCTTGGTAGGACCTTCGAGCATTATCCTCAGTGTGATGGCGTCGGGTTTCAACGGACAGAGCTTTGCTTTCCACGGTTATCTGCCTATCGATGGAGGTGAGAGGGCCAAAACCCTCAAACATCTGGAGTCGCGTGCCTATGCCGAGCATCAGACGCAGCTATTCATCGAGACTCCCTACCGTAACCTGAAGATGTTTGAAGATATTCTCCGCTCATGCCGCCCGCAGACACGCCTCTGCATTGCTGCCAACCTTACATGCGAGGGAGAGTATGCCGTGACACGCACCGTTGCCGAGTGGAAGGGCCAGCGTCCGCCCATCGACAAAATTCCCTGCATATTCCTTATATATAAGTAGGGAGTCCACATCTAACTCCTCCTAAGGGCGAGTTCCGATGTATAAACAAAAGAAAAGCGGATGCGCACTGCGCATCCGCTTTCTTATTGTAGTGCTCATGGCTCATTGCCTACAGCACTAAACCGATGATTAGTCGAGCTTACGTGAGCCGTCGCCGATAACTACATCGTATACGAGGGGAGCGTGACCGAACTGAGCGGTGAACTTCTCCTTGGCAGCAGCTGTGAATGCATCGTACAACTCATCCTTAACGAGGTTGATGGTGCAACCGCCGAAGCCGCCACCCATTACGCGACAACCTGTAACGCCGCACTCCTTAGCGAGTTCAGCGAGGAAGTCGAGCTCTACGCAGCTTACTTCGTAGTCCTTGCTCATGCCCCAGTGTGTCTCGTACATCTTGGCACCTACAGTCTCGTAGTCGCCCTTCTCGAGTGCATCACATACTGCGAGTACGCGATCCTTCTCACCGAGAACGTACTTAGCACGACGGTAGTCAACCTCAGGTACGAGCGCCTTAGCCTCCTCGAGCATCTCCCAAGTTACGTCGCGGAGAGTCTCGATACCGGGATAGTTGGGCTTCAAAACCTCTACTACATGCTCGCAAGAGCGACGACGCTGGTTGTACTCGTCACCGAGTTTGTGCTTCACGTTGGTGTTTACCAACACGAGACGATAGCCCTTGGGCTCGAAGGGGAAGTA
>JAZRDT010000051.1:0-22407 GCA_045660385.1 Bacteroidaceae bacterium | reverse complement strand
CAGAGGAGTATGTCGTGTAGGCCTACGCGAGAATTAGTGTTGGGCAAGACGAACTCTCGTGTAGGCCTAGTCGGGAACTGGCGTAGCCTATCGAAAAAAATGTTTAGGCCTTTTAGGTTGCGGGTGTCGGTAGTTACATCTATTTAGTTGTATATGTGATAGTTGTCGGCAGGCACCTCCATTGCGGGGTATCGGTCATAGAGGGTCACGCCCCACCGATACCCCGAGACGGGGGTGTCGGTCGGCAACATTCATGTTTACTGCGAGTTACGACGAACTACCGACACCCACAACCTAAAAAGGGTAAACTTTTGTCCTTCGTCCATTTTGAGGCAAGTTATAGTCCATCATTTCTCTGCAAATCCGCATACTATGTCTTCACATGACTTTTCCACCCCCTTCTCCAACATATTTTCAAGAAAATTCAAAAAAAACTCACACAAACTATTGCAAGTTAAATTAAAAGCTGTACATTTGTAGTGTACTATTAAGGTAGTACACGTAAGATAAACAAAAAGTATAACGATTAAATGATGTGAGTATGTTAAAGATTAGCGATTTAGCGTTTTCTTACAGCGGTAATGGCTGTAAGCTTTTCAACGATTTTTCGTTGAGTTTTGAGAAGGGTGCAGTGTACGGATTGCTCGGACTGAATGGTACGGGTAAGAGTACACTGTTCTATCTCTTAACGGGTCTGCTGCGTCCGCAGCAGGGTAGTGTGCTCTACAAGGGCGAGGATGTGCAGAAGCGCTTGCCCTCTACACTGAGCGATATGTTTATCGTGCCCGAGGAGTTTGAACTACCCAAGATGAGTATCAAGCGGTATGCCGCGCTGCATGCGGGTTTCTATCCCCGCTTCAGTTACGAGCAGTTGCAGAAGAACCTTGCGATGTTCGGGCTCGACGACAGCGTGGTGTTCAACAACCTCTCTATGGGTCAGCAGAAAAAGGCATTCATGTGCTATGCACTTGCCACCAACACTTCACTCCTGGTGATGGACGAACCAACGAACGGACTCGATATCCCTTCGAAGAGCGAGTTTCGCCGACTCATCGCCAGCAACATGACCGATGACAAGACCATCATCATCTCTACCCATCAGGTGCGCGACATTGATAGCTTGCTCGACCATATCGTCATCATCGATGGCTCTCAAGTGTTGCTCAATGCATCGAGCGACGAGATCTGCCGTCGCCTCCTCTTTGCCGAGCAACCCATCTCGGAGCCTACCGACGGGGCACTCTTCGTACAGCCCTCCGTAGCTGGCAACAGTGTCATCCTGCCTAATGAGTTCGACGAGGAGAGCCGATTGAACCTCGAGTTGCTCTTCAATGGCGTGTTGGCCGAACGTGAACGTTTTATGGAGTTGTTTAAATAAAACCACAGATTTCTCAGATTTTACAGATTATATCCTTATTGAATAGGCAATACGATTGAATGTGTGAATACCGGATTGTTGAAAAATCCGAGTAATCCGAGTAATCTGTGGTAAGAAATCTCGGTGGATAATTAAAAGTCAATAACAATGAATACAATCAATAATAAATTTAGTTTCGCACGCTTCGGCGCCGTGCTGAAGTGTGACTTGATGGAGAACTGGGTGCGCTACGTCGGCGTGTTCGCCATCCTCTTCTTTGCCAATCTGGCCTACCAACTTACCGATATCAAGGATGTGGTGGAGCTCTCTATGCTTCGCGCCCTCCCCGTGGAGGAGTATATGAGGCAGTTGGCCATCGACTGCGTGCCCCTCTTCTATGGCGTATTGGCCCTCTCGCTTATGTGTGCTGCGGCAGATATGACTGCTGTGCCCTTCAGGACCAAGGGACATGCCACAAACTACCTGATGATGCCCGCCACAAACATGGAGAAGTTCCTCTCCCGCGTGTTTATCAATGTCGTGATGGTCATTGTGATGGCCTACGTGGCACTCTTCCTTGCCGACTTGGCGCGTATGCTCTATGCCGCCATCTCTGATATCGAAGGGTTTTATGGCTTCACCGTTCCCACGGTGTGGGACGAACTCTTCGAGCCTTTGCGCGAGGCATATAAGAACGGCGGTGTAGGATACGTTATTGTAGATAACGAAATAGTTCGTCCCGAGTGGGAGATGAGCATGGCTATCATGGCCGTAGCAACTCTCGTACTCTCTATGTTCTATGTTCACTCCATCATCTTCTTGGGAGGATGTATCTGGCGTAAGGGAGCTCTCTTGAAGACAATATTCATGGTCCTCATGATGGCATTTCTCATCATTTGGGTGATTGCCCAAATCATACCTAGCGAGGAGTGGTTTGAAATTGTGTTTTATCCTTGGATCGAAAGTGTCGCTGAGTCAGAGAAGGAGTTTATGCGCTTTGTCTTCCTCATCACCAACGTCGTGTTTGCCACTTTCACTATTCTACATTGGTGGCTCAGCTACCGCCTCTTCTCACGCAAGCAGATGATTTCTCGCACTCATTTCTTTGGGAGCAAGCACCCCCATCTTTTCTTTAAAAAGGCGCACTCATGAAACAAGTAAACAATACATTCAGCCTTCGCCGCTTGTGGAATGTGCTGTGCATCGACCTCAGAGCCTATACAGGTACACGAATGATGTATATCGGCGTACTGTTCATTCTCTTGGCATGCGAATTGGGCGACCTCCATCAATGTATCGCCAGCTATAAGATGGGTGTGGTGGACGCGTCTCAGCTGTTTGCGATGTATGTCAACAGATTGGCTCCCACGTTCTACGCCTTCCTGGTGGGTCTGTTGATGTTCAGTTTCTCCACCGTGTCTGCCATGGGCGAGAAGGGTGCCGCCACCTATTACCTTTCGTTGCCCGCCTCCAATAAAGAGAAGTTTGTATCGCGCGTGCTCATCGCCATCGTAGAGCCCATCGTGTTTGTGATACTGGCTATGCTCGTTGTCGACCTTCTGCGTATAGGCATCGTGAACTATCGCATGGGCATGAACCCTGACTATGCTATCTTGACGGACGACTTCAAGGGACTCACCGTGCCTGCTCTGCTGGGTCATGCGTGGCAGACGATACAGCAGATGTTTACTCACGGCGGTACGGAGTATGTCAATGCCGCAGGAGATATCTCCATGGCAGGCTTCGGCTTTAGTGCCTTCCGTGGTACGATGGTTGTGGCGTTTGCCGTTGTGTCGCTGCTGTTTGCCCACTCCCTCTTCCTATTGATAGGCTGTTGCTGGTCAAACTTCACGGTCATTGCCATTGCTACATTAGGTGGCACGTTGTGGGTCCTGCGCGACAAGGCCATCGATGCCATTGCCTCGGCAGGTGACGTCACCGTCTCGGCCTACGGCAACCTCTTGCAAGGTTCGGCCGTGTGGAGTGTGGTACTAATCATCGCGCTTTTCGCCCTCACTGTGCTCAACTGGCGTGTGAGCTACCGCTTCTTCACGCAAAAGCAGGTGGTGATGCCTACATCAAAGTTTGTTCAATGGTTGAAGTTGTAAAGGAGGCTACGGTATGAATTTCAAGGACAACAACCCGATTTATCTGCAGATAGCCGAGCGCATCTGCGACGAGATACTGCAAGGCACCTACCGTGAGGACGACCGCATCCCCTCGGTGCGCGAATATGCCGCGATGGTGGAGGTAAATGCCAACACCGTAGTACGCACCTTCGATCACCTACAGTCGCTCGAAGTCATCTACAACAAGCGTGGCCTCGGCTACTTCGTGGCCAAGGGTGCCGTGCGCCGCATCACCAAGGAGCGCAAGCGTACCTTCCTCACCGAGGAACTGCCCGAACTCTTCCACAAGATGGACTCACTGAAGATCTCCTTCGATGAACTGCGCGAGATGTATGAGAATAGGGAGCAATGACAACAATCGTAAATTGAAATAATAAGTACAAAGTTGTAAGATTGAGACTGGCCACGCCGGAGCTGTGAAGCATCGGCGTGGCTTTTTTATACTACGAAATCCTATTATCGAAGGTGTGATTTTTTGCGGGCGTCCCACTGATATTTCCGTTTCCACAAAGAATATACTTAAATCACTGGTTTTGATTTACTATTCAGTGCTTATAAATATATAATCACAAGCCTTGAATATATAAACCATGCTTATGATTTAAGTTTCAGACAAGCATTATGCTACTTTACGCACTATGCAAATGAAAAAATAAGCAGTGGCACTGAATGAAAAGCATTTGTGGATACGGCTTGGTGACATGGCGTTTTTTTCGTATCTTCGCACCATGAACAACAAGGGCACACATACGACGAATCCGGAGCTGGAGCTCGCATGGCAGTTTATAGAGCGTACGGGAGTGAACGTGTTTCTCACCGGTAAGGCGGGAACGGGTAAGACGACCTTCTTGCGGCAGCTGCGCGAGCGATCGCCCAAGCGTATGGTGGTGGTGGCACCCACGGGTGTGGCAGCCATCAATGCAGGCGGAGTAACGATTCACTCGTTTTTCCAGTTTCCTCTGGCGCCCTACGTACCGGGCGGCTTGTTCAACTCGAAGGATGAGAAATACCGCTTCAGCAAGGAGAAAAAGAACATCATACGCACGCTAGATTTGCTGGTGATTGACGAGATATCCATGGTGCGTGCCGACCTGCTGGACCAGATTGATGCAGTACTGCGCCTGCACAAGGACCGACACCGTCCCTTTGGCGGAGTGCAGTTGCTCATGATTGGTGACCTGAGTCAGCTGGCTCCCGTGGTGAAGGAGAGCGAGTGGAACCTGCTGCGCGAATACTATGACACGCCCTACTTCTTCGGCAGCAGGGCACTACAGCAGACACAGCACGTGACCATAGAACTGCAGCATGTGTACCGACAGACAGACCTGAAGTTCATTAAAATTCTTAACGAGGTGCGCGAGAATCGCCTCACGGGAAAAAGCTTAGCATTGCTCAATGAGCGATGTGCAGGCGTTACTACCAAGTTCACAGAGAATGCGGCGCACGCAGAACTCACAACTCAGAATTCAGAATTAAACGATGGTACCATCCGCCTCACTACCCACAATGCCACGGCCAACAGCTACAACGAGGAACGCATGAATGCCTTGAAGGGAGTAAGATTCACCTTCAAGGCTACAGTGACGGGCACCTTCCCAGAATCGTCGTACCCGGCTGAGGAGTCACTGGTGCTTAAGAAGGGGTGTCAGGTGATGTTCCTCAAGAACGACTCGCAAGGCTCACGCTACTACAACGGTAAATTGGGCATAGTGACGGCGGTGGATGCAACGAAGATATGCGTGCAGGGCATTGACGATGACGACATCGTGGAGGTGGAGCCCGAGGTGTGGACCAATGCGCGTTACGTAATTGATAAAGAGACGAAAGAGATACGCGAGGAGATCGAGGGCGAGTTTCGCCAATACCCGCTACGACTGGCATGGGCCATCACCGTGCATAAGAGTCAGGGCCTTACATTTGACCGGGCTGTATTGGATGTAAATGCTGCCTTTGCTGCCGGACAGGTGTATGTGGCACTCAGTCGCTGCCGCACATTGGAGGGACTGACGCTAACGGCTCCACTATCGGCATCGGCCGTGCGCACAGATATTGCGGTAGGCAATTACATGAGTGCCGAGTTGGAACAGGCGCGCCATACGGCCACACACCTGGCTGCACTGCAGCGCGACTACTACCTATATCTACTCACGGAGTTATTCTCCTTCACTGCACTTGAGCGGGATTTCCATCGTATGCTTCGCCTTATCGACGAGCATTTATATAAGGTATATCCGTTGCTCCTGAAGATGTACAAACAAACCGACGAGCAGTTTGCACGCGAGGTGACTGCCGTGTCAAACTCCTTCTACCGCCAATATGCTGCGCTCGTTGTGCAGACCGACGACTACGCCACCGACAAACTCCTTGCCGAACGCATACATAAGGCAGCTGTCTACTTTGCCGACCATCTTGATGAGTTGCTTAAACCTCTTATCGAACGTACACGGCTTGATAGTGACAATCAGGATATTAAGGAACGTATTACTGAATCGGTGTATGCCCTGCAGCAATCGTTCGCACAGAAGCGTCACCTCCTAGCGCGTGTCATAGCACACGGCTTCAGCGTCGCCTCCTATCTGAAGGATAAGGCTGTGGGAATGCTCAATGCCGAGCAACCGGCCAAGCGTGAGCGCAAGAGCAAGGTGACCGAAAAGATTGAGGTGGATCGCAATTCCGATATCAAGCACCCCAAACTGTTCCGTAATCTTCGTGCCTGGCGTGCAGCCCGCGCCGAGGAGTTAGGTCGCCCAGCTTATAATGTGCTCAATCATAAAACTCTCATCGGAATTGTAAACGAACTCCCCACCAGCGGAAAGGAACTGCTCCGTATGCCCGGCTTCGGAAAGAAGTCATTGGAAATGTTCGGTAAGGAAATCTTAGCCATCGTACAGGAGTATATCGAGGATAATCCTCTAATGTGAATAAGATAATGCTGGCGAATTTTTGCAAAGTGCTATAAAATCAGTATCTTTGCGCCTCCAAAAAATTAATCTAATGAGTACATTCAAGACTTGGTTTCAAAATGCGCGGCCCATATCCTTGCCGCAAAGCATGCTGCCTGCTATTACGGCAGTGGCGTTGTCATATGGTAACGCTGAGTTTTCGTGGATAGCAGCATTGGCTGCCTTGGTTGGTGTTATGTTCCTGCATTTGGGCATGAACCTGCTTGATGATTATTTTGACTATAAGGTAGGTTCGGCCGAAGCACGCAAAGAGGTTGTAGGTGAAGGCTTCCGTGGACGCATGGTAAAATACCCTTATCTGACCTCTGGTGAAGCTACAGCGAAGCAACTGCTTGTAGCTGTATTTGCTTTCTTGGGCATAGCGGCAGTAATGGGCGTGGTGGTGTTTGCCATCCGTGGATGGATGATTCTGGTATGGGCATTGGCAGCACTGCTGATAGGTGCATCCTATTCAGGTGGTCCGCTCAAACTCGGTTTCCGTGGATTGGGCGAACTGGTCATCTTTGTTATGTTTGGTCCGTTGATGATGAGCGGCGTGTACTATTCGGTAACAGGCGTCCTTGACTGGAAGATATGGTTGCTGTCTACAGCTGTCGGACTGCTGGTGATGAATATCGTATACTCGCACTCGGTGCTCGATGCCGTGCCCGACAAGAAAATGGGCAAAACTACTATGGCTCATCTTATGGGTGGCAAGAAGGGGCAGATTGCTCTCTCTGGATTTGCCAATATCGCTCCATACTTCATCGTTGTGACGGGTGTAGCTCTTGGCTTGCTCCACTTGGCCTACCTGGCAGTGTTGCTGGTGATGCCAGTATCGTTGTGGCTCGTATTTTCGCTACGCGATTTTGTCAACCATAAGGAAACATCATTAGAGCCCAAGCGCTGGATGGGTCCTATGGGCGATTTCGAACGCTTTAAGCAGGCTGGCCTTGACTGGTTCATGCTGCGTTGGCTCACGGCACGCAATATTGTCACCATGTTCTGCTTCGTGATTATCGTGGTCAACTTCATTGTTTAATGTTTAGAGTTCTCTCCAATTCATAATTCATAATTCAAAATTCAGAATTACATATCATGCGCAAGCTATTCTACCTAGCCCAGTGGTTTATCAGGGCACGTTTCTTCGGTCGTCGTGCACCGTTGCAGACCGTACTTTTTATCTCTGACATCTGCAACCTGCGTTGCAAGCACTGTAGTGTCTACGAACTTAAGAATCCGCATAATATGACCTATGAGCAGGTGCGCGAACACCTGCAATACTCCTACGACCAGGGTTCACGCTTTGTCGACTTCGAGGGTGGTGAGGTAACCATCTGGAAGGATGGCGACAAGCGCATCAACGACCTTATCGCCTTGGCCAAGGAGATAGGTTTCTTCTCATGCACCATCACCACCAATGCACAGCTCCCCTTCAAGGGTAGCACAGCGGACTCTATTTGGGTGAGTCTTGATGGTGTGAACGGCTATCATGAGGAGGTGCGCGGTAAGGGCACCTTTGCTAAGCTGGAAAAGAACATCGCTGAGTGTGGACATCCGCACTTGAGTGTCAATATGGTGGTGAACACACTCAACTATACTGCCGTGGACGACACTATCGAGTATGCCAAGAATAATCCCGCCATCGAGCAGATCTCTATCAACTTCCACACCCCCTTCGAGGGTACCGAGTATCTCGCTTTGGATATGGAGAAGCGTGCAGAGATTATCGACCGTGTGATAGAGTACAAGAAGAAGGACTATCCCATTATGAACTCCAAGTCCGGACTGAAGCTGATGAAGACGGGTAAGTTTACCAAGCGCTGCTGGGTGACCAACTTCATCTATCCCGATGGTAGTCGCGGTCTTTGTGTAGGCCACGGCACAGATAAGTGCAATCAGTGTGGCTTCTGTATGTCGGGCGAGATGGCTTCTGTATTTGCGTTTAAGCCTGATACCATCTTTGCAGGACTGAAACTCAGAACATAACACAAGCAACACTAATAAAAAACGAGCCGCACATACTTCCAGTTCTGTGCGGCTCATCTTTTTTATCGTTTCTTTTACGACACCACATTCTGTGGATGCCCCTCAATGAAGGCACGGAGATTGGCCTCACAAATCTGGAGCAGGCGGGTGCGTGCCTCAAGTGTAGCCCATGCTATATGTGGTGTAACAAAACAATTACGCGCCTTAAGCAGAGGCGACTGGGCACGTGGAGGTTCCTCGCAAAGCACATCAACACCAGCCGCATACAACATACCACTATTGAGAGCATGGGCTAATGCCTCTTCGTCAACAATAGGTCCGCGAGCTGTATTGATAAGTATTGCCGTAGCCTTCATCTGTGCGAGGCGCTCGGCATTGACGAGGTGGTGTGTGGCTGGCACCAAAGGGCAATGCAGACTCACCACATCGGAGGTGGCAAAGAGTGTGTCGAGCGAACACTTCTCCACCCCATCGGGCAATGTATCTTGTGGCTTCGAGGTGTAGGTTACAATCCTCATCCCAAAGGCTTGAGCCAAGCGTGCAACAGCACTTCCCGTACGGCCAAAACCTACGATACCCATCTGCTTGCCAGCAAGTTCGATGAGCCGATTGTCCCAATAGCAGAAGTCGGGATTGCTGCTCCAACGCCCCGCACGGTTCTGCTGAGCATAGTAGTCCACACTCTGGGTGATATTGAGAAGGTGCGCCATCACCATCTGCGCCACCGAAGCAGTGCTATAGGCAGGGATATTGGTGACAATGATGCCATATCGGCGTGCTGCCTCCACATCTACGACATTGTACCCCGTAGCCTGCACACCAACATAGCGCAAGTGAGGTAGCTGGGCAAACTCATTCTCACCCAACACCACCTTATTGGTTAGCAATGCTTCAGCCTCCTTAGCACGTTCTACCACTTGATCAGGAGTGGTGCGGTCATACACCTTGAGTGTTCCGAACTGCTGTAGACACTCGTAACTGAGGTCGCCGGGGTTGAGGGCATAGCCATCGAGAATTACTATATTCATCAAATGTAAGGATTATGGGGTGAATAAAATTATCTTTTGCATCAGAAGGGCACTCGGGGCACTCGGAGTCTTCGGGAAGACTCAGGATGTCCACTTATTGATACCGGTCTTTCCAAAGGAATCGCATGCGTTCTTTGAGTTTATCTTCTGCCGCATTGGGCTGCGGTGTCCAAAGTTGTGTACCTGTGAGTTCGTCGGGGAGGAACTGCTGCTTTACAAAATGGTTTTCATAGTCGTGAGCATACTTGTAGCCTTCGCTATAACCTAGTTCTTTCATCAGCTTGGTGGGTGCATTGCGTAGGTGCAGGGGTACAGGGAGGTTGCCCGTCTGCTCCACAAGAGCCAACGCTGTATTGATACCCATGTAGGCTGAGTTGCTCTTGGGACTGGTAGCGAGATATACTGTAGCTTCAGCCAAGGGTATGCGTCCCTCGGGCCAGCCTATCTTCATCACCGCATCGAAAGCAGCATTAGCAATGAGCAGGGCATTGGGATTAGCCAAACCGATATCCTCAGAGGCAGAGATAACCAAGCGACGCGCGATGAACGAGGGATCCTCGCCTCCCTGTATCATACGAGCCAGCCAATAGAGCGCCCCGTCAGGGTCGCTACCACGAATCGACTTGATGTAGGCCGACACAATATCGTAGTGCATCTCGCCATTCTTATCGTAGGCCAGGGGATTCTGCTGCAAGCGCTCAGTGACCACCTCATTGGTAATGACAATCTCATCGGCACCACTCTCGGCCTCCACCACCAGTTCCAACGTGTTGAGCAGTTTGCGGGCATCGCCTCCCGAGAAGCGCAGCAACGCATCGGTTTCGTGTATGGTGATATGTTTATCCTTGAGGTAGAAGTCCTCCCTGATGGCGCGATCAAGCAGTTCCAGGAGGTCGGACTTATCGAGCGACTTGAGTATATAAAGTTGGCAACGCGAAAGCAAGGGGCGAATAATCTCGAACGAAGGGTTCTCAGTGGTGGCGCCAATGAGTGTCACGATGCCGCGCTCTACTGCAGCCAACAATGAATCTTGTTGCGACTTGTTGAAGCGGTGTATTTCATCAATGAAGAGGATGGGACTGTTTTGCGAGAAGAAACGATTCTTCTGGGCACTCTCGATGACTTCGCGCACATCCTTTACACCCGACGAAACGGCATTGAGCGTATAGAAGGGAACCTCCAATTTCTTAGCGATGATGTGCGCCAACGTGGTCTTACCCGTACCCGGAGGGCCCCACAAAATGAACGACGAGATGCGTCCCGACTCTATCATGCGGCGCAACACGGCATCAGGACCTACAAGATGCTTCTGTCCTATATAATTATCGAGCGTCGATGGACGCAGGCGTTCAGCTAATGGCTCCATAACTTTCAAATTGGAAGTTAAGACTTGAAAAATGAATTTTACATTGCAAAGTTATCATTTTTTCTGTAATTTCGCCACGCGAATAGAACATTTATGCTCTCTATACTGATACCGACATATAATTATGATTGTACGCACCTTGTAAGCGATCTGCACCAGCAAGCAGACCAATCAGGTATCGACTACGAAATTATTGTAGCCGATGACGCTTCGCCAATCTCTTTATATAAGGAAAAGAACCGAGAGATTAATGCCCTACCCCACTGCCGCCTCATCGAATTGGAAGAAAACGTGGGACGCGCGCGTATACGCAACCTCCTGGCTGACGCTGCACGACACGAATGGTTGCTCTTCATGGACTCCGACGCAGAGGTCATAGACCCCCGTTTCATCACCAATTATATGGTTCACTGCACAGCTGGCACTGACGTTATCTGTGGCGGACTATGCCATGCTGGCACACTCCCCTCCCCGACTGTGAGCCTACGCTATGCCTATGAGAAACGGGCCGACAAGCGCCGGGCAGCCCGCTATAGGGCCGAGCACCCATACGAGCGGTTCACCCCCTTCAACTTCCTCATACGAAAAGAAACATTCATGGCTATCCGCTTCGATGAGACCATCAAAGGCTATGGACATGAGGATACACTCTTCGGTATCGAACTGCAACGGAAAGAAATTCCCCTACTGCATATCGACAACCCGTTGCGCCACCTTGGACTTGAAGCTAATGAGGCATTTCTGCTAAAGACACAAACGGCACTACGCAATTTAGCTTTGATGGAAACCACACTGCAAGGACACTCTTCGCTCATCAACGCCTACAACCTACTCTGCCGCCTTCATCTAACGAAGACAGTAGTTCGTTGGTACGCCCGTCATGAAGCCAAGTTCACGGCACATCTCAGCGGAACTCGCCCTAAGCTAAGCCTTTTTTTCCTATACAAGCTTGCCTACTATTGCAAGGTGAAAACCGAATAAAGAACACGGCCCTATTTAAAACCAATAAGGGGCTCTTCACAGAGGCCCTTATTGAATTCAATAGGTATTAGTTTTTAAGGTAAAAAGATTGTTTTAGGATAACGCTACAAAGTTCTTACATTTTTTTGAACTTACAAAACATTTTTACATGTCGTACAACATATATTTGGCATTTTATAGGCTTTACTAAAAAAGTGTAAGCAATTCAGGGCATCAACACACAGCAGAAACGAAGTATTGCTATACAAACGATAGAATAGGGAGAGATATTCAACAAAATCAAGAAAGCATACATGTCATAAAGTTTTTTCACGTCTAACAGTTGGGAAATCCCGCAACAATCACCGAAAGCCAAACGCCGGGATGAAATTTATACATTTCCGCGCCATAGTTGGAAATCGTTTTTATCAAGCGAACTTGCTTTTTCGCTCGGTTTGCACCTCAGAAATGCTCAAATAAATTTGGCATTTCATTCGGTTTGCGCTAATTTTGTACCATAATTATAATAGGATAAATATGTCTGAACAAACAATCAACGAAAGCACTGAGAAGAAGAGTCTCAACTTCATAGAACAGATCGTAGTAAACGACCTCGCAGAGGGCAAGAATGGAAGTAAGGTACAGACCCGATTCCCGCCCGAACCTAATGGATATCTCCACATCGGACATGCCAAGGCAATATGCCTCGACTTTGGCATGGCACAGAAATATAACGGTGTGTGCAACCTCCGCTTCGACGACACAAACCCCACCAAGGAGGATGTGGAGTATGTAGAGGCTATCAAGGAGGATATCAAATGGCTCGGCTTCGAATGGGGTAACGAGTATTACGCATCGGATTATTTCCAACAGTTGTGGGACTTTGCTATCGACCTCATCAAAGAGGGTAAGGCTTATATCGATGAACAGAGTGCCGAGGAGATTGCAGCACAGAAAGGTACTACCACACAGCCTGGTATCGAGAGCCCCTACCGCAACCGTCCCATAGAGGAGAGTCTTGAGCTCTTCGAGAAGATGAATCGTGGTGAGATTGAGGAGGGACGTATGGTACTCCGTGCCAAGATTGATATGGCTGCGCCCAACATGCACTTCCGTGACCCCATCATCTATCGCGTGGTAAACCATCCGCACCACCGCACAGGCACCACATGGAAGGCTTATCCCATGTATGACTTTGCTCACGGACAGAGCGACTACTTCGAGGGTGTGACCCACTCACTCTGCACATTAGAGTTCGTACCTCACCGCCCCCTATACGACCTCTTCGTAGACTGGGTAAAGAAGGGTGAAGACTTGGACGACAATCGTCCCCGTCAGTATGAGTTTAACAAACTCAACCTCAACTATACGCTCATGAGTAAGCGCAACCTGCTCATCCTTGTGAAGGAGGGGCTTGTCAACGGTTGGGACGACCCCCGTATGCCGACTCTCTGCGGTTTCCGCCGTCGTGGCTACTCACCCGAATCAATCCGCAACTTCGTGGACAAGATTGGCTACACCACCTACGATGCACTGAACGACTTTGCGCTGCTTGAGAGTGCTGTACGTGAAGACCTCAATGCTCGCGCAACCCGCGTATCGGCAGTCGTTAATCCCGTGAAGCTCGTCATCACCAACTATCCCGAAGGACAGGTGGAAGTGATGGAGACCATCAACAACCCCGAAGATCCTGAAGCTGGCACACACACCATCGAGTTCAGCCGCGAACTGTGGATGGAACGCGAGGATTTCATGGAGGATGCTCCGAAGAAGTACTTCCGCATGACACCCGGACAAGAGGTGCGTCTGATGAATGCCTACATCGTAAAGTGCACTGGCTGCAAGAAGGACGACGAGGGCAACGTGGTAGAGGTGTATGCCGAATACGATCCCGACACAAAAACGGGTATGCCCGGTAGCAACCGCAAGGTGAAGGGTACCCTGCACTGGGTTAGCTGTGCACACTGCCTCAAGGCTGAGGTACGTCTCTACGACCGCTTGTGGAAAGTTGAGAACCCGCGCGACGAGATGGCTGCCATCCGCGAGGAGAAGGGTTGCGACGCACTGGAGGCCATGAAGGAGATGATCAATCCCGACTCACTGCAGGTGCTTACCGAGTGCTATGTAGAGCGCTACTTGGCTGATGCCAAGCCCTTGGACTACCTGCAGTTCCGCCGCATCGGATACTTCAATGTGGATAAGGAGTCTACAGCCGACCACCTCGTATTCAACCGCACCGTATCACTCAAGGATACTTGGAGCAAGATAAATAAGTAATTATTAAACTTTTTTGTGTTTATATCTGTTACTCGATAAATGAGTAAACGGATATAAACACATTTTTATATAATGAAGGATCAGTTCGCATCATACTTTGAAAAGCCTGAATTCAAGCGCACACTAGCACACTACGAGGAGATGCTAAGCAGTGGCGACACACGCTACTTCGAAGCTACCGAACTTACAGAAATTGCAGAATACTATGCGATGAATGGTGACTCGCAACGTGCTGAAGCGGCACTCGACTATGCGCTGCGACTGCACCCCGACAATCTTGACGCACTCATCTTCAAGGCACGTGCCCGTCTTATCAATGGACATCTGAACGAAGCCTTCAACATTGCCGAAACCATCACCGACCAGCACGACCGCGAAGTGTTGTTCCTCAAAGCCGAGTTGGCCTTAGCCAACCGCCAACATAGCATTGCCAGCAACATTCTCCGCGCACTCATTGAAGGCGAAGGACATGAAGCCGAGACCTATGCTGACATCATCGACCTGCTCGTCGACAACAAGCAGACCGACATGGCCAATGACTGGCTGGAGGAGGCGCTGACTCGCCATCCAAAGAAACAGATTCTGATGGAATCTGCAGCCTATAGCTACGTACAGCAGGAACGCTTTGATGAAGCTATCGAACAATACAACCAACTGCTCGATATGGACGCCTACTCGACTCTCTATTGGGAGGAACTAGGTAAAATCCATTTCTTACGTGAGGAATACGACAAGGCCATTGATGCCTTTGAGTTTGCCATTGCCATCAACGGAGACAGTAGCTACTACTCCACATATGCAGCCGCCAACAGCTACTTCAATATCGGCAACTACGAACGTGCCCTTGAGTACTATCAACGCTTGCACGAGGTATATCCCGAAACCGTAGATCCGCTATTCCACATGGGCATGTGCAGTGTAAATGGTGGCGATGATGACCAAGCGATGGAGTATTTCACACAGGCCCTTGCTACCGTTGCCGACGGAAGTGAAGAACAGGCACAAATATACAGCCAGCTATCACTCATCTTTAGCCGGAAAGCACAACACGAGAAGGCTATATCCTATGTTGACGAAGCCCTTAAAATATTCCCCGACAACACTGAGCTCATCATCATGAAGGGACATGAAATGCTATGCCAAGGACGCTATGATGAGAGCACCGAAATATTTCTAGACGCACTCACTATGAATTCACAGCATGTGGAGCGTTCACTCTTCCTCATTGGTGTATCGATGCTTGAGAACAACTATTATGAAATGAGTTATCACATCCTGCGCCTGCTCAAAGAAAATCCCGCGATAGAGGACGAGCTACTCTATCCCTATCTCTGCCTCTGCGAGTGGGTACTACGTGATAGCAATTTCAAAAATACACTGACCACATCGCTCAGTATCAGTCCGCGCAAGACATACGAGATTTTCAATCTTCCCGTTGCACAAGGAGAAAGTGTAGACGCTATGATCGAAAGACTGAATACAACCAACCAATCGGCCGTTTAATAATAGTCCTAGAAAGAAATACATAAACAAAAAAAATAAAACATGGAATCTGTACAATTCATCCAATGGTGTCTTGAACATCTTAATTATTGGACCATAACCCTCCTAATGGCTATCGAGAGTTCATTTATTCCTTTTCCTTCCGAAGTGGTAGTCCCCCCCGCTGCCTATAAAGCAGCTTCGACTGGCGAACTGAATGTATGGCTCGTGATGTTCTTTTCCACTGTAGGTGCACTCATCGGTGCTCTTGTAAACTATTATCTCGCACTTTGGCTCGGCAAGCCCATCGTGTATAAGTTTGCCAACAGTCGATTCGGACACATGTGTCTCATCGACCAGGAAAAAGTGGAGACTGCAGAGAGGTTCTTCAACAAACACGGCGTGATCGCTACGCTCATCGGACGCCTTGTACCTGCTGTGCGCCAACTCATCTCTATTCCTGCAGGCTTAGCCAAAATGAGTATAGGAAAATTCATCGCCTTCACAGCACTCGGTGCTGGTATATGGAATGCCGTGCTTGCAGCTCTCGGTTGGTACCTTGAATCTATCGTACCTGAAGACCAACTCATCAGCACAGTTACTGAATATAGCGACATCATTGGCCATGCCATCATCATCATCGTAGTGTTTGCCCTTGGCTATATTATATATAAAGGAATAAAGAAAAAGTAATATAGCGATAGATAATCTATCAGAAAAAACGATCGTGCAAGGCACGATCGTTTTTTGTTTCAATTAGAACGACATTCATCAGCGACTACGGCTACTACTGCTGCTACGTGAACTAGTTGAAGAACTAGTGCCTCTTGTTGCTGAAGAGCTGCTGCTACCGCGTGAGCTAGATACCGAGCTACTGCTCTTTGTTGCTGAAGAACTGCTGCTACCACGTGAGCTGGATACTGAGCTACTGCTCTTTGTTGCTGAAGAACTGCTGCTACCACGTGAGCTAGATACCGAACTGCTGCTCTTTGTTGCTGAAGAACTGCTGCCACGTGAGCCGGATACTGAACTGCTGCTCTTTGTTGCTGAAGAACTGCTGCCACGTGAGCTGGATACCGAGCTATTAGTATTACGTGTAGTGTTTCCTGTTGAAGAAGAACTATCGCTGCGACGAACTGTTCCAGAAGTACTAGTCTGTCTGGTCGAAGTGCTTACAGAAGCATTACCTGTTGACTCAGTACGGCGTGTTGTAGTTGCTGATTCTCCACGAGTATTGCTACCTGTACGTGTTGCGCTATTGCCGCCAGTAGTGCGAGATACATTCGTTGTAGAACGACGGCTTTCCGATGTCACAGCCGTACGACGGTTCTCCTCAGAATCAACCTTTACGAGGCGCTTGTTCTCATCACGAGAGGGTATATTAACAAATCCGGCCTTGAGATCGCGACGGCTCTTCTCATAGTTCTTGTTATTACTCCAGGGACGACTGCCGATATGGTGATACTTCTTCTTTCCGTTGCTATGCCAACCATCGTGATGATGATGGTAATAGTCACTACCCCACAAACGGAAGGCACCATGATAGAGTGCGTGGTGATACATCCCTGCATAATAGCTATGAGCGAAGTGTACACGATAGTGAGCACCGCTATAAGAGTGATAACCTACAGGTATACTGAAATAAAAGTAGTTGCGATCAGTATATCGTGAATAGATACGCATACTCCACTTACCACCAACCAGATGGATGGGACGGAAGAAATAGTCGCGATTGACAAACCTGCGATACTGGCGACTGCGCAACACATACATCAAGTCCTCATTGCGAACATCGAGCAGGTAGTAGTAATAGTCGATAGCATCATCATAACCATATACCACATCATCGATCACTTCATTCACTTGGTAGAGGAAATCAAAATTTATTTCGTATACATCCTCATACTGGCGGTTGTTAAGTCCCAGTTCGTATCCCATACGGTCGGTAAGGAAACGAGCCTCGCGACGGATATCAAACAAACTCATCGCTGCATAACTCTCTGCACTGATAGCTGCCAAAGCTACAAACATCATGGCTAATCTCATCGTTTTCATAACTAATCTCCTTTCATAAATTTTCGTTATCTTTCAACTGTCATATACTTTTCACACTGCGAAGATAGTAGGAATTATTTACCCAAACTAAAGAAATCACCTATTTGTTAAAGGGAAAAACCCTATTTCGTAGGGGAAATTTCCCCAAGACTCACTTTTTAGCGACAAACTGCACCGCGTATGATTATTTTATTGTAAATTTGAAGCGAGAAGCAATTACATATATTAATATAATGCACGTAACATATGAAGAAACAGCTACTACTGATTGCGACCCTATGGAGCATACTGCTCGCCGCATGCCAGAACACCCCAAAAGAGTCGGAGAGCACAATAGAGCCCGAAGACACTGATACCGTCATCGTGGATGCAGACCAATACCTCCTGATGGAGACAAGCGAGGGTAATGTAACCTTCAAACTATATCGTGAAACCCCTCTCCATCGCCACAACTTTGTAAAGTTGGCTCGCAAGGGATACTATGACAACCAACAATTCTTCCGTATACAAAACAACTTCACCATACAAGCTGGTGACCCCAAGTCAAAAGGAGCCACACGCGAGACTCCACTTGGAGAGAATGACTTGGACTACTTTATCCCTGAAGAGATACAACCGGAAAAATTCTACCACAAGCGTGGTGCACTCGCCATGGCCAGCTACTATAAGATGGAGAAATCGTCGGGCGGACACTTCTATGTCGTTACCGGCATGAAATATACCGACAAGAAACTCTTCAATGCCGAGGATGCCTACAACAAGCGACTGAGAAAAGAGGTGTTTGATTCAATCACCCAAACGCCCCCCTACGCACAAAAGCTCAAGGAATATGCCAAAGACACCAAACGCTATATGCCTCAGATTCGCGAAATAAAGACACAGATATCTGCCGCTACCGATAAGGTGATGGCTACACGCAAACAATTCCACTACACCAAACAACAAAGCGAACAATACAAGACCATAGGTGGTGCAGCCGACCTGGATGGATACTACACCGTATTCGGAGAAGTGATAGAGGGTATGGATGTGATTACAAAAATCGAGAAGCGTGCCGTTGATTCCAAGCTACGCCCCATTGAGGCAGTTATCATCAAGCGGATCAGAGAGATTGACGCTCCCCAGAACTAAGGACAAGTATTCTCGACATATTTCTTGACTTGATGAACCGATACACTCTTGCCAACGGGCTGCGCATCGTGCACCACGAAGATAGTGCGACGCAAATGGTAGCCGTAAACGTGCTATACGATGTAGGCGCGCGCGACGAGAATCCCGAGCAAACTGGATATGCCCACCTGCTCGAACACCTCATGTTTGAGGGATCAATTCATATACCCGATTATGACACCCATGTCCAATTGGCTGGAGGCGAGAACAACGCTTGGACAAACAACGACCTTACGAACTACTACATAACGATTCCCCATTGCAATGTAGAGACAGCCTTTTGGCTGGAATCAGACCGTATGCTCGGACTTGCACTTACCGAACAGAGCGTAGAGGTACAGAAGGGTGTTGTCATTGAGGAATTCAAGCAACGTCACCTCAACCAGCCCTATGGGGATGTGCAGCACCTCATACGCCCCATGGCCTACAAGGCGCATCCCTACCAGTGGCCAACTATAGGAATTTGCACCGAACATATCGAGCGCGCCACACTGGCCGATGTCATGGATTTCTACAAGAGATATTATACTCCAGACAATGCCATACTCTCCGTCGTAGGGAACATCAGTTTCGAGGAGGTCATCAGGCTAAGCGAAAAATGGTTTGGTCCCCTCCCCAAAGGAAATATCGCGCCACGTAACCTACCTCAAGAGTCCGCCCAACAACGCATCAGACGAAAGACCGTATACCGCAACGTACCATCAGACATGCTAGTAATGGCCTTCCACATGGGTAACCGCCGTAGTCAAGAGTATCATGTATGTGACCTCATCACAGATTTGCTCTCAGCCGGACAATCGAGCCGTCTCACCCAGCGCCTGATACACCACGACAAACTCTTTACGGCCATCGATGCCTACATTCAAGGCAGCATCGACGACGGGCTACTCCTCATCATGGGCCGATTGACGGAAGGTATCACCTGCCAGCAGGCCGAAATTGCCGTGTGGAAGCAACTTGATATTCTCCGAGAAGAATCTGTACCCGAAGAAGAACTTGCAAAGGTGCGCAACCGGTCGGAATCTGAACGTACATTCAACAACATCAACTACCTTAACCGAGCAGTCAACATTGCTCAAATGGAACTCATCGGACAAGACCGCGAACTTTCCGATGAACTTGCCCGATACTGTTCTGTGACTGTCGATGACATCCGCCAAGTGGCACGCAAAATATTCTTGAAGAAAAACTATAGCGTGCTACACTATAAGAAAAAATAGGCAAGCCCATAGAAAGTTTGCCTATCTCACATCTAACAACGTAACATCGAAGATTAGTGTCGAAAAGGCCTTTATCGCCCCTACAGAACGCGAGCCATAACCTAAATGATAAGGAATAACAATCTCCCAACGCGAGCCGACAGGCATCTCGCGTATAGAGGTAGTCCACCCCGTAATGAGCTCGTTTAGGCGAAATGTTGCAGGACGTCCCTTCTGAGTTTGGTCAAAAATTTTCCCATTGATCAATCTACCACTATAATATACGGTGACGTAGCTTTTTGGAGAAGGTTTGGTGCCATTTCCCTTATTCAGCACACGATACATAACACCATTAAACATAGTCTTTACTCCAGGTCGTTGAGCATACTCCTGTAAAAATTCTTGATTCCTTATCTTATATTGATTATCAATAGGGGCCATGACTATCTCCTTTTCAGATTAGAACTTTATAATGAGCATGAGAACAAAATTATAATTTTTCTACCATAGCCTCGGCACTACGCCAAACAGAATCATTAGGCACTGGAGCTACAACATCAATCAGAACTTTCGACACCGGATGTTCAAATTGTATACGTCGCGCATGCAAACTTATACTTCCATCGGGATTTGAACGTTCCGCACCATATTTGAGATCCCCCTTAATAGGCGAGCCAATTTTAGACAACTGACAACGTATCTGGTGATGGCGTCCCGTCTGTAATGCAACCTCTAACAGATGATAATTATCCATGCTAGCCAATAGGCGATAACTCAATACAGAGCGCTTGGCATCCTTACGCTCTGCGGCATAGGCATACGATTTATTCTGCTTTTCATTGCGAACGAGATAATGAACTAACTCTGCTTCAGGTTCTACAGGACGATTTTTCACTATCGCCCAATAGGTCTTCTTGATGCGTCCACCTTCACGAAACATTGCATTGAGTCGTTCTAAAGCTTTACTTGTACGAGCAAACACTACAACACCACTTACAGGGCGATCAAGGCGATGCACAACTCCAAGAAACACAGCGCCAGGCTTTTCGTATTTTTCCTTTATGTAAGATTTCACCAATTCAGACAATGGGATGTCACCTGTCTTGTCGCCCTGAACTATCTCAGATGCAGCCTTGTTTACTATAATAATATGATTGTCTTCGTATAATACTTGCATAGCCTTTCTCAACCTATATTAAACATTCACCATCATTCGCTGCTAACATATCCTATATATTCATTCCCAGACCACGCAATATAACCTGACGGGCATGACGTTCCAGGATCTTCACATCCATATTCCCTGCGATCTGTCCACGAACATAGGGAGATTCCAATCCTTTAATGCTAAAATGGATAATCTCTGCCATCACCTCAGGATTGTCAAATCTAAATATTCCCTGTTCACGACCCTCAAGAAGAATACCACGGATAAGGCCGATCTCAAACCGATCGTATTTACGGCGTATGCTATCAATAGTCAAATAGAAACGAGTAAAATCTGCACGTAACGAGCCATTACGGAAAATCGTGTGACGAACATTATTGAGACGACTGATAACAAACTCCATAATCTTTATATCCGCAGGGATCTCTTTATCTGCGATAGCACGAAGCACGTCGAGAATCTTATTCAATTCCATCTCAATAACACGGCGCAACAAAGACTCCTTATTGGGGAAATGAACGTATAATGTACGACGTCCCTTTTTTGCTTCTCGTGCGATATCGGTCATCGTTGTTCGATCATAGCCATTACGCGTGAAAAGCACGCGAGCAGCCTCAATCAATTTATTGGTAGTTTTACTTATCGTTGCACTCATAATAAGTACAAAAATACAAAAAATATCCTTCTCTATAAAAAAACACTAAGAAAAAGAGAAAAATGCTGCAAAATGTTTGTTATTTCAAGAAAAAGCAGTACCTTTGCACCATCAAAATAAAACATCGCGGAGTGGAGCAGTGGTAGCTCGTTGGGCTCATAACCCAAAGGTCATTGGTTCGAATCCTTTCTCCGCAACTACAAGACTTAAGTTTATACTTAAGTCTTTTTTTATTAGATATTCCTCCTAAATAAACCGTTAATTATTGAGAAAATTAGGCAATCAAGAATTGGCTTGCAATACCACTCACCATAATCAATAATAACACCTGCCACATTCCTATGATCTCCCGGTATTCCTGAGGTATATTTCGTCTCCTATGATGTATGGCATCCATGTACCGTATGGCACCCATATACATCACGACATAGCCCTAAACGAAAAGAGGAGTCATCCTGTCGGACAACTCCTCTCCTGAAAAACGGCGGCTACCTACTCTCCCACAAACGCAGTACCATCGGCGCGGTCGGGCTTAACTTCTCTGTTCGGAATGGGAAGAGGTGGAACCCCGACACTATAACCACCTGAATGCTATTATATAACATACAGACAAACAAAACAAATCATAGA
>JAZRDT010000050.1:0-31709 GCA_045660385.1 Bacteroidaceae bacterium | reverse complement strand
GAGGCGGGCGTACTTGACATACAGGCTACGACAGTAGCCCACGGGAATAGTGCTCTTGATGACCATGGTGGCCTCGGAGCCTGACTCGATGACCTGGTCGATGACGCTCTCAACGGCGGAGGTGTCGAAGAAGTTCTTCTGGCTGTCGTAGTTGGTGGGGGCGGCAATGATGACGAAGTCGGCATCACGGTAGGCGCTCGCGGCATCGAGGGTGGCGACGAGGTTGAGGTCGCGCTCGGCGAAATACTGCTCTATATAGTCGTCCTGGATGGGCGACACGCGGCGGTTGATCATATCGACCTTTTCGGGGATGATGTCAACGGCGATTACTTCATTATGTTGGGCTAACAGGGTGGCCATGCTTAGGCCTACGTATCCTGTGCCGGCTACGGCGATTTTCATTTTATATTAGTTTTTTCTCACAGAAAATATGTTTCATTTCACGCGGAATCTCACGCAGTTTTTTTTGATCTCACACAGAATTCACAGAATACACGGAATTTTCTTGTCAACGCGATGATACGGATTTTAGACACGTTTACGCACTTGCTTCGCTTGTGCTGGCCAAGACAGCCAAGGCTGAACGAAAACGATGACGAAAACGTTGACTTTCTTTTATTCGTTAGAGTGATATTCGTGGTCAAAAATAATATTCCAGTGCATGAGTGTTTTTTCTGAACACGAATCGCACGAATTGCACGAATGCACGCATCGCTACACTCGCGTGTGCCTGCCGGATGGAAATGACTTTATTATAACGATAGTTAGATTTATTCGTGGTATCCGCTTTAGAGAACTAAAGTTATAGGCTGCAAGCAGCACTCCTCGGGAAAACTAAAGTTTTCTTCGTCGCAGACCAATGCTCATTCCGCATTGGCCTGGTCAGAACAAGAGTATTATTAACAGTAAAACAGGTACATCACAGCACCTTACGTTCCCATTCCAGTCCTTCCGGATTCCCAAAATTAATCAATATCCCTAACTTATTCTTTGTCGCTCTTAGATAATTATACACTTGTGACCGATGAGAATCTTCAAGTATAGATACAGCCTTCAGTTCAACAATAATGTCTTCATAACAAACAAAATCGGCCTTATACGTTTGTTTAAGGAGTTCACCTTTATAAGATATTGTCAACTCTTTTTCGCGCTCATAAGGTATGCCTCTGAAGTGTAACTCTCTTTCTAACGCCTCTTGATAAACTGCTTCGAGAAAGCCATGACCTAATTGATTGTACACCTCCATAGCAGCACCCACAATCTTATAACTATCTTCCTTACGTATAATCATTTCAGTTATTTTATTCGTGGTATCCGTGAGATTAGTGGTCAAAAAAAACAGCTGCGCTGTACTATGACGAAAACGATAACGAAAACCTGCCTGCCGGGATGCTTCTTTTTTCTGAACACGAATTGCACGAATTACACGAATGCACGCATCGCTACGCTCGCGTGTGCCTGCCGGATGGAAGAGACTTTTGTTATAACGATAGTTAGATTTATTCGTGGTATCCGTGAGATTCGTGGTCAAAAATAATATTCCAGTGCGTGAGTGTTTTTTCTCGAACACGTCGACGCGGAATATTTAGGTCGCTGGCCGAAGGGAAAAGCAATCCCGCGCAAAGACGCAAAGGACGCGAAGTTTTGTTTTTAAATTACGCGTTAACAACTTAGTTGTTGAGCTTCGGCTACACTCGCTGTAAGAGTTCAAACAAGTTTAACTCTCGCTCGCTGACACGAACCGTTCCTTTTGCTTTGCAAATTGGTTCGACTGTCTGGTATGATAGCATCTGAATGATTCTTTAGGAGTATTGGATATAGCACTGATAAAAGACAAGCAAACGGGATCAAGGGAACGCATCGCCTTACATAAAGAGACTATATGGTCAAGACCATAATAGCTGCGAAGCAATCTCCAATCTTCAATTGTACCATATTCAAGGACGCGCTGCACTATAAAAGATGCATGAGCATCCATATCAATCTCTTCGCGGTAAACATCCCCAAAAAGATGTTCCGAGAATTTTTGTCTACAAGCTTGTGCTGTCATAAGTATTGTAGCATTTTGGTTCTGCTTTCATCGAAGCAAAGCTTCTTTAACCGCAACCCTCGGTTGCTTTCACCATGCCGAAGGCATTTTCACCGTTGCGAAGCAACTTTAACCGCCACGCAGTGGCTTTCACCGCGTCAAAGACGCTTTCACCAACGGCCAACGGCTAACAGCTAACGGCCAAGAGCTAACGGCCAACAGCTAAGAGCTAACAGCTAACAGCTAAAGCGCAGGCTTATTGCCGTCCATCAGGCGTTGGAGCCAGAGGAAGACTCCTTTGCGTTCGACATGCGAGATTTTACCGAGGCGGCACATGATATCCCAAAGGGCATAGTGGCGCTTCTGGCACAGGCGCATGAGGCCGTAGAAGCCGAAGGTGACAAGCAACGACATGGCGATGCAGACGTAGAACTGCACGTTGATGGTGCAGCCGGCCTTGTAGACGCCATACCATGAGAAGAACACCAGGAGGTTGAGCAGGAGGATGCTGACCGTGGTGCCTATATGGGAGAAGCCCATCGAGATGAACAGATGGTGCAGGTGGGTCTTGTCGGGATGGAAGGGTGAGACGCCTCGCAGGATGCGCATGCTCATGACACGCACGGTGTCGAACACGGGGATGGACATGACGGACAGGGTGAAGGGTACCAGGCCGAGGCCCCACGAATCGTAGTAGAGGCAACGGGTGTCCTCTTTGAGGATGTTGAGCACGAAAACACTCATCACAAGCCCCATGATGAGGGTGCCTCCATCGCCGATAAACATCTTACTGGTGCGACCGAACACATTGTGGAAGAAGAAGGGAAGCAGCGAAGCTATACACACCGCGGCGAGCATGACCATGTTGACATCGCCCGCCAAGTAGAAGAAGAAGCCGAAGATGGTGCAAGCCATGATGCAGTAGCCGCTGCTATAGCCGTCGACACCATCGATGAGGTTGATGGCATTGACGATGCCTACCACGGAGACGATGGTGAGGGGTACGCCGATCCAGGGTGAGATACTACCAATCCCCCACAAGCCATGGAAATCGTTGATGCTGTAGCCACAGGTGTAGATGAGCATGACCACGAGGAAGGCCTCGATGAGGAAGCGCATATTGGGCGACAGCTCGGTGATGTCGTCGATGGTGCCCACATAGAGCAATACCAACATGGCGAGCATGATGGTAAACAGTCCGCTGCAGTCGTAAAAGAGACGGCAGACGCTGAGCGCTACCAATATACCGAACATGACGGCGACACCGCCCAGCACGGGGACGGGGACTCGTTGGAGTTTGCGGGCATTGGGATTGTCAACTATGTCTTTCAACAGAGCTATGCGCAGCACCTTGGGGTAGATCCAGATGGCTGCGATCAGCGATACCACGAAGGGTATGAGGATGTGAAGAATAATGGACATATTTCTTAGGGTTAAAGCAACCAGAGGTTGCGGTTAAAGTCGCGATGCGACGGTTAAAACTGCGGGGCAGCGGTTAAAGCCACTTTGTGGCGGTTAAGGCAACCAGAGGTTGCGGTTAAAGTCGCGATGCGACGGTTAAAGCTGCGGGGCAGCGGTTAAAGCCACTTTGTGGCGGTTAAAGCAACCAGAGGTTGCGGTTAAAGTCGCGATGCGACGGTTAAAGCTGCGGGGCAGCGGTTAAAGCAACCAGAGGTTGCGGTTAAAGTCGCGATGCGACGGTTAAAGCTGCGGAGCAGCGGTGAAAGCAACCAGAGGTTGCGGTTAAAGTCGCGATGCGACGGTTAAAGCTGCGGGGCAGCGGTTAAGGCAACCAAGGTTGCGGGGAAAGTGCCTGCGGCACGGTTAAAGCGCTAAAGCGCGGTTAAGGCTACTCCGTAGCGGTTAATGTGGCAGAGCCACGGGATTTTTCTTTTTTAGAAGAAGAGAGTAGTAACTCTCTCTTTCGTTTAAGACTTGAAAGCATTCGAATGAGTTGCTTTGCTAATTTCTCAGATTGGATTAACTGTTCTTGTGAAATATAATTCAATTCGTAAGCTATATCTAATTGGCATATCGTTTCGTTCAGAGAACCGAAAGCTATTTCGATAAAGTGTATCTGTTCTTTTATAGAAACACGGCCCATTCCCTCTACAAGGTTAGAAGGAATAGATACCGCTGCCCTCCTCAACTGATCGCACAAGGCATATTGCTCCTCTTTAGGGAATTGAGTCAACAAGTCATAGATGTGTAATACGAATTTCTTTGATTCTTGATACACATCTAATCGTCGGAATGAAAAATATTCTTCTTGCATCGATGTCGTTTAATATTAATCCACCATTGCAAAGCAGTTTTCACCGTCGCAAAGCGACTTTCACCGAAGCGCAGCTTCTTTAACCGCGCGTCAGCGCTTTAACCGCCACGCAGTGGCTTTCACCGCGTCAAAGACGCTTTCACCCAAAAGCGCATTCCTTTAGTTCCTGAAAGTTAACAAAAGATGCTAGCTATCAGCAAGATACGACAAAATAAGGATTTTTCACCTGTTTGCCGGTATGTTAAATCCTTATGTATAATGTTGTTATTTTTTTTGCAAAAATACGAATTTATAATCATTACAACAATTTATTTCACTTTTTTCTCATTTTTAATGGGTTCCTTGACTGGGTATTTTTTTTTTCAAACTTAACAAGTTTTCATTTTTTTGTTTGTCGAGTTGCCATATCCGCATTCTTAGTTGCGTGACGCTATGGAAGTTTGCGTGAGGCAAAAAACGGTGGGATTGGGTGAAATCGGGTTGAAATAGAGTCAACGCGAATTTAGACGGAATTTAGACGCGAATAAACAGCTGCGCTGTAACGTTGACGTTAACGATGACGATGACTGCCTCCGGGATGATCTCAATTCTCTCACACTGAAACGAAGTTCGCTGGCCGAAGGGAAAAGCAAATCACGGAAGCACAGACCGACGCGGTATGAAAGCGTCGGTCTGTGATTTCTGTGTGAACTACCTAAAAAAACGTGTTTTCGTGTGAAATCGCGTTGATAGTTTAATTCGTGAGATTCGTGAGATTCGTGGTCAAACAGAAACAGCTGTTAGTTATTATGACTAAACAAAATTACTAAGTTTTTTAACTTACCTACACAATAATATATTTTATCACGCGTTTATGAATAACGTATGCGCGTGGATAGCCGTTGGCGGTGAAAGCCACGGAGTGGCGGTTAAAGCAACCGGAGGTTGCGGTGAAAGGTTAAGGGTAAAAGGTAAAAGGTTAAAGGTTAGAGGTTAGAGGCCGTTGACCGTTGACGATAACGAAGACGAAGACGATAACGTTGACGAAGACGTTGACGATGACGATAACTACCGCTGGAATGAGACTGTTGACCGTAGACCGTTGACCGTTGACGATAACTACCGCTGGAATGAGACTGTTGACTGTTGACCGTTGACCGTTGACGATCAAGAGACCGTTGACAAAATGACATGGAAGAAAGAGTGAAACACGATATATTGACATACATACGACGATTGCTGATGGTGGTGCTTGCTACCGTCGGCACGGTTTGTGTGCATGCACAGGGTGTTGCTGGCAACTCACAGCCTAAGGACTCGGTGCGCTACGCCGTGCAGAAGACTTCGCCCGACAATGAGAAGGACCTGGAGCGCAAGGCGGTGGACCTGCGCAACCCGGAGAACCTGACGACGGAGACGACCTACGACGAGAAGACGCATACGTATATCGTGGGTAACAAGATAGGTGACTCGTACCTGTCGGTGCCGCTGCTGATGACGCCCGAAGAGTATGCCGAGTGGAGCATGAAGCGCTCGCTGGATGCTTACTTCCGCGCCAAGAACCAGGAGGAGTTCGAGAAGGAGGGCAAGAAGGAGAAGTTCGACTTCACTGATATGAAGTTTGACCTGGGCCCGGCGGAGAAGATCTTCGGACCGGGTGGCGTGCAGATCAAGACGCAGGGTTCAGCCGAACTGAAGTTTGGGTTCAACCAGAAGAGCATCGACAACCCTTCGCTGCCTGCACGCAGCCGTAACACCTTTGGCTTCGACTTTGACGAGAAGATCAACCTGAGCATCAACGGTAAGGTGGGCGACAAGGTGAACCTGAACATGAACTACAACACGGAGGCGACCTTCGACTTCGATTCGAAGAAGATGAAGCTGAAGTATGACGGTAAGGAGGATGAGATTATCAAGCTGCTCGAGGCGGGTAACGTGAGCTTCCCGAGCAACTCGTCGCTTATCTCGGGTGCCACCTCGCTCTTCGGTATACGTGCCGACCTGCAGTTTGGCAAGCTGTCGTTGCAGACGGTGGTGTCGCAGAAGACCTCGGAGAGCAGTTCGGTGAGTTCGAAGGGTGGCAGCCAGCTGACGGAGTTTGAGATTGACGTGGCAGACTACGACGAGAACCGACACTTCTTCCTGGCGCACTACTTCCGCGAGAGCTACGACCGCAACATGGCGCAACTGCCCACCATCCTGTCGGGGGTGGTGATTACCCGTGCCGAGCTGTGGGTGACAAACAAGACCAGCAACTATGACAACCCGCGCAATGTGATTGCCTTTACGGACCTGGGTGAGCCCTCACGCATCAGCAACCCGATGTGGACGGCTACGGGCGAGCGCATGCCGAACAACACGGCCAACAGTCTGTATTACCAGATGGCGAACAACTACAATGCCATACGTGACATCGACCAGGTGGGTGCGGTGCTGGGGGATATGCTCTCGGGTAGCACGGACTATGAGAAGGTGGCGAACGCCCGCCTGCTGAGCCAGAGCGAATATACGCTGAACAAATCGTTGGGTTATGTGTCGCTGAAATCGACACTGAAGTCGGACGAGGTGCTGGCTATCGCCTTTGAGTATACCTATGCGGGAAAGACCTACCAGGTGGGTGAGTTCTCGACCGACAAGAAGGAGGGCGACGATGCGTTGTATGTGAAGCTATTGAAATCGAACAGTTCATCGCCAGCCAACGCGACCTGGGACCTGATGATGAAGAATATCTACTACTTAGGGGCCAACAGCATTACGGCGAAGGATTTCAGACTGGACATTCAGTATGAGAGCGACAGCACGGGTACGAACCTGACCTACCTGCCGGAGGCGAACCTGAAGAGCAAGACGTTGCTGCAGCTGATGAACCTGGACCGCCTGGATGCGAAGCAGAATGCCAACCCGAACGGTTTCTACGACTATGTGGAGGGGTACACGGTGCTGTCGCAGACGGGACGCATCATCTTCCCCGTAATCGAACCCTTCGGCCAGCACCTGCGCAGTGTGATTGGCAACGATGCGGTGGCCGACAAGTATGTGTTTGAGGAGCTGTACGACTCGACCAAGACGACGGCGAAGCAGATTGCCGAGAAGAATAAGTTCCTGCTCACGGGTGAATATGCGGGCTCGGGAGGTAACGTGATTCAGCTGGGTGCCTACAACATTCCGCGCGGATCGGTGAAGGTGACGGCGGGTGGCGTGACGCTCACGGAGAACAGCGACTATACGGTGGACTACACCATGGGTACGGTGACCATCATCAACCAGAGCATCGTGGATGCGGGCACACCGGTAAACGTATCGATGGAGAGCAACACGGTGTTTAACATGCAGCGCAAGACGATGCTGGGCATGAACTGGGCCTACGACTTCACGAAGGATTTCAAGCTGGGAGGTACGCTCATGTACCTGAACGAGAAGCCGCTCACAAGCAAGGTGAGCATGGGCGACGAACCGCTGAAGAATACGTTGTGGGGCCTGAACATGGCATGGAAGCACGAGAGCCAGTGGCTCACGAACATGCTGGACTACCTGCCGGGACTGCACGTGACGCAGCCCTCGCGCATCAACTTCACGGCGGAGTTTGCGCAGCTTGTTGCCGGTGTGTCGAACCAGGTGCAGGGAAGCGCCTCGTACATCGACGACTTTGAGAGTAGCGAGAGTGGTATCGACATCAAGTCGCCCTCGGCCTGGATGCTGTCAGGTGTGCCCTCGACGCAGCCCTACGCGAACCTTGTAGATGACACGCGCACGGGCATGAACCGCGCACTGATCAACTGGTATACGATTGACCCGCTCTTTACCCGACGCAACTCGTCGCTGACGCCGGCGCACATCAAGAGTGACCTGGACCAGCTGTCGAACCACTACGTGCGTGAGGTGTTTGAGCGCGAGCTGTATCCGAACAAGGAGAGTACCTACGGTGAGTCGTCGACCCTCTCGGTGCTGAACCTGGCCTACTACCCCGACGAGCGTGGTCCCTACAACCTGGATACGAACCTGACGCCCGAGGGTAAGTTGACCAATCCGGAGCAGCGATGGGGAGGTATCATGCGACAGCTGACGACGACCGACTTTGAGAGTTCGAACATCGAATACATCGAGTTCTGGATGCTCGACCCCTTCATCTACAATCCCGAGGCTCGCGGTGGCGACATGTACATCAACTTGGGTGAGGTGTCGGAGGATGTGCTGAAGGATGGTAAGAAATTCTACGAGAACGGTATGCCTGTGACGGAGGTGGCGGGGTCCTACACGGAGACGCAGTGGGGACGCGTGCCTACGGCTGCGAGTCTGGTGTATGCCTTCGACAATACGGGGGCCAACCGCCCGAAGCAGGATGTGGGCCTCAACGGACTCAGCAGCGAGGAGGAGCGGATGTTCCCCACCTACATGAACTACCTGGCCGACGTGCGTGGCAAGGTGAGCGAGGAGGTGTACCGACAGCTGGAGGCGGACCCTGCAGGTGACACGTATCACTACTACCGTGGCGACGACTACGACGAGCAGCAGCTCTCGATATTGGAGCGCTACAAGCATTTCAACAACACGGAGGGCAACTCGCCCTCGTCGGAGGGAGCCACACGCTACGACAAGAGTGCCAAGACGACACCCGACGTGGAGGATATCAACCAGGACTACACGTTGGATGAGTATGAGAAGTATTTCGAGTATCGCATCTCGTTGCGTCCGCAGGACATGGCGGTGGGACGTAACCACATCACCGACATGCGCACCTACCGAACGAAGCTGCGCAATGGCAATACGGAGGCGGTGAACTGGTATAAGTTCCGCGTGCCGATAGATAATTATGAGAAGGCGGTGGGTAGCATTCGCGACTTCACCTCGCTGCGCTTCATGCGTATCTACATGACGGGATTCAGCGAACCGGTGATTGTGCGACTGGCTACCATGGAGCTTATCCGTGGCACCTGGCGCAGCTACGACCAGCCGATATTCTCGGCGGTGAACAAGGCGCCCAAGGTGAGCGGTAGCATGGTGGTGGCATCGGTGAACATCGAGGAGAATGGCGACCGCATGCCGGTGAACTATACGATGCCGCCGGGTATCTCCCGCATACTGGATCCCTCGCAGCCGCAGTTGCGACAGGGCAACGAGCAGGCGATGAGTCTGCAGATTACGGGACTGGAGCCGAACGAGGCGCGGGCCGTATACAACAAGACGAACCTGGATTTGCGCAGGTACGAGCATGTGCAGATGTATGTGCATGCCGAGAACCTGGTGGATGTGGCCAATGAGGTGCAGGATGGCGAGATGTCGGTATTTGTGCGACTGGGATCGGACTACAAGAGCAACTACTATGAGTATGAGATTCCGCTCACCATCACGCCGGAGGGTTACTACGACGGTAACACGACCAACGGATGCAAGGCGGTGTGGCCGGAAGAGAACATGCTGGACATTGACTTCACGAAGCTGACGGAGCTGAAGCGCCGACGTAACCTGGCGGCCAACAGCAACCCGGAGGTGACGAAGACGAAGATTTACTCGGAATTTGACGAGGAGAACCCGAAGAACCGTATCAGCGTGGTGGGTAACCCGACCATCGGTAAGGTGAAGACGGTGATGGTGGGTGTGCGCAACAACTCGCGCTCGACCAAGGCTATCGAGGTGTGGCTTAACGAGTTGCGCCTGACGGGCTTCAACAACCAGGGTGGCTGGGCTGCGCAGAGTGCGCTGAACGTGCAGCTGTCCGACGCGGGTAGCGTGAACATGAGCGGACGGGCCGAGACGGCGGGATTTGGCGGACTCGAAGAGGGGGTGAGCCAACGACGCATCGACGACTACTACCAGTATGCCGTGACCACGAGCTTCGACCTGGGACGCTTCTTCCCGGAGAAGATGAAACTGAACTTGCCGCTCTACTACTCGTTCCAACAGGAGAAGACCTCGCCGTTGTACAGTCCGTTCGACACGGACCTCTACCTGGACGATATGCTGGAGACGCTGCCCACGATGGAGCGCGACTCGCTGGCGTCGATTGCAAACCTGGTGACGACATCGAAGAACCTGAGTCTGAGCAATGTAAAAATGAACATCACGAGCAAGAAGCCGATGCCGTATGACCCGGCAAACTTCAGCTTCGGATTCTCGCGCAGCGTGAAGGACAACTCGGGTAACACCACGCAGTATCAGCACCAGCTGACCTGGCGTGCCGTGGCGGGATATACCTATGCGCCGGCCATGAAGGCGTGGGAACCCTTCAAGAAGATGAAGGCCAAATCGAAATGGCTGGATATGTTCAAGGAGATTGGCATCAGTCCGCTCCCGCAGAGCTTTGCCTTCAACACGGAGATGAACCGTACCTACTTTGAGTTGCAGACGCGCGACCTGCAGAGTTCGTTCGGTGGAGCGGGCATACCGGTAACCTTCTCGCAGGAGTTTATGTGGGACCGCAACATGGATATACGTTGGGATCTGCTGAAGTCGCTGAAGATGAACCTCAACACGCGCACGAATGCGGAGATTGAGGAGCCCTACATGCCGGTAAACAAGGCGCTGTATCCGGATGAGTATGCCTTCTGGAAGGACTCGATACAGCATAGCCTTGCACGCATGGGACGTCCGCTCGACTACCAGCAGTCGTTCAACGCTTCGTACCAACTGCCGCTGAGCAAACTGCCGATACTGGACTGGACGCAGATGGATGCCAACTTTACCTCATCGTACAGTTGGGACCGCGGTGCCACCCTGACGGGCGGAACGACCTATGGTAACACGGTAGCCAACCAGCGCTCGCTCACGGTGAATGGTAAGCTGAACCTGGAGAACCTATATAATAAGGTGGAATTCCTGAAGGAGACGAATAAGAAGTTTGCCTCCACAAAGGGACGCACGACAACCAAGAAGACGACCACGACAAAGAAACCGAAGAAGTTTACCCAGGAGCTGAAGATATTGCCCGACAGCACCTATACCATCAAGCACGGACAGAAGAGCAAGCGACCGGAGGTGGCCTCGCGCACCAAGGAGGGACGACCCTACAAGGTGAAGTTCAAGGTGATTGATGAGAATACCATTGCGCTGACGGGTGCCGATACGGCGAGTGTGAAGCTGACGATCGGTCCGGGACCGGACCTCTCGGAACTGCCGTGGTACAAGGCGGCGCAGTATACGGCGCGCGGACTGATGCTGGTGCGTAACGTGTCGGCCACGTACAAGAATGTGAACTCGATGGCGCTGCCGGGATTCATGCCCGAGGCGGGCGGTCTGCTTGGACAGAGCCAGGCGGGCGGACTCTATGCGCCGGGATGGGACTTTGCCTTCGGACTCACAGGGGACGACTATCTGCAACGTGCCTTCGACAACGGTTGGCTGCTGGATAATGACAGCATTGCCTATGCATCGACATCGAACGCTACGGAGGACCTGCAGGTGAAGGCGACGCTGGAGCCGGCACGCGACTTCAAGATTGACCTGAACGCGTCGTGGGTGAAGAGCAATGCACGCAACGTGCAGTTTATGTATGCGGGCATGCCGGAGACACGCACGGGAACGTTTAACATGACGACCATCACCATCGGTAGTGCCTTCGAGCGCCGAAAGGCGAGCAACGGCTATCACTCGGAGCGCTTTGCCGACTTTGTGCAGAGCCTGGAGACGGTGCAGCGCCGTGTGCAGGGACAGTATGTGGGTGCTACCTACCCGGAGGGTACGGCACTGGCTGGCTTGCCCTTCGATGCGACCAAGGGTGGCGTGGGCATGTACTCGCCCGACGTGATGATACCGGCTTTCCTGGCTACTTATGCGGGTGGCGACGCTACCTCATCGAGTCTGAGTCTGTTCCCCTCGATGCTGTCGATGTTGCCCAACTGGCGCGTTACCTATAGCGGACTGAGCAAGCTGCCGATGTTCAAGAAGCACTTCAAGAGCGTGAACATCAATCATTCGTATAAGAGTGTGTACTCGGTAGGTTCGTTCAACACCTACAGTACCTACCAGGAGTATATGAACGGACTGGGATTCATACAGGATGTGACTACGGGAAGTCCCGTTCCCTCGTCGATGTTTGACATCTCGGCCGTGAGCATCAACGAGCAGTTCTCGCCGCTCATCGGTGTGGATGTGACGTTGCTGAACAATATGACCATGAAGTTGCAGTACAACAAGAGCCGCGTGATGAACCTGAGCATGTCGGCCGTACAGCTTGTGGAGACGAACTCGGACGATATCGTATTTGGCGTGGGATATAAGCTGACAAACGTGAAGCTGTTCGGTGTGGGCAAGCGACCCACCACGGGTGGCACACGCGGACGTGTGAGCAACGACCTGAACCTGCGTGGCGACTTCTCATGGCGCGACCAGAGTGCCTTGTGCCGCAACATTCAGGATATCACCACGCAGGCGACCAGCGGAAACAAGGCGCTGAAGCTCTCGCTCTCGGCCGACTATACCTTCTCGCGCATGCTGACGCTGAATGCTTACTTTGACCATCAGACGAACATCCCGGTGGTGTCGGCATCGTCGTACCCCACATCGACCAACGACTTCGGTGTGTCGCTGAAGTTCTCGCTGACGAAGTAATGTTGGGTGTTAGCTGTTGGCGGTTAGCTTTTGGCTTTTAGCTGTTGGCTGCCATCCGGATGAATCGTATAATCTCACACAGAAAGCACGGAATACACGGAAATTTATTCGTGAGATTCGTGAAATTCGTGGTCAAGAAAATTAAACGCAGATGATATGTTTATTTGAACACGAATCACACGGATTGCACGAATCTTGCACGACGCTTCGCCCGTGCGGCCTCCGGGGGGGATTGGCTGTTAGCTGTTGGCTGTTAGCTTTTGGCTTCCTGCCGGATAGAGATTGTCCCCTTAGATTAGGGGGACGAGCGGAATGTAGTGAAGCGAAATGTAGCGGAGGGGGTATGTAGCTAATAGCCAACGGCCAAGAGCCAATAGCTAAAGAACTCACGCAGAAATCACAGAATACACGGAAATTTATTCGTGAGATTCGTGAGATTCGTGGTCAAAAAAAAATAATAATAATTACTAGTATATATGTGTGTGTGTTATAGAACACGAATCACACGAATTGCACGAATCTTGCACGACGCTTCGCCCGTGCGGCCTCCGGGATGATTGCTTTTAGTCTCACGCAGACTACGCAGAAGACGCAGACTATAAAAACTTTACAATACAATCAACGAGACCTGGATACAAATTCGCAGAAGACGCACACGCAGGCTTGTGCTGCCATCCGGATGGGGCACGCGAGTTTACGATGCGACCAATTTCTGTGATTTCTGTGATTTCTGTGTGAGATTATACGATTCATCCGGATGGCCTGACCGTTAATCCTACTTCGTAGGCTTTTCCTCCTTCGCACCTCGGTATAGATTAAGCGAGCTTATCTCTACTCTCGGTTTGGCGTCGGTTGACCGTAGACCGTTGACCGTTGACTATAACGAGGACGAAAACATTAAACTTTCAACATAAAAAAGCGGGAGAATCAAAAGGAAAGTGTTAACTTCGCACCATAATATAAAGTATATGGCTAAGGAGAAAATAGCATACGTGTGTACCGAATGTGGATACGACTCACCCAAATGGGCGGGACGATGCCCCTCGTGCGGTACATGGAACTCGATGAAGGAGCAGGTGATACGCCCCACGGCAACTGACAAGCGGGCGGCACCGGGATTCTCCTTCGAAAAGGCACGACCGCTCACGCTGAACGAGATCGCAACAGGCGATGACCCTCGCATCGACATGCACGATGAGGAGCTGAACCGTGTGTTGGGGGGCGGACTGGTACCGGGTTCGTTGGTGTTGCTGGGTGGCGAACCGGGTATAGGTAAGAGTACGCTGGTGCTGCAGACCGTGTTGCGGATGCCGGAACGACGGGTGCTATACGTATCGGGTGAGGAGAGTGCACGACAGCTGAAGCTGAGAGCCGACCGCATCAGTCATCCCGACACGGACTGTCTGATCGTGTGTGAGACGTCGCTGGAGAAGATCTATGCGCACATCAAGGAGACGCAGCCGGATATCATCATCATCGACTCGATACAGACGATCTCGACCGAGACGGCGGAGTCGTCGCCGGGAAGCATCGTGCAGATACGCGAGTGTGCGGCTTCGCTGCTGAAATTTACCAAGGAGAGCAATATTCCGGCTATCCTCATCGGACATATCAACAAGGAGGGTAGCATTGCCGGACCGAAGATATTGGAGCATATCGTGGATTGTGTACTCCAGTTCGAGGGCGACCAGCACTATATGTACCGTATCTTGCGTGGCATCAAGAACCGATTTGGCAGTACGGCCGAACTGGGCATCTACGAGATGAGGGGTGATGGACTGCGCCAGGTGAGCAACCCTTCGGAACTGCTCCTTACGGACCGACACGAGGGGATGAGCGGCATTGCCATTGCTTCGGCCATCGAGGGTATACGTCCCTTCCTCATCGAGACGCAGGCGCTCGTGAGCACAGCGGCCTACGGTACGCCGCAGCGATCGGCCACGGGATTTGACTTGCGACGCATGAACATGCTGCTGGCGGTGCTGGAGAAGCGTGTGGGATTCAAGTTGGCTCAGAAGGATGTGTTTCTGAACATTGCGGGCGGACTCCGGGTGAATGATCCGGCCATCGACCTGAGTGTGATCAGTGCCATTCTATCGAGCAACATGGATACCGAGATAGAGCCTACCGTGTGCATGGCGGGCGAGGTGGGACTGTCGGGCGAGATACGCCCGGTGAGCCGCATCGAGCAGCGTATCGCCGAAGCCGAGAAGCTGGGATTCAAGCAGATCATCATCCCCAAACATAACATGCAGGGACTGGATACCGCTCGATTCAATATCGAGATCTGCCCCGTGCGTAAGGTGGAGGAGGCTTTCCGCTTGCTTTTCGGGTGACGCTTTGCCAAAGCGTGGTGAAAGTCGCGTTGCGACGGTGAAAGCGTCTTTGACGCGGTGAAAGTGCTTCGCACGGTTAAAGTTGCTTCGCAACGGAGAAAGTGGAAGATCCGGAGAAAACCATGCCGCAGGCATTTCAACCGCTGCTATGCAGCTTTAACCGACAGCCAAAGGCTGTTTTTAACCGCCACAAAGTGGCTTTACCCGTTGACTGTTGACTTTAGACCTCAATAAGTTGACCGTAGACTGTTGACCGTAGACCGTAGACCGTAGACTGTTGACCGTAGACCGTTGACCGTTGACAACTTAAACAAAGTTAAATTAAAATGACCCAAGAACTACAAATCAGAATTCTGCCCGAACAGGCAGCGAGTGAACAGAGTATAAAACAGTATGTGGCGCGCGAAAAGGGACTGGACGCACGCACCATCAAGGCGGTGCGCACACTGAAACGCAGTATCGACGCGCGACAACGCACCATCTATGTGAACCTGACGGTGCGACTATATATCAACGAATTGCCTACCGACGATGAGTATGTGGAGACCTACTACCCGATGGTGGATGAGGGCCCTGAGGTGATTGTGGTGGGGGCCGGACCGGGCGGACTCTTTGCTGCGTTGCGACTCATCGAGCTGGGATGCCGCCCCATCGTGGTGGAGCGCGGTAAGGATGTGCACGCACGCAAACGGGACATCGCCCGCATCTCGCGCGAGCATACGGTGGACCCGGAGAGCAACTACAGCTTCGGTGAGGGTGGCGCGGGTGCCTACTCGGATGGCAAACTCTACACGCGCAGCAAGAAGCGTGGCAGCGTAGAGAAGATACTGAACGTGTTTTGCCAGCATGGGGCATCGACCACGATCCTGAGCGATGCGCACCCGCACATCGGTACGGACAAACTGCCGCGTGTGATTGAGAACATGCGCGAGACCATCCGTCGCTGTGGCGGCGAGGTGCACTTTGAGACGCGCATGGACCGACTCATCATTGAGAAGGGGGAGATTGTGGGTATTGAGACGAGTACGGGACGGACGATGCGCGGACCGGTGATTCTGGCGACCGGACACTCGGCACGTGACGTTTACCGCCACCTGTGTGCCTCGGGGGTGGACATCGAGGCGAAGGGTATCGCCGTGGGAGTGCGTCTGGAGCATCCGTCGGAACTGATTGACCAGATACAATATCACAACAAGAATGGACGCGGAAAGTATCTGCCTGCTGCGGAATATAGCTTCGTGACGCAGGTGGAGGGACGTGGCGTGTATAGCTTCTGCATGTGCCCCGGTGGTGCGGTGGTGCCTGCGGCCAGCGGCCCTGAACAGATTGTGGTGAACGGTATGTCGGCATCGCACCGTGGCTCGCGCTGGAGCAACTCGGGCATGGTGGTGGAGATACGGCCGGAGGATATTGATAGCCCCCTCCTACCCTCCCCCAAGGGAGAGGAAACGGGACTTCCTCCTTACCAATCATCCCCCCTTGGGGGGAACGAGGGGGGCCACCCTCACCCACTTGCCATGCTGCACCTGCAGGAGGAGCTGGAGCGTCAGTGCTGGATGCAGGGTAACCGCCGACAGACGGCTCCGGCACAGCGTATGGTGGACTTCACCCGACGGAAGCTGTCGTATGATCTGCCGGATTCGTCGTACTCGCCCGGACTGATTTCGTCGCCGCTGCACTTCTGGATGCCGGAATTTATCTGCTCGCGTCTGCAACGTGGATTCGAGCACTTCGGCCGCACCTCGCGCGGCTTCCTCACCAACGAGGCGACGGTGATAGGTATGGAGACACGTACGTCGGCACCCGTGCGCATCTTGCGCGACAGGGACACGCTGCAGCATGTTACGGTGGGCGGACTCTTCCCTTGTGGTGAGGGTGCGGGCTATGCTGGCGGTATCGTATCGGCAGCCATCGATGGTGAACGGTGCGCGGAGATGGCGGCGGAGTATGTGAAGAAAATTGAGAATTGAAAATTGAGAATTGAAAATTAAAAAATTAGAATTAAGAATTCATAATTCAGAATTTAGAAGTATCTTCGCAGAAATTTTCACAAACAGGACAATCAACTAACAAAACATAAAAACAACATGGCAAAAACAAAGAAACACGCATGGAGCTTCGAGAACATCGGTGGCTCTACACGCGTAAAGATCACAACCGGTGCCGACATCGCCAACCTTGACCAGTTGGATCCGAAGATGTGGACCGTACTCTCTTGTCCGTCGACCGGACTCGAGATTGATGAGAAGAGTCTGAAATACATCGATACCGACAACGACGGACGCATCCGCGTGAACGATATCGTGGCTACCGCCAAGTGGATGACAGCGGCTATCAAGAACCCCGACCTGCTGCTCAAGGGAGAAGATAGTATCAACCTGAACGACCTCAACCAGGAGGATGCTACCGGAAAGAAACTTTACAGATCGGCAAAGGAGATACTCGCCAACCTCGGTAAGGAGGGTGACACCATCAGCATCGCCGACACTGCTGACACAGCAGCGATCTTTGCACAAACACGCTACAATGGCGACGGAATCATCACTGAGTTCACCACCGACGACCTGGACGAGAAGGCTGCCATCGCAGCGGCTATCGCTAGCGTAGGTAGCGTGGCTGACCGCAGCGGCGAGAAGGGTGTGAACGCTGAGCTCATCGAGAAGTTCTACCAGGCTTTGGCCGACTTCACCGCATGGAAGGCTGCCGAAGTGGAGGCTCCCTATGGTGCCGACACGGATAAGGCGATAGAGGCTTACAATGCACTGGATGCAAAGGTGAAGGACTACTTCGTGCGTGCACGACTCGCCTCATTTGCTCCGGAGAGTGCAACCAAGCTCGACGTGCAGACAGCACTCATCGAGACCATCAGCGCCGAGAACCTGACCGGTAAGACCGACGAGATTGCAGCATACCCCATCGCACGCATCACTGATAAGCCTGAGTTGCCCATCGACGCAACGATCAACCCTGCATGGGCCGATAAGTTCAAGACACTCATCGCCATCATCCAGCCCAAGGAGAAGAGCATCACGGCTGAGTCATGGGCAGGCATTGGCGCTGCATTCGCTGCATACAACGCATGGAAAGGTGCCAAGAAGGGTGCTGAGGTAGAGGCTTTGGGCGCTGAGACTATCGGCAAACTGATTGCCGATGACAAGAAGCAGGCATTGCTCGACCTCGTGGCTCAGGATAACGCACTCAAGGAAGAGGCTGAGAGCATCGAGATGGTGGGCCGATTCCTCCATATCTATCGCGACTTCTACCGCTTGCTGCGTAACTTCGTGACCTTCCACGACTTCTACGACAAAAACAAGAAGGTGAACGCGATTTTCCAGAGTGGCCGACTCATCATCGACCAGCGCGAATGCCGCCTCTGTATCAAGGTGGCTGACATGGGCAAACATAACACCATGGCTGCTGCCAGTGGCATGTATCTCGTATACTGCGACTGCACATCGCCCATCAAGGCGGGCAAGATTACCATCGTGGCTACTGTAACCGTAGGTGAGATTGGCGACCTCTTCGTGGGTAAGAACGCTATCTACTATGACAACGAGGGTGGCGTATGGGATGCTGTCATCACCAAGATCATCGATAACCCCATCAGCATAGGTCAGGCCTTCTGGTCACCTTACCGTCGCATGTCGACCATCATTGAGAACCTCATCAACAAGAGCGCTGCCGATAAGGACGCTGCCATGATGAAGGATATGACGGCCAAGATCAATGAGGCTCCTAAGGCTGCACCAGGCGCTGAAGGCAAGCCCGCCGCCCAACCCTTCGACATTGCTAAATTTGCCGGTATCTTTGCTGCCTTAGGTATGGCTTTAGGCATGATTGGCACTGCATTGTCATCGCTCTGTAAGGGTATCTTTGAACTCTCATGGTGGCAGCTCATTGCAGCCTTCGTAGGTATCCTCCTCGTAATCTCTGGACCTGCCATGGTGCTGGCATGGATGAAGTTGCGTCGTCGTAATATCGCTCCGCTGCTCAATGCGTACGGCTGGGCTAACAACGCTGCATCGAAGATCAGCATCCCCTTCGGCGAGACACTTACCGACATTGCCAAGTATCCCAAGCTGAAGCTCAAGGATCCCTATGCAAAGAAGGGCCTTCCCACTTGGAAGAAATGGGCTATCTCATTGGGTGCACTCATTGTAGTGGTAGGCGGACTTTGGTTGGCCAACCTGCTCTCATGGGCCAAACTGCCCTCTCCCCTGCCCCGCTTCCATAAGACTGAGGTGGTAGAGACCGTAGAGGTGGTGGAAGCTGCTGAAACCGTCGAGGTGACTGATTCGATTCAGTAAAATAAAAACAGGTAATAATATAGCTGTTTACCCAGGCCTGAAATTCTCCTCCTAGGTTAGGAGGCCGACGCGGTATGAAAGCGTCGGTAGCGACGACTGCCGGTTTATCGGCACAAAGGAGTACCGAAGGTTTTCCCCTCGAAGAGGGGGAGGTGGTATGGCTTTTCAGGGAAATACCCCCTCCGCTATGCTCCCTACCGGGTCCTCCGTCGTGCAGAGCACTGCACTCCCCTCGCTCGGCACGGCTTGGCATTTAGCCAACCCTCTATAGACCTTGCTACGCCCCCTAACCTAGGGGGACAACCCTGAGGATAGGATAAACTCCTATATTATTACCTAAAAATAAATAAAAAACAGGGACCCGCATCGCAGGTCCCTGTTTTTTTATTTCAGGTGAATGGTAGTTCATTAAACATTAAAACAATATTAATTTTCAAATTTCAATTCATCACCAACAGCATCGACCACAATTTCGCGGCTACGGTCTATCTCCATGCCCAAAATCTTAGTGGAGAGCACATTGAGCAGGAGGTTCTGGATGGCTCGCTTTACTGGACGAGCGCCAAACTCGGGGTCGTAGCCTGCATCGGCAATGTAATTGATGGCCTGATCGGTGAGACGCAAGCGGATGTCGTTGGCTGCGAGCATGCGGCATACGTTGTGGATTTGCAGACGTACGACCTGGGCTATCTCCTCACGGTTGAGCGGGAGGAACAGGATGGTCTCGTCGATACGGTTCAGGAACTCGGGCTTGATGGTCTGCTTGAGCATCTCTAGAAGCTCGCCACGCAGCTTTTCTAATTGAGAATTGAAAATTGAAAATTGAGAATTAACCTCCGGGTGGTCAGACTGTTGACCGTTGCTTTTCCCTTCGGCCAGCGAACTTCGTTTGTCTGTTGACTGTTGACTATCGACAGCCAAGCGTTCACGAATGAGCGAGCTACCCAGGTTCGATGTCATGATGATGATGGTGTTCTTGAAGTTGACCGTACGTCCCTTGTTATCGGTGAGGCGGCCATCGTCAAGTACCTGGAGGAGGATGTTGAACACATCGGGGTGGGCCTTCTCAATCTCATCGAAGAGAACCACGGAATAGGGTTTACGACGCACGGCTTCGGTTAGCTGTCCGCCCTCATCGTAACCGATGTAGCCCGGAGGCGCACCGATGAGTCGGGTGTCGGGGAACTTCTCCTGATACTCGCTCATGTCGATGCGGGTCATCAAGCGTTCGTCATTGAAGAGGTAGTCGGCCAGGGCACGCGCGAGCTCTGTCTTACCAACACCGGTGGTGCCGAGGAAGATGAAGGAGCCGATGGGACGCTTGGGATCCTGCATACCGGCACGACTGCGGCGTACGGCATTGGCTACGGCGGCAATGGCTTCGTCCTGTCCGATGACACGGCGGTGCAGCTCCTCCTCGAGGTGGAGCAGTTTGTGACGCTCGCTTTCGAGCATCTTGTTCACGGGAATGCCAGTCCAACGACTTACCACATCGGCGATGTCATCGGCTGTGACCTCCTCCTTGATGAGGGCTCCACTTCCCTGCTTGCTATGCAGCTGTTGCTCGGTGGCGGCGATCTGTGCCTCGACCTCTTTGAGACGGCCATAGCGAATCTCGGCTACACGTCCGTAGTTGCCTTCACGCTCGGCACGGTCGGCCTCGACCTTGAGCTGTTCGACGAGCTGTTTCTTCTGCTGGATGTCATCGATGAGTCGCTTCTCGGCGTGCCATTTCTCGGAGAGTTCGCGCTCCTGACTGCGCAACGCATCGATCTCTTCGGTGAGCTGTGCCAGTTTGGGTTCGTCCTTCTCACGCTTGATGGCTTCGCGCTCAATCTCGAGTTGCTTGAGGTGACGGGTGATCTCGTCGAGCTCTTCGGGCACAGAATCGCGCTCCATGCGCAGTTTGGCTGCGGCTTCATCCATGAGGTCGATGGCCTTGTCGGGGAGGAAGCGTTCGGTGATGTAGCGACTGGAGAGTTCTACGGCCGCAACGATGGCTTCGTCCTTGATGCGTACCTTGTGGTGACTCTCGTAGCGCTCCTTGATACCACGCAGGATGGAGATGCTGCTGGCCTCGTCGGGTTCGTCGACAACGACTGTCTGGAAGCGGCGCTCGAGGGCTTTGTCCTTCTCAAAGTATTTCTGATACTCATCGAGGGTGGTGGCACCGATAGAACGGAGTTCGCCACGGGCAAGGGCCGGCTTGAGGATGTTGGCAGCATCCATAGCGCCCGAACCGTCGGCTCCGGCACCGACGAGGGTATGTATCTCATCGATGAAGAGGATGCACTCGCCGGCCGACTGGATGACGTCGTTGACCACTCCTTTGAGGCGCTCTTCGAACTCGCCCTTATACTTGGCACCGGCTATGAGCGCACCCATATCGAGTGAGTAGACCTGCTTGCGCTTGAGGTTCTCGGGGACATCGCCACGCAGGATTCGGTGGGCAAGGCCTTCGACAATGGCGGTCTTACCTGTACCGGGTTCGCCAATGAGGATGGGGTTGTTCTTGGTGCGGCGACTAAGGATTTGGAGGATGCGTCGGATCTCTTCGTCGCGTCCTATCACGGGATCGAGCTTACCGCTCTTGGCTGCCTCGTTGAGATTGATGGCAAAGCGATTCAAGAAGCTGTTCTTCTCGTTTGGTTGATTTGCAAAATTACTGTTCATGGTTGGTTTTTTGTTTATAGTTTATTGTTTATGGTTAGAGGTTAAAGGTGAAAGCTCCTTTGGAGCGGTGAAAGTTGCTGCGCAACGGTGAAAGCTGCGGGGCAGCGGTTAAAGTCGCGAGGCGACGGTGAAGGGGTAGCGGTTGGCTGTTGGCTATTGGCCGTTGGCGGTTATCTTCTTCATTCACCCGTCGGTATGCAAATGTAGCGCCAAAACGGAATGCGCTATAAGTACACGACATTTTGTCATTACACAACACCTGAAACGCGCCAAAAGTTGCTCATTCGTTCACCAATTTGCTGTCACAAATCAACAGCCAGGGCTATACAAACCGAGCAGAAAAAACGTTGAAATCTCTTTGACGTTACAACTAAATGGTCTATATTTGCAAAAAGTATGGTTGACGAATAGCATACAGAAACTAAAGCGTTTAACGAATGGAGAACACAACAACACCAAGCAACGGCGCAAACCACAGCATCATTGTGGTGATTGGCGTGGCGGTGGTTGGACTGGCGGCACTCTACTTCGGGACGCCTGCTAGTGAAGCGTGGCCACTGCAGTGTCCGCTATTCGCTCTTACCGGATGGCAATGTCCGCTGTGCGGTTCGCAAAGGGCGATACATGCATTGATGCATGGCCATATAGGACAGGCATGGCACTACAACCCGGGATTGTGGGTGGCAGCTCCCTTTCTTGCTTTGTGGACAGTGGGCGCGGTGATGCCTCAATGGAACCGATTTCGCATAGTGGCATGGACAAGCAAGGGATGGGCGTTGGCTACGATGGCAGGGCTGCTGATGGTGTGGGGCGTGATGAGAAACCTCTTCTGACCCATCGGACAAACTGAAAAATTAGAAACAAAAACATAAACGAACAACGATTATGAGTAACATCACATTAAGCATTTCGGATGTAACAAGCAAGGCTTGGGAACTGGCGAAAAAACATGGATTGATCTTGGCAGTAGTTATCTTTGCGGTGGGTGCAATCACCCAATCGATCGGTTTAATTGGATTTCCTTGGAGTGCATACCTGGGAGCTATATCTGAAGGCAACACCGACGCATTGCTGGCCATGGCGGATAGCATGGGGTCAATGAGTGCATTGTCGATAGTGGGCGGACTGCTATCGATTGTGGCTACTGCCGGAATCATCAACATCGTACTGAAACTGACAAAGGGTACCATGAAGAGTTTTGATCTGGGAGGATTTAACATGCCTTTCAAGACCTATGCAAACTTCGTGGGAGCAACTATCATCACCACCATCATCATCTGCATTGGTACGATTTTATGCATCATACCCGGTATATTCCTGGCTGCACGTCTCTCGTTGGTACCCGCATACCTGATCGATCACCCCGATGCGGGTGTAGGCGAGGCCTTCAACCACAGCTGGGAGCACACCAAGGGTAACTTCTGGAATCTTTTCGGCTTGGGACTGGTATACGTCCTCTTCTGCATCGTGGGATTGCTGTGCTGCTGTGTCGGTGTGTATTTTGCACAGGCTATCGGCTACTTCATGATTACCGTAACCTACTTTACCCTTTGTGGAGAGGAGGAGACTCCCGAGTGCGCTGTAGTAGAAGCGGAGGAGGTACACCTCTAACCGTCGCCTCGCGACTTTAACCGCTGCCCCGCAGCTTTCACCGTTGCGCAGCAACTTTCACCGCACCAAAGGTGCTTTAACCCCTAACCTTTAACCATTCAACATTCATCATTAACCATTAAGCATAAACCCATGAAAAGACTGAGTTTTGCCATCGTAGCTATGGCATTGTGCCTAAATACAATGGCACAGAACTGGAGACAACAAGGTAGCCGAGTAGAGGAACACACCGTGAAAAGTGAGGTGCTGAAAGCCGAACGCAACTACACGGTATACCTACCGGCAGGATATGACCAACATACCGAACGCACCTACCCCGTGCTGTACCTGCTGCATGGCATGAACGACACTAACAAGGGTTGGTATGAGCGCGGACATGTGAAGGATGTGATGGACCAACTCGTGGCATCGGGTGAGGCATGCGAGATGATTATCGTGACTCCCGACGCCGGTGGCAACATCATGGAGGATAAGTGGAACGGATACTTCAACATGGAGGGATGGAACTACGAGGATTTCTTCTTCAATGAGTTCGTGCCCATGATTGAGAGCAAATACCGTATCAAGGCCGACAAAGCACACCGTGCGGTGGCTGGTCTGTCGATGGGCGGTGGCGGTGCCACAAGCTATGCACAGCGCCATGCCGATATGTTTGCTGCATGCTATGCGATGAGCGCACTGATGCATCTGCCTCCCGCCTCGGCCGAACAGGTAGCTACCGGCAATAAGATGGCATTGCTTACCGACGCAGCCAACCGCTATAGCTGTGTAGATTATGTGAAGGGGGCCGACGAGGCTCGCAAACAGCAGCTGCGCTCGGTGCAGTGGTTTATTGACTGTGGCGACGACGACTTCCTCTTCGACTGCAACCTCGACCTCTACCAAGAGATGCGTAAGGCTCGCATTGCCTGCCAACTGCGTGTGCGCGATGGCGGACATACCTGGGAGTATTGGCACTCGGCTCTCTACACTGCGCTGCCCTATTTCTCACGAATCATTGGGAAATAAATACCATTATTTACCCATCTTGACGCGTCAGGATGGGTAAATTCATTCACCATTCAATGTCAACTTCAGCCCTTGCGGGCGTTTCATCATTCAACATGGCCTACAGCATCTACATTAGCTATTCAATGAGCGACTCAAGCAAAGCCTACGACCTGTCGGGCAAACTGAGTCGTGAGAAAATCACATACTACCTCGACTGCGTGGAGAGCGGATTCACGCTGAGTGACTATACCAAACAGATCATCGAAGATTGTGAAGTGTTCGTTGCCTTGGTAGGGGCACGCTATGCCGAAGCAAAATTTGCCAGCGACACCTTAAACCATGCCATGGAGCATGGCAAACGCATCGTCGTATGTCTTGTTGAAGGAGCTCCCCTACCCGAACAGCTGGCATCCTACACAACTGTGAATGAGGAGGATCTATTTGCCTTGCTAATGAAGAATGACGAAGACGATAACGTTGACGATGACGTTGACGATGACGATAACGTTGACGATGACGATGACGTTGACGATAACGTTGACGATAACGTTGACGATAACGATAACGTTGACGATAACGATAACGTTGACGATGACGTTGACGATGACGATAACTACCGCTGGAATGAGACTGTTGACCGTAGACCGTTGACCGTTGACCATCAAGAGACCGTCGACCGTAGACAGTTGACCGTTGACTATAACGACGAAAACGAAGACGAAAACGAAAACTACCGCTGGAATGAGACCGTTGCTTTTCCCTTCGGCCAGCGAACTTCGTTTGACAGTAGTCCGTTGACTGTTGACCATAACAACCTGCCGGATGGGACCGTAGACCGTAGACCGTTGACTGTTGACCATAACAACCTGCCGGATGGCCTGACTGTTGACCGTAGACCGTTGACCGTAGACTATCAAGAGACCGTTGACTATCAAGAGGCCGTCGACCGTAGACCGTTGACCGTTGACTATCAAGAGACCGTAGACCATAACGTTGACGAACTAATAGAGCATCGTGGCACACCTCCTCCACCAACGCAGCCATTGATAAGCGAGCCTTCCAAAAAAAATAAGGGATGCGGGTGCGGATGCTCATTCCTGGCATATGTTTTTGTCATAATCATGTTTGCAAACTTCCTCATCAAAGATATTTTTGGAAATAACATCGTGGAATTAGGAAGGAAATATATTGATACACTGATTGAAAACAGGAAATCGCCCCTCGAACGGCACTATGAACGTATATCCTATGAGGACCGCAAAAAGGGAGAGGTACTCTATGACAGGGGCATGAACTTTATGAAAGAGGCAAGTGCCAACCCGAATGCGCGAGAGAAGGCACTGGCTTGCTTTGAGGAGGCTGCCGCTTTAGGCAATGTGGAGGCAATGTACTATGCCGGCATGTGCTACCTAAAGGCGGCAGATGGCGATAGAAAATTATTGGAGAAGGCCACTAAACACCTGTATGACGCTACGGTTGCAGGAAAACCAGGTTGCTTCGCCCAGCTGATGAACATAGCAGAAATGAACATCGCCTATGCACAAAACTGCGTGGGAGTTTGCTACGCACATGGATACTACGTAGAGAGAAACCAAATGAAAGCAGTAGAATGGTACATAAAAGCTGCCAGGAACGGAAACTATGCTGCGAAATATAATCTGGCATGGTATTACCGCTATGGACAGGGGGGACTGCCCACAAATAAGCATATGGCCTACAAATTATACGAGGAGTTGGCAGCTATAAACTACGAGGACGCACAAAAACTGATGAAAGAGGTGAGCAAGGAGTTGTAGACCGGACATATCGGTCCCAACTTTTATAGCAGCTACGCTGCAATAATACTAAAAAAAGCTCCAAGAATGCTTGCAAGATTATAAATCTTGTTATTTATGTTGTAAAACATGTTTTTCTTTTCTTTTATATCAACAAATAGTGTTACTTTTACACTCGCTATACTAGGCAAATTAAGTAACACTATTAATAACAAAGAAAAACAGTATGAAAAGAGCATTTATCGGAGCTATGTGCGGACTTGCACTGCTCACAGCTTGCAACAACGCCCCGAAGGCAACTGAGAACCTCTCAGGACTGAAACGTGCTGATTTCCAATCGGAACAGCAAGGTAAGCAAACCGACCTCTACACCTTGACCAATGCCAATGGCATGGAGGTGTGCGTAACCAACTATGGCGGACGCATCGTATCAATCATGGTGCCCGACAAGGATGGCAACATGCAGGATGTGGTAATCGGCTACTCAAACATCACCGACTATGCTACAAAGCCCAGCGATTTCGGTGCATCGGTAGGACGCTATGCCAACCGTATCGCAAACGGTGTAATCACCATCGACGACGTGGTGTATGACCTTCCCAAGAACAACTTCGGTCACTGCTTGCACGGTGGTTGCACCATCGAACCCGCTCCCGAAGGCTGGCAGTACCAGATGTACGACGTGGAGAAGGTTACCGATAACCAGATTGTACTGGTGAAGGTGAGCCCCGACGGCGAAGCAGGATTCCCCGGCAACGTGGTAGCAAAGACCACCTATACGCTGACCGATGATAACGCTATCGACATCGTGTGGACAGCTACCACCGACAAGAAGACCATCATCAACCAGACCAACCACTGCTACTTTAACCTCAACGGTGATCACCAGATGCCCATCACCAACCACCTGTTGCAGCTCAACGCTGACTACTACACTCCGGTGGACAGCACCTACATGACTACAGGTGAGATTGCTCCCGTAGCAGGTACTCCGATGGACTTCACCGCATTCAAGGAGGTGGGTGCAGAGATCACCAACTTTGACTTTGAGCAGCTGAAGAATGGTAACGGCTATGACCACAACTGGGTACTCAACACCAAGGGCGACGACACACAGGTGTGCGCAACATTGAAGAGCCCCGTAACCGGTATCGTACTCGAGGTGTACACCAACGAGCCCGGTATCCAGTTCTACTCAGGTAACTTCCTCGATGGCACCACCATCGGCAAGGATGGCAAGAACATCAACCAGCGCACAGGTATGTGTCTCGAAACACAGAAATATCCCGACACTCCCAACAAGAGCCACCTCGAAGGTTGGCCTTCAGCTATCCTCGAGCCCGGACAGGAGTATTACAGCCACTGCGTGTATAAGTTCGCTGTAGAGAAATAAGAAACGTAACAAACTAATCAAAATAATTAACTAACAACTAAAACATTATGGCATTATTAGACTGGATTGTCATTGGACTGTTTGCTGCAGCAATGATATGGATTGTAGTGAGTGTGATGAGAAAGCAGAAGGACAACTCTTCTGACTATTTCTTGAGCGGACGTGATGCAACATGGATTGCTATCGGTACCTCTATCTTTGCATCGAACATCGGTTCGGAGCACCTTATCGGTTTGGCCGGCTCAGGTGCTTCAAGCGGTATGGCGATGGCTCACTGGGAGATTCAAGGTTGGATGATCTTGATCCTTGCATGGGTATTCGTACCCTTCTATGAGAGAAGTATGGTACTCACCATGCCCGAATTCTTGGAGAAGCGCTTCAACAAGCAGTCGCGCACTATCCTCACCTACATCTCGCTCATCAGCTACGTGTTGACAAAGGTTGCTGTAACCGTATATGCAGGTGGCGTGGTATTCCAGCAGGTATTCGGTATCGAAGAGCTCTGGGGCATCGACTTCTTCTGGATCGCTGCTATCGGACTCGTAATTCTGACTGCTATCTACACCATCCTCGGTGGTATGGAATCAGTATTGAAGACCTCTGTGTTGCAGACTCCGATTCTCTTGGTTGGTTCGGTTGTTATCCTCGTGCTCGGTCTCAAGGAGCTCGGTGGTTGGAACAACTTGATGACTCTCTGTGACGTTACTCCCGCATACGAAGGTGCTCAGGGTACTATGATTCACCTCATGCGTGGCAACAGCGACCCCCAATATCCTTGGTTGGGTGCACTCATCGGTTCGGCTGTAATCGGTTTCTGGTACTGGTGTACTGACCAGTTCATTGTGCAGCGCGTACTCTCTGGAAAGAACGAAGGTGAAGCTCGCCGTGGTGCTATCTTCGGCGCATACCTCAAGTTGCTCCCTGTGTTCTTGTTCCTCATCCCCGGTATGATTGCTTTCGCATTGGCTAAGGGTGCTGAGACTGGTGTATTGAACTCAGACCTTGCTCACGCTATGGCTCCCGTATTGAACAACGGTGACGTTGCCTTCCCCCTCTTGGTGGCTAAGTTGCTCCCCGCAGGTTTCAAGGGTGTGGTAGTATGCGGTATTCTCGCTGCCTTGATGTCTTCATTGGCATCACTCTTCAACTCTTCAGCTATGCTCTACACCATCGACGTATACAAGGTGAAGCATCCCGACCCCAACCCAGTAATTGCTGAGGACGGCCGCGTTGTTGACTCAGAGGAGTATGGTAAGAAGCTCGTTAAGATCGGTCAGATTGCTACTGTTATCATCGTGGCTCTCGGTATCCTCTGGATCCCCGTAATGAAGAGCATCGGTGACGTACTCTACCTCTACTTGCAGGATGTACAGTCTGTACTCGCTCCTGGTATCGCTGCTGCCTTCCTGATGGGTATCTGCTGGAAGCGTGCTACTCCGAAGGGTGGCCAGTGGGCTTTGATCTCAGGTCTCGTAATCGGTATCATCCGCTTGGGCGCTAAGATTCTCTACACCAGCGTAGAGGGTGCTCCTGCCGGTTGGTTCAAGGCTGTATTCTACGACTTCAACTGGTTGTACTTCTGCGGATGCATGTTGGTATTCTGCTTGCTCGTATGTTTCTTCGTGAGCCTCTTCACTCAGCCTAAGGCCGAGAGCGAAATCAAGGGTCTCGTATTCGGTACATCTACTCCCGAGCAGAAGGAAGCTACCAAGCGCAGCTGGAACAAGTGGGACGTTATCCACACTGTTATCATCCTCGGTATTACTGTAGCATTCTACATCTACTTCTGGTAATCAAGAGTAATGCAACAGTACTATTCCCAACATCCAAGGTTCTACCATGCAGTTGACTGCATCATTTTCGGATTCAGCGGAGGAGAACTCAATCTCCTCCTGCTGAAACGAAAGTTCGATCCGGGTAAGGGCGAGTGGTCATTGATGGGTGGTTTCGTACGAGAAGGCGAACATATGAACGATGCGGCCAAGCGCGTATTGGCTGAGCTCACAGGACTCACCAACGTGTTTATGGAGCAAGTCGGCTCATTCGGCCAAGTGAATAGAGACCCAGGCGAACGAGTGATATCAACCGCCTACTATGCACTGATCAACATCAACGAATATGACCGCAAGCTCGTAGAGGAACACAACGCATATTGGGTAAAGATCAACGAACTGCCAACCCTGCTCTTCGACCACAAACAGATGGTGGACAGAGCCCGCTTGGTGATGAAGGTGCAAGCAGCTATGCAGCCCATCAGCTTCAATCTGCTGCCCGAACACTTTACACTCACCCAACTGCAGACGCTATACGAAGCAATCAATGGTGAACCGATAGACAAACGGAATTTCAGAAAACGAGTTGCTGAAATGAGCTATATAGAGAAGACCGAACTCATCGACAAGGTCACATCGCGTCGCGGAGCGGCACTCTACAAGTTCAACATAGCAAAATATCAGGATTCACTGAAGTTTAGATTATAATGCGCGCACGCGCGTACATATTATAAAAGAATAGAAAACTATGTTAGAAGAACTCAAACAAAAGGTATTCCAAGCCAACCTCGACCTTGTGAAGCAGGGCTTGGTAATCTTCACATGGGGCAACGTGTCAGGTATCGACCGTGAGAAAGGTCTTGTAGTGATTAAGCCTAGCGGTGTGAGCTACGATGACATGAAGGCATCAGACATGGTGGTGGTAGACCTCCACACGGGTGAGGTTGTAGAGGGTGATCTTAACCCCTCATCAGATACACCCACTCACTTGGTGCTCTACCGCGAATTCCCCAACATACAAGGTGTAGTACACACCCACTCTACCTATGCTACCGCTTGGGCACAGGCTGGTAAGGATATCCCCAACATCGGTACCACACACGCCGACTACTTCTACAAGGATATCCCCTGCACCGATGCCATGACTAAGGAGGAGGTAGAGGGTGACTACGAGCTCGAGACAGGTAACGTGATTGTAAAGCGTTTCGAGGGCATCAACCCCGACCACACCCCCGGTGTATTGGTAAAGAACCACGGTCCCTTCTCATGGGGTACCAGTCCGGCCAACGCCGTATACAACGCCAAGGTGATGGAGCAGTGCGCCAAGATGGCTTACATCGCATTCACTCTCAACCCCGAGACTACGATGAATCCGCTCCTCGTTGAGAAGCACTACAACCGTAAGCATGGTCCGAACGCTTACTATGGTCAGAAAGGGCAAAAACATTGATTATTCAAATTCACAATTCATAATTCACAATTGACAATTAGTTCCATATGAAGAAGGACAATATTGTAAAGAACAAGAGCACTGATTTTGCTGTAAGAATCATAAACTTAGTCAAACATCTGACTAAGAATATGCCTTACACAGAACATGCTATCTGTACACAACTCCTGAAATCTGGGACAAGCATCGGTGCCAACATAAGAGAGGCTGAACATGCAGAAAGTAGAGAGGACTTCATCCATAAACTGAAAATAGCTCTTAAAGAAGCTAATGAAACAGAGTATTGGCTAGAAATCTTTTATCGTGCAGAACTCTTGACATTAGAGCAATACGAAAGTGTGAATAACGATTGTAAAGAGTTGAATAAACTTTTAATATCAATAATAAAGAACTTAAAGAATAATTAATTATTAACCTCACAATAGCGATTGACAGGCGCAATGATGATAATTGTGAATTGTGAATTGTGAATTGTGAATTAAAATTCACCGACATGTTTGAAAATTATGAAATTTGGTGGGTCACCGGAGCACAGTTGCTCTATGGTGGCGAGACAGTGAAGATCGTAGATGGCC